>JBKPDW010000040.1:0-15514 GCA_046728115.1 Acidobacteriota bacterium | reverse complement strand
CCGTTGGGAGGTTCGGATCGCCGATCACGTTGGCGCGCGTGGTGTTGAAGTTCAGCGCCGCGTCTCGTCCGCTCGAGATCGTGAAGGGTGTCCCGCTGGAGAGCGTCACGATCCCATTGAACTGCCAGCCTCCAAGCATTGCCTTCGCCGGTCCCGCATCCGGAGAAGGCAACTCCCACACGAACGACGTTACGAAGCGGTGACGCTGGTCGGTATCCGCGAGACCCCAGTTGTCGTCGGGGTTGAGCTGATCCTGCGCATTGAAACCATCGTCGCTGCTGGTGTTGTCCTTCGCCTTGCTGAGCGTGTAGCTGGCCAGAATCGAATATCCGCGGCTGAATCGCTTGTTGAGGGTCAGCTCCAGGCCGTGGTACCGCGACCTCCCGATTGGATCGAAGCTCGAGATGCTTTCGAACTCCGGATACAGACGGTTCTGTTGACGGTTGGCCAGCGTTGCGCCCGGCCCGTACACGGCGGGATTTATTTGCCGCGTCGTCGGGAGGTCGTCTGCCTTGGTGCCGATGTACGCCGCCGACAGGACGAGATTTCCAATCAGCTCACGCTGGATGCTGACGTTCCATTGCTGAGCGTATCCGGACGAGAAATTCGCCGGATACGATGTGACACGCACCGGGCGGAGGAACTGATAGTTGGCGAGTTCCTGCGGAGTCTCCGGCGCCAGGTAGGGAAACGGATTGTCCTTGCCTGCATACGGATCGCTGAACTGAACATCGTTGGTCGTGCGGCTCACCGAATACGGAGGCGTAAACACCAGGGTCTTGGGGAAGTTGAAAAAACGCGCGGTGTCATAGAACTTGCCATAGGCAGCTCGAACGCTGGTCTTCTTGTCCAGGCTCCAGGCTGCCGCCAGACGTGGAGCAATGTTCGACCACAGCGTTGGATGCCCTCCCCGAGGAATGCCCGGATCGCCCGCATAGAGCAGCCCAAGCGGCGCGGTCGGCAGCAGCGTCGACTGCAGGCCGGGACGGAAGACGGGCTGCGGCTGGTCCACTTCATAGAAGGCAAAGAACGGTTCCCAACGCACGCCCAACGACAACGTGAGGCGCGAGCCAACCTCCCAATCGTCCTGCGCGTACGCGGCAAACGTTTGCGCGCGTCCCTTGTTGTGCCGCACCGAGAATTGCTGCACATTGGCGGCTTTCCCCAGGAGGAAATCGGCGAGCGGGCTGCCGGTGTACTGGCCGTTGAACGTGAAAACGGGGTCGTTGTTGTTCGCAGCCGTCCGGTTGTTGGCGGCCCAGCGATACTCGCCTCCGAACTTCAGCACATGACCGCTTCGGCTGTAGCTCATGTCGTCCTTCAGCTGAACGACGGGGCGATCGTCGGGCTCGTACGCGTCCTGATTCATGTCCCAATACCCGGAAACGCCGCCGCGCCACATCGTCGCCAGCGTGACGCCCGGATCCGCCGTCGCGTAGTTCACCTTCACGCCGAGCTTCTGGTAGTTGAGATCGTCTCCAACCGGTAAGGGCCCACGGAACAGGTCTGTCTTCGCGAACGTGAACTGCGCGGAATTGAGCAGATGCGAGCTGATGATGTCCGTGTGATTGAGGGCGGCGTTCCACGTTTTGAACGAAACCTTGGCGTGGATGAGCGGCAAGCTGCCGGCCGAGGTCGAGTTCGCTGTATTGATCGTGTCGTTCGTATCGTAGAACACCCGACCGAACAGCCGCTGCCCAGGCGTGAGTTGTGTGTCCACGCGGCCCATCAACTGCCAGCCGTCCTTTGTTTGCGGCGCGTTGTAGATATAGCGTCCACCCGATGAATTGGGCGGCGGAACCAGGGCATTCATGAAGTTGATAATGGCCGGATCGAAACGACTCAGCGGAATCTGGTTGTTCGGAAAGAGCTGCCCTGTCAGTGGATCGCGAGGTTTGATGCTGGACTGCGAGAAATCGCCGCTTCGTTCCGCAGAGGTCGGAACCGTGAGATTGGACCTGCTGTCGCCTTTGTCTTCGTTGAGGCCCTGGTAGGCGACGAAGAAGAACGCGCGATCATGGACGACCGGCCCTCCGGTCGTGCCGCCGTACTGATACCGCTTCAGTTCGCCTTTTTGGAGCGCGAAAAACTGCTTCGCATCGAGTGCATCGTTGCGCGTGAAGTCGTACCCGCTTCCGTGGAACTGATTGGTGCCTGACTTGGTCACGGCGTTGATGACCGCGCCCATGTTGCGCCCATACTGGGCTCCGAAGTTGCTGGTCTGAACGGTAAACTCTTCCAGCGCGTCCGGGTTTGGAACGATGGCCGCGACCCCGCCCAGCACGTCGTTGTTGTCGCCGCTGTCCAGCATGTAGTTGTTGGAGATGCCACGAAGCCCGTGGACCGAGATGCCGCCCTGCTGCTGCATCGTCGTCGCGCCATTCCCGACGACGACTCCGGGCAGGAGCAATTGGAGCTGCAGCGGATCTCTGCCGTTCAGCGGCAGCTCGCGGATGCGCCGCTCGTCAACGATTTGGCTGAGCGTGCCGCCGACCGTTTCGACTGTGGGAGAGGCGCCTGAGACCGTGATGCCTTCTTCGACAGCACCGACCTCCATGACGATCGTGACCTGCCGAATGTCTTCGACGTCGAGCCGGAACGGCGCGGTCGCAAATTTTCGAAACCCCTGGAGCGTCGCTTCGACGCGATAGGTGCCGACGGGCAGGCGCGGGATATTGAAGCGGCCTCCCTCGTCGGACGTGGTCGTTCGCTCCAGGCCGGTGAGCTCGTTGATCGCTGTCGCCGTGACGCCCGGCAGGATCGCTCCACTCTGGTCCTGAACAACTCCTCGAATTTCAGCGGTCGATTGGCCGAAGACGTGTGCAGGCCACAGCAGAACGATCAGCAGCAGTGAACGTCCTACGATGAGCCGGGACAGCGATCGAGTGACACACATGGTGACCTCCATCGGCGCGGCCGACTGGCGAGGGCTAAAGGCAATCGTTTTGCGCGGATCAGATATCACCCTTTACCGGTAAAGTAAAGGACAAATCGCGACGCGCATGTCGCGGCGACGGAGAGCGAGGCGGGCGATGATGAAACTCGACGCGCACGAACCAGCCAAGGGCTCCGCCCTTGATATTCCGTCAACGTTCGCCCTTGGCTGGGGACGCCACGTGGGCATTCGCGCGAAGCGACTCGGCGTTGTGAGAGCCCGCCGCACGGTCTGCTCGTGACTGTCGACTACCAGGAACTCGCCGACACCCTGACGCGTGCGCTGGAGAACGTCGGCCTCGAGGAAGAGCGCGCGCGGCGCTGTGCGCAGATCATCGCCGACTCGACGCGCGACGGCGTTTCGTCCCATGGTCTGAATATGTTCCCTCGTCTCGTCGCGATGATCTGCAGCGGAGTCGTCAACGCGACGGCGCGCGCGCAGCGCGTCTCGGCAGCCGGCGGACTGGAACGCTGGGACGGACGCTGCGGCGTGGGAGCGCTCAATGCGTGGGAATCGATGAATACCGCTATCGCGTGCGCGCGCGCCCACGGCATCGGCTGCGTCGCCCTCGCCAACACCAATCACTGGATGCGCGGTGGGACATACGGCTGGCAGGCCGCCGACGCGGGCGTGATTGGCGTCTGCTGGTCGAACACGCTTCCCAACCTGCCGCCCTGGGGCCTCGACGAGCCACGAATCGGTAACAACCCGCTCGTGATTGCGCTGCCGCGCCCGGAAGGCCATCTCGTGCTCGACATGGCGATGTCACAGTTCTCGTACGGCGCGCTGGCCGCCTACCGCGCGCGCGGCGAGATGCTGCCCGTGGCGGGAGGGTTCGACGCGAGCGGCGCTCTCACACGCGACCCCGCTGCCATCGAGGCGTCGCGCCGGCCGCTGCCCATCGGATTCTGGAAAGGAACGGGTCTCTCGATCATGCTCGACGCGATTGCCGCCACGCTTGCCGCCGGTCGCGCCACACACGAAATACCCGCCGCGCCAGAGCGGGAAACGAACTTGTCGCAGGTGTTCATCGCCATCGACGTCTCGGCGCTCAGCAGCGCAGAGGAGATCGCGCGGATCGCCGGCGCGATCGTCGGCGACCTGCGCACGCGATACCCGGGTCAGCGCACGCTCACCGCACGCCGCCAACACGCGCGCGATGGCATTCCCGTGGACGACGCCGCGTGGGACTTCGCCCGAACGTGCGCCAAGCCCTGATTCCTTGCGACTTGATCATGGGGACCGCTGCCGATACCGTAGCGAAGTCGCGCCTGGAGCAGACGTTGTGAACTCATGGGCGCTGATAGTGGCCGTTCAAGATTCTCGTGGCGTGGTTGTCCGGCCGCCATCGTGATAAGCTGCCACGCTAATTGCGTTTTTCTTCCGCGCGGCACGCGATCGGCGTCGTCCTGTGTGCCTGGTGCCCATGCGCAAACTGAGCCTGGCGTTGAGCGCGGCGATGATCGCGGCGTTGCCTGGTACGCAGGCGGCATCGTATTTCACTCTCAGTTCGACGTCGATCGAAGACGGCGCGCGCATCCCGATCCGTTTCGCCGCCGACGATCCGAAACGCCCCTGCAGGCCCGGCTCGACCGAGATCTGTCCGTGCCCGGGGCAGAATGTCTCGCCTCAGCTTGCCTGGACAAATGCGCCTGAGGGCACCAGGAGCTTCGCCATCCTGATGTACGACATCGACGGCCAAGCGGGCGCGGGCGTCTCGCACTGGGTTGCATACAACATCGCGCCGAGGGTGCATGAACTCGCAGAGGGCGATGGCACGGCCGGCAGGAATTTCACCGGCGGCAGCGGGACTCGCGGCAACGCCAATTACCTCGGCCCCTGTCCGCCGCGCGGCGATGGTCAGCATCACTACCTGATCACGGTGATGGCGCTGGACGTGGAACCGACCTTGTCACCGGGCCTGACCCGCGAGGCGTTCCTGGCCGCTGTCAAGGGCCACCAGTTGGCCGCGTCCAGCATCGGCGGACTGTTCGCCCGGGCCTACGACTAGAAGCCGAACAAATGGCGGACAAGTTGCGCGTGGCGTCGAGGCTCGGTTCGACGCGACGGCTCGGTGGTGCGGTCGTCTGAAAACTTGCGCCGCCTCGAGCCACTCGACATGATCAGGTGAGCATACCGGTTGACAATTGTCTGCGTCTCCACGGAGCGCTGATTTGAAAATGGCCGTCGCAGCTGCTGTGTTTGGTGCCGCCACCGCGGCTGCCGTGCTCGAAGCGCAGATGGCGACTGCGGACCGGCTTCAGGATCCGGGCTGGTGGCCAACCAAAGGGGCCGCGGCCCGGACCGATTATGCCGGCGCCGCCACCTGCACCGAATGTCACGCCGCTCACGGAGCGACACAAGCGACGACGTCGATGGCGCAGACGTTGACGCCCGCAAGGGCTTCCGAGCCGTTGCGCGCCCACCGGCGGCTCACATTCAAAGCGGCCAACTACACCTACGAGATTGCGACGACGGCCGAAGGCAGCACCTATACGGTGGCCGACGGCGCCGGCGCTGTGTCCATCCCGATCGCGTGGACGTTTGGCGTTGGAAAAGTGGGGCAGTCGTTTCTGTTCGAACGCGACGGCGCGTTCCGCGAGGCGCGCGTCAGTTACTACGAGGGTATCGGCGGACTCGATTTTACGCCGGCGCGCGGTGACGACACGCCGCGAACCGTTGGCGAGGCAATGGGACGCATGGTCGGCGGTGTGGAAGTCCGGCGATGCTTCGGTTGCCATTCGACGGCGGCGGTCGCGCAGGAGGTGTTCGAGCCGGGCGCCGCGACCCCAGGGATCACGTGCGAAGCGTGTCACGGGCCTGGACGCCGCCACGTCTCCGCGATGCGGGAGCGGCGAACCGCTGAAGGAAAGGCTGCGATTCTGAACCCGGCACACCTCGACCCCGCCGATTCCGTCGACTTCTGCGGGGCGTGCCATACGACGTTCTGGGACGTGAAGCTTGCGGACGAGAAAGGAATTGCGGCGCTCCGTTCGCAGCCCTACCGATTGCTATCCCGCAAGTGCTGGAGCGGCGGCGATCGGCGGCTCACGTGCATCGCGTGCCACACCCCGCATCGGCCTCTCGTGCGTGATGCCGGATCTTACGACGCCCGCGGCCTCGCGTGCCATGCCGCGCGAGGCACGGCGCCATCGGAGCCTGGGTCTCCAGCGTGCAAGGTTGCGTCGACCGGCTGCGTCACCTGTCACATGCCGAAATACGAGGTCCGTGAAATGCATCACTCATTCACGGATCATCTCATTCGCATCGTGCGCTGACGGGGACGTTCAAAACGGAAACCGCTATATCATATCTGGCAGATTCCCTGCCTGTTAGCGAGGGCTGCCGCCATCATGCCGATAGACGTCGAGCGTGGGAGCCGACACCGGACCAAGCAGGAATTCGCCTATCAGACGCTGCGCGACGCCATCATGCGCTGCGAGCTCCGTCCGGGCGAGCGCCTGGTGATCGACGATCTCGCGCGGCATCTGCAGGTCAGCACCATTCCCGTCCGGGAAGCGATACAGATGCTGCAGTCCGAAGGCCTCGTCGTCACCGTGCCGCACACCGGCGTGACGGTCGCGCCCATTTCACCCGAATCGATTCAGGACGTCTTCGCCGTGCTCGAAGGGCTCGAGGTGGTCGCCTCGCGTATCGTCGCCGAGCGGGCGACTGCCGGCGAGATCGACGCACTCGCAAAAATGGTCGCCGAGATGGATCGCGCGGTTGCGACGAAACGGCACGCGCAGTGGGCCGCCATGAACACGCGCTTCCATTTGACGATCGGCGCGCTGCCGGGGCTGCCGATGCTCGGCGAGATGACCGCGCGCGTTCTCGCGCGCTGGGATCGCGTCCGGCGCTACTTCTTCCGCGGCGTCCTCGTTCGACGCGCCGAGCAGGCCCAGCAGGAGCATCGGACGATCCTCGCCGCGATGCGCGAGCGGGATCTCCAGAAGCTCGAGGCGACAGTGCGCCAGCACAATCGGCGTGCGTTCGAATCGTATATGCGCTTTCTCGAGAGCGCCGCGGAGCAGCCGGACCTGGCGGTCAGCGAGGAGGACGAGCCGCCAGCTGGAGTCGCTGGCCGATCGCCGTCTCGCGCGCCGCGCCGCCGGCATCGCCCGCCGCTTTCAACGCGGCCGCCAGATCGAAATGCGCGTCTGCGATCCGCGGGGTCCAGATGACGACCTTCTGAAGCTCAGCAACCGCGACCGTCCAGTTCCGATCATCTGCCGCGAGCCGCGCGAGCGCGCGGTGCGCGTCGACCAGTCCGGGCTCGATCGCGAGCGCTACGCGCAGCTCGCCACCGGCGGCGGCGCGATCGCGCTTCGAAACGAGCAGCGCGAGCTGATAGTGCGCAGCCGCACGCCCGCCATCCAGCGCGAGGACGCGTCTGAATGCGGGCTCGGCTTGTTCCGCGTGAACGGCTGATCGAGCGAGCGCTAGACCGAGCTGGTAATGCGTCTCGGCGAATTGCGGACTCAACGCGGCCGCCTCGCGCAGGTCGTCAATTGCACGCGCGACGTCGCCTCTTTCGAGCCGATCGACGGCGGTCTGCAACAGTACCAACGCACGCCCGTGGTCCGCGTTCTCCGCGTTGAGCCGCTCGACCTCGGCCTGCTGTGCGCGCGCCTCTGTGATGTGCCCGCTTCTCGCGAGCGTCTGCGCGAGCGTGACGCGCGCCTCAGTCATCGTCGGATCGAGGCGGATCGCTTCGCGAAGCTGCGCGACAGCGTCGTCCGCGCGATCCAGCTTCAACAGGACCGTCGCCAGCAGATGATGCGCCTGCGCGTCGTCTGGGCGCGTGTCGATCGAGAGGCGCAGCGCGTCGGCGGCCTCCGTGTAGTCGCCTTTCTGCCGGAGGACGAGGCCGAGCGCCCGATACGCGAGCGCGTGACGCGTATTCAGGCGGATTGCCGCGCGGAATTGCCTTTCCGCTTCTTCCGCTGTGCCTGCCAGGCGCAGAGCGAGGCCCAAATTGTAGAGGTGCTCGGCGTCTGCCGGCGCCAGTGACACAGCGGCTCGGAGCTGCTCGACCGCCGCATCGAGGTCCTGGGTTTCGGCGAGCAGCTGTCCGAGCGCAGCGTGGAATGCCGCACCGCCAGGCGCCAGCTCGACGGCCGCTTGCAGCTCGTCGCGCGCATCCTCCAGATCCTTCTGCGGCCGCTTGCCCGTCGAGCGCTTGTACCGATTCCAGAGATTCAATCCGAGGTTGTGCCGGGCTTCGGCGAGCTGCGGCATCGCGTCGACGATGTCGCGCAGGAGACCGATCGCGCCGCTCAGGTCGTCGATCTTCGCGCAGACCGAGCTGAGTCCGTATCGCGCTTCGAGCAGCTCGGGCTTGAGCAGCAGCGCGCGTTCGTACTCGAAAATCGCGTCACGCGGGTTATCCGTGCGTTCGAGCGCGAGGCCGAGATGAAAATGAGCATCAACGGAATCAGGGTCAAGGCGGATCGCCTCGCGGAACTCGGATACGGACAGGCCGACCTGTCCCGACTCGCCGAGGATGACGCCGAGCACGTCGTGCGATGCCGCGTCGTTTGGATCGATCGCGAGCGCAGCACGGATCTCGGCCAGCGACAATTGCGCGTCGCCGTCGCGCAGCAAGGCGAGTGCCGCCTCGCGGTGCCGGACGGCCGGTGTCTGCCCCGCCTCCGCCAGCGCGGCGATCGCGCACGGCGAGAATGCGCCGGCGGCGATGAGGCAACACAGGAAATGGCGATCAAGGCTTCGCCGTCGAACCATCCTTCACGATCCTGATCACGGTTCGCTTCAGCTCCGCCGCCGGATCGTCGCCCCGCTCCTGGGCGTTCAGTTCGCTGAGGCGTGCGAGGAGATCGGCGGCCCGCGCGCGATCCCCCTTTCGTCGGTATGTCTGGGCGAGATTGTAGATAGCGGCGGTGTTCCCGCCGTCCAGCGCAACCGCCTGCTCCAACTCGCCCGCGGCGCCATCGAGGTCCTCGCGCTTGAGCAGAAGGCGCCCGAGCTCGCTGTGCGCCGGTGCGAACTGCGGGTTCAACCGAATCGACGTCTGCAGCGCATCGATCGCCTCCGCGGCTTCGTTCGCAGCCGGATCGATGCCCGACCTGACGAGCGCGACCGCAAACATGTACGGCACGATGTGATTGCGCTGGCGGGCTGCGGCGTCGCGAAGGACGTCCACCGCCTTGGCGGTCTGTCCTGTCTGCATCCAGATCATGGCGAGCCCGGCGTACGGCGCCGGCACGTCCGGCGCCAGGCGGCGTGCGGCATCGAATTCGGTTTCGGCCGGCCCCAGCTGTGCCTGCATCGCCATCAGCACCCCTCGCTGCAGGTGCAGGAGCGCCGAGTCGGGGCGGTGACCCAGGCCGATATCGATGATTTCGACGCCAAGCTCGAAGTTCTGGTGATCGATGCAGATGGTCGAGAGGTCTACGTAATTCTCCTCCGCGTCCGGCGCGATCTGGGTCGCCGTCCGAAGCGCATCGTACGCGTCCTTGACGCGGCCCGCCTTGACGTGGGCCTGCGCGGCGAGGTTGTACAGCTCCGCGGTCCTCATTCCGCCGTCGACGAGCTCGTGAGCGACGCGCACTGCGCCGTCGTAGTCGGCGGCCTCCACGCGCATCAGCATTTCGTTGTAGCCGGCGACGTACGGATCCTTGTAGCCCGAGCGGGCGGCGGCGAACAGCCGCGCGGCTTCCGCATATATCCCAGCGCGCCCAAGCAAGAGGCCAGCCTCGAACCGGCTCGCGGCATCGCCGTCCGGCAGCTTCGCGAGCACCCTGAGCGCCGTCGCCGTGTCGTGTCCGTCGAGCAGGCACGAGGCGTAGTGCAGCATCCATCCGGTGTTCTGCATCACGCGGACGATGCCCTTGCCGTAGTGCGGCAGCGCCGCAGCGGGACGCTTTCGCTGGAATTCGATTTCGGCGACGTACACGTGCGCCACCTCGTCGCCCGGCGCCAGCTCCAACACCTGCTCGAGATCTCGATAGGCATCGTCGACGCGGCCGGCGTCGAATTCGTTAATCGCGAGATTCTTCCGGGCAGGATAGAACGCCGGGTCGATGCGCAGCGCGTCACGGAAGCGCGCGTTGGCAGCGTCGCGCCGGCCGACGCCGGTCAGCGCGATGCCGGCAAGGTTGAGTGTCTTGAGGTCGGCCGTCGACTTCGCGAGGAGATCGTCGATGATACGAAGAGCCGCGGGAAAGTCGCCGCGGCCCACGTAGAAGGCTGCGCACTCGTACGGCGTCGGTCCGCATTCCTGACCGGCGTGCGCGGCCGAAGGGAGCGCTGCACTCGCCGCCAGCAGAGCGGCTGCCAGCTTCATCGGCTCATCTTAGAACATGAACCTGCCGGAGAACTGGACGATGCGGCCTGCGAGCGCGGAGGTCGATCGGCCGAACAGCGGACTCGACAAGTTGCCGTCCGGCTGTGTGAGGTTCGTGTTGTTCAGCAGGTTGAACATGTCGATCCTGAACTGCGCGTCCGCGCCGGGTGTAGTCATCCACGGAACGCGGAACGCCTTGATCAACGAGAGATCGACGTTGAAGTAATGAGGGCCGCGGTACGTGTTCCGGCCGAGGTTACCTTGCGTCCCGGGCGTCGGCGTTCCGAAGTCCGACTTCTTGAACACGCCTGCGATGAACGCGTCGTTGCTGGTGTCGATCGTCGACCCGAACGACGGCGTGTTCGGCCGATCGCCTCCCTCGCCGTCGGCGTTGTAGTCGCAGCCGCTGTTGCCAATAATCCGCCCTGACGCGTCACGAATGGGCGTGAACGACACGCCGTTGCAGTACACGGTGAACGGCGCTCCGCTCTGCGCGATCATGACGGTGCCGAGCTGCCAACCGCCTGCGATCGTTCTCGCGACGCCGGTTGACGGTCCGGGAATCCTCCAGTTCACCGACATGGACAGCTTGTGGCGGAAGTCGGCGTCAGAGGGTCCTTCGTCCTGAACTGCGGGGCCGAATGCATCCGGCCGCTGAAGCGCCGGCGTGATCGTGCTCGAGTAGTCGACAGCCTTGCCGATCGTGTAGGCCGTACCGAACTGCACGTCGCTGCGGTTGACGCGCAGGGCAACGGTTCCGCCGTTGTAGTGACTCTTGTCGATCGCCTGGCCGTACAGCACCGACGAGAAGCCCGGCATGAGACCGTCGAACCGGCCGTCGAACAGATCGCCGTTGAAGCGATTCACGTTGTACCGGAGGAACATGTTGTTGCCGTGCGACCCGATGTAGTCGGCCTCGACCGCTACCTGCCGGGCGACCTCGCGCTGGACGCCGACGAACCAGTTGTCGAGGTACATGTTGCCGATGGTCGGGTCCAGCAGATCGGCCTTCGCACGACCGTTGATCAGGCCGCCTTCCGGGTTGAGACCGCCGGTCAGGCCCGGCGGCCGCGGATAGTTGTACGGCTTCTCCTGCGTCGTGCCGAGCGCGAACAACGGCTTCACCACATCGAAGGTTGTTGCCGTCGTGACGGCGAACTTCGGCAGGTTCGTGTACTCCGAATCCCAGAGCTGGTTCGACATCCGTTCGTAGAACCGGCCCCACCCGCCGCGCATCGACATCTTGCCTTCCCTCGTGGGATCCCATGCGAATCCGAGTCGTGGCGCCAACGAGTGGAGGCCGCCGCCCCATCGCCCGCCGTCCAGCGGATACTCGCGTTGAATCACCTGCGCCGTCCGCAGATCGTTCTCGAGATTGTCGGTTCGCTGCGCGAACTGCATCGCGGTCATCGTGCCCGCCGCGTTGTAGATATTCAGGTACCCCTGATACCGCAGACCGAGGCTCAGCGTCAGGTTCGGTTTCACCTTCCACTCGTCCTGCCCGAAGGCGGCGAGCTCGTTCGTGCGGTGGAGGCGCAGCAGATCGGTGACGGGGGCGCCTGTGACCGGGTTGATGGCGAGGTTGTCTTCCCTGGACGGGCTGTCGGCGGCGAAGTCGAATACGCTGTTGAAGGTGTAGATCGGCCGGCTGAAGACGCGCGACCCTTCGTTGTCCGCGTGGCCGCGCGAATATTCGCCGCCCACTTTCAGCGTGTGCGCCGTCCGCGTCCAGCTGACGACATCGCGGAACTCGAAGTTGTTCTGGCTGAAATCGTTCGGTCCCCAGGTCGTCTGGTAACGCTCGATGCCCGTCACCTGAATGCCCGGCACATCGGGGCGATTCAGCGGCAGGTTGCCGTAGACGTGCACCCAGGAGAACGAGGCTTCGTTCAACTTGTTCGATGACAGGACCCGCGTCCAGTTGCTGTTGAAGTGCATCGAGTTGGTCGGCGAGATCGTATTGAAATCCGGGTAGACATCCGGCGTGCCGAAAAGCACCTTGTCGACGCTCGTCCGGTTGAACGAGCCAAAGACCCGATCCTTGTTGCCGTTGAAGTAGTGATCGCCTCGCACCGTCCACTGCAGACCCTCGCGCGGCGAGGTGGTGTTGAACGTGCCCTCGCCGGTCACGGGCAGATCGCACGGAATCGGTCCGACCGGTGAGCTGATGGCGCCGCTGCCGGAGCAGCCTGCGCCCAGCAGGGCGCCCGCCGTCTTGAAGTTGCGATCGGCCGAGAACGAAGCCGGGAACGTGCTCATCACGTAGGTCGAAATGGCGTTCGGCCGGTTCGCCTTCATGAGCTGGATGAACTGCGGCGTCACAATCGTGCCGGTCCGGCTGATCGCGACGTCCGACCGGAGCACGTCGCCAGACGTGAAGAAGAAGGTGCGGTTGCGCTTGATCGGTCCGCCCGCCCCCCAGGAGACCTCGGTCCGGCCGAAGTCGGGAATCACGACGCCCTGTTGTTTCTCGAAGCTGTTCCGCGCCTGGAGATTGTTGTTCGTGTAGAACAGGCTGCCGCTGCCGCGATACGTGTTGCTGCCGCTCTTGGTGACGATGTTGACCAGCACGGAGCCGTTCCGCCCGTACTGGGCGGAGAAGTTGTTCACCGCGACGCGAACTTCTTCGACGACCTCCGGATTCGGCGTCACGTTGACGACGCCGCTGCGCTGGCTCGAGCTGATCGTGGAGGAATCGACCATGAAGTTGTTCGACTCGGTCCGGGCGCCGTTCGCGTTCATGTTGACGCTGTATTCGTTGATGAAGATGTCCGCGTTCGACTGTGCGTACGCCTGGCCGCCGCCGGCCGCGCGCCCGCTGACACCGGGCGTCAGCACGACGAGGTTGTAGAAGTTGCGGCCGACGAGCGGCAAATCCTTCACCTGGCTCTCGGTGATCAATCCGGAGACGCGGCCTTCAGCCGTCTCGACGAGTGGGGCGGCGGCGGTGACGGTGACGTTCTCCGCCGTATTGCCCACCTCGAGCTTGAGGTTGATCGTCTTGATCTCGGAGGCGGCGAGCCGGATGTCCTCCTGCGTGAGCGTCCGGAATCCCTGCAGCTCGACACGCAGCCGGTACTGGCCGGCGGGAAGCGACGGGAAGCGGAAGTAGCCCGCCTGATTCGTGACCGCGTTCTGCGAAACGCCCGTCTCCATATTGACGAGCGTGACCGCCGCGCCGGGAGTGACGAGCCCGGTCGGATCGAAGACGGTACCCTCGATCGTGCTGATAAACTGGGCCCACGCGGGACGGCCGGCCGCGACGAGCGCGACGAGCAGAGCGGCCGCAAAAACCGGCTTCGCTTTCATGCGATCTCCCCTCGCGTGCGCGACGCAGACCGACAATTGAGCGACACGGATCCCGACCGGGATGCTATATCGTATACGATTTGCGGCGTCAAGCGGCTTTTCGCTTTCTTCACGAATTGCTGGGCGGCGTTGCGCGCGGGAATCCGGTGTGTTGAAGTTTGTCGCAAAGTGCACCAACGGCCGGGTGTTCAGATCCGCGACGGTCGCCGCCGCCCTCGCGGCGCTGTCGTGGGGCCCCGCGCACGGCCAGCAGGGAATGGGCGGCACGCGAAGGGCGGTCCGCCCGGTCAGGCCGATTGAAACCGACCTGCCGCCTATCACCGTCGACTTCCGCGACATCGCCGCGGACGCGGGCCTGACGGCGCAAAATGTCTCGGGCGGCCAGGATGCGAAAAAATACATCCTCGAGACCACTGGCAGCGGCGTCGCCCTGCTCGACTTCGACAACGACGGCCTCATGGACGTGTACATCGCCAACGGCACGATCCTCGACGGCGAGGGTGCCGGCAAAGCGGCGACGGGGCACCTGTATCGCAATCGCGGCGGGCTTCGTTTCGAGGACGTCACGGCGCGCGCCGGTCTGACCCGCACCGGCTGGGGACAGGGCGTCTGCGTCGGCGACTACGACAACGACGGCCGGCGCGATCTCTTCGCCACCTATTACGGCCAGAGCGTTCTCTATCACAACGAGGGCGACGGCACGTTTCGCGACGTGACCGAAGCCGCCGGGCTGCGGGCGCCGACCCGATGGGATACCGGATGTTCGTTCTTCGACTACGACCTCGACGGCCGCCTCGACCTCATCGTCACCAGCTATCTCGAATTCGATCGCAGCCGCATTCCCGAGCCGGGCGCCGGCGGCTACTGCCAGTGGAAGGGGATGCCGGTCATGTGCGGCCCGCGCGGCCTGCCGTTCTCGCGCAATCGCCTGTTTCACAATGACGGCCAGGGGAAGTTCACCGACGTCTCGACGGCGAGCGGCATCGGCGCGGCGCGAGGGTGCTACGCGTTCACGGCCGTCGCGTCGGATTTCGATGACGACGGGTATCCGGATGTATACGTCGCGTGCGATTCGACGCCGAGCTTGCTCTATCACAACAACAAGGACGGGACGTTCGAAGACGTCGGCCTGCTGTCAGGCGTGGCGCTGAACGACGATGGGCAGGAGCAGGGCGGCATGGGCGTTGCGGTCGCCGATTACGACGAGGACGGCCACTACGACATCCTCAAGACGAATTTCAGCGACGACGTGCCGAACCTGTACCACAACAGTGGCGACGGCACGTTCGAGGATCGCGTGTTCCAATCCGGACTCGGCGCTTATATGGAGTATGTCGGCTGGGGCGCGCACTTTCTCGATGTCGATCACGACGGCCGTCGCGACCTGCTGCTCATCAACGGCCACGTGTACCCGGAGGTCGAGCGGCGCCCGGAGATTCACTATCGGCAGCCGCGGTTGTTCTATTGGAATGTCGGCGGCGGGCGGTTCAAAGACCTGTCGAGTACATCGGGCGCCGGCATCGCCGAAGCGCAGTCGTCGCGCGGATCGGCAGCGGGCGATCTCGACAACGACGGCTCGCTCGAAGTCGTCGTCGCGAACCTGGGCGCCCGGCCAAGCCTCTTGAAGAACTTCGGCGCCAGAAAGAACTGGCTACTCGTGCAGTGCATCGGCACGACGGCAAATCGCGACGCGATCGGTGCGCGCGTGCAGGTGTTCGCCGGCGGACGGCGCCTGTCGGGAGAAGTGCAGAGCGGTTCGGGCTTCATCTCGCAAAACGACCCGCGCGTGCACATCGGGCTCGGCGACGCCTCAACGTACGACCGCATCGAAGTGCGCTGGCCGGGTGGCGCGAAAGAGACGTTTTCGGGTGGGAACGCGAATCAGAACGTCAAGGTGACACAAGGCGTCGGTGCGCGATGATGACGGCGGCCTATCGCATCGAACAGCAATGATGCATCCCCGA
>JBKPDW010000039.1:0-6492 GCA_046728115.1 Acidobacteriota bacterium | reverse complement strand
GCTCGAGTGTGTCCAGCTGAGAGCCGAGCAGCGACGACGGCATGTAGTGTCCGCAACGCCGGTCCATCCGGCGCTCCAGGACCTTTCGATCGACGACGAGATGCGCGAAGTGAACGGATGGATGCCCGTTCCGAAGGAAGTCGCGGTACCTCCGCCTGAGCGCCGAGCACGTGACCACGGCGTTCTCCGCGGCCTTCTCACGTTCGGCGATCCAGGCGGCGATTTCATTCGGCCACGGCCACCGGTCGTCGTCGGTCAGCGGTCGGCCGACTGACATCTTCGCGACGTTCGCGGCGGAGTGGAAATCGTCGGCCTCCGCAGCAAGCCAACCGAGCCGCTCCACCATGCGCTTCATTACGGTCGACTTGCCGGAACCCGAGACGCCCATCAGCACCACGGTGACTGGCCGTTCTTCATCGGGGATCAAATCGGCTGGCGCAGCCACTGATATTCGAGGGACACCCAAATCCCCGCAATCGCCCAGTAGACGAACGTGCCGAGGCGATAGGTCACATGCGACGCCGTTTCGGCAATCGTCAATCCAACCCACTGCGGGTCGCACGGCGCGTCGAGCAACACTGTCGCGCCGCGATAGAGATACGTGTAGACGACCGTGAACGCGATACTGAGCGGAACGTAGATGAGGAGGCGCTTCACCAGTGCGTCTGGCACGAAGCGCAGCTTCTTGTTCACCCAGTAAATCGCGACCGACAACACGCCCCATGGCGACCACTGAGCGATGGCGGCCTTGAAAGCGTCCAACCACGAGATGCGCACCCATTCGAACGAGCCGGTGCGGACCTTTCCCCGCGTGGTATACGCGAGGACGAGCAGCGTCCAGAGCCGACGACGAGCAGCCATCGCAGCGGACGCGACGTCACCTGCGTGCGTTCGCCGACCCGCTCCGAAGGTCTGCTCAGGGCGATCGGGAGCGCGTCGACCATCGTCCGCTGCATCATGGGAATCTCCCGGCTAAACACTAGTGCATCTCCGGCCTGTGCCTACCGAAAATCTCGTACTCGTTGTAGCGGTTGATGATGTCGGCGTTCGCGGATACGCTTCCTGTCGATGATCTCGCTCCTGATTTCGATCGTTCAGACCATTCGAGTATCTGTGCGTTCTCGCGCGACGCTGCAACTCGAGATTCTCGCCTTGCGGCATCAGCTCCAAGTTCTTCAACGATCACGGCGCCGGCGTGTCCACCTGACGCAAGCCGACCGCCTGCTATGGGTTTGGCTGTCGCGGATCTGGACCGAATGGC
Source organism: Acidobacteriota bacterium (assembly GCA_046728115.1). Taxonomy (GTDB): domain Bacteria; phylum Acidobacteriota; class Vicinamibacteria; order Vicinamibacterales; family CAVVIG01; genus CAVSWN01. The sequence goes on along the minus strand of JBKPDW010000039.1, from coordinate 5,231 downwards.
GCTCGGCTATCGTCATCGTCCGACCTGAAACCGTCATCGCGTGGCACCGGCGTGCCTTTCGCCGCTTCTGGACCTGGAAGAGTCGTCATCCGATTGGGCGACCGGCAGTCTCATCCGACGTCCGCGCGCTGATTCGCACGATGTCGCACGCGAACCCCCTCTGGGGCGCTCCACGCATTCACGGTGAGCTGCTGAAGCTCGGCATCGAGATCAGTCAAGCCAGCGTCGCGAAGTACCTCGTGCGACACCGGCGACCGCCGTCCCAATCCTGGCGGACCTTCTTAGCCAATCACATTCAACAGATTATGGCCGCCGATTTCTTCGTCGTACCGACGGCGACAGGTCGGCTGTTGTTTGTCTTGGTGATGCTCGCGCACCACCGGCGGCGTGTTGTGCACGTTGCAGTCACGGAGCATCCGACTGCGGCATGGACGGTGCAACAATTGCGAGAAGCCTTCCCGTGGGACGATGCGCCGCGCTATCTGATTCGCGATCGGGATCTCACGTTCGCGGAAGTCCACGCCACCGCGGACGCGATGGCCATAACCGAGGTGCTCACCGCACCGCGGTCGCCGTGGCAAAACGGAGTGATCGAACGGTTCATCGGATCGGTACGCCGCGAGTGTCTCGATCACGTGATCATCTTCACGGCCTCTGGTTTACAGCGTCTGTTGGAACGCTACGTCGACTATTACGAACTATCACGCACGCATTTGGCGTTGGACAAAGACGCGCCGGTTTCACGGCCGATTTCGCCGTCGACCGCTGGCACAATCATCGCGATTCCACAGGTCGGCGGTCTCCATCATCGCTACGAACGCGTCGCTGCATAACTTTGCGTCGTTGCGTCTGCGAAGGTCGATGTCGCAAGCGGGCGTGTCAGCCGACTCCCGCGCGATTGACGTCGAGCTATGGAGCTGGCGTGCCGCGGACGCGATGGTCGAGACACGTACCCCGGGCTCAACCTACTACCGGATGACGCTCGTATGGCCAAGATCGAGTCACGAATGGGTGAAACAACACCCTGCGCCGGGCGCGCATCCTGTGGTAAAGACGGCCCGATGCGCTTCGAGGGCTATCAATCGCCGCGTCCGCGAAATCGTCGAGTGGTCGGGTGGCGCGTCTTCCAGACCCACGCCCAGAAAATCGCGCAACGCCAACGAATCCGCCGCGCGCCAGGCGATGCCGCGCTCGGCGTCAATGCCCTCGAAATAACCGATCAGCAGCAACCGGAAATAGATCCCCGGCGGCAATCCCGGCCGGCCCATCGTCTCCGCATAGAAGCCGGCGCACTGCCCTTCGAGCCGCCAAGCAAGTGCCGACTGGAGCTGCCTAGCCCGACGATGGCTCGGTCCGTCTGTCCACCGAACCAGATCACCTGTGATCGGATTCTGTCTCGGTAGTCCCAGTCCAGTGGTCCCCAATTCATGTCCAGGACGCCTCCAAAGTAAGCCGCGGGGTCGTCGATCGTCCCTACGGTCTCAGGCCTTCTTATGAATTCCGAGACGATCCTGACTCTTGAAAGCCGTGTTTCGAGCGGCGGAGTGAGTACACCCACCGCGTGGCACGCCCATGATGCTGCGCTGACAGGATCATTGGCGAGTTGCTTCTCGAGGCCATCAGCCGAACGTCGAGCTGTCGGGTCGAACGCCAACACCTGGATCATCGTCATGACGTCCGCTAGCCGTCCGGTTTCAGGTATGAAGGCGACCGCTGAGAGCTTTTCATTGCCGTCTCCTGCGCGGGAGAGCGTTTGGGTTCTAGCGAAAATCTCCGTGCGCGTTGGATGAAATCGAAAGTGGCCGGGCTGGGAGTCGAACCCAGACGGCGCTTTCGCGCCAGCGGATTTTAAGAGCCGCGGCCGATGCGAAAATAGGCCGAAATCGGTGATTTTTCCTGGCGATCCGCCGCTCTCTCGTTGATGCCGGTAGATGGATATTGATAGCGATTGACCAGTGTCGGGCACACCCATGGGCACACCTGCGTGATGCCAGCGGCATCGGTCACGGCATGCCGACTGCGCCCCGTTCCAGCGCATCCGGTGTTCACCGCTCGACGTGCTCATCGATGATCTTCGCGATCGGGATCGGGCCGCCGTCGGGGCCGGAGACTTCGTGCGGGATGAGGCGCGCGCAGATCTTGTAGAACTCGGTCGGGTTGCGGTTCGACCAGGTGAGGAAGGCCTCGATGCCACCGCGCGCCTCGAAGACCAGCAAGCAGGCTTCCTTAAACGCGCGGGTCGTTCGGTTTCGGCTGCCTCTCGGGCGGCCCTTACCGGCGTTGCCGCGTGAACTGCGCTTGCCCATGCCTAAATCGGCCTAGTTTACGGCCGCGTCGGCCCAAGTTCGCGAATCCGCCGACTGCACGCCCTCCCGGCGCATCCGGTGCTCAGTCTGGGAGCTGCTCATTGACGACTTTGGCGACATGGATCGGGCCGCCGTCCGGGCCGCTGATCTCGGTGGGAATCAGCCGCGCGCAGATTTGTAGAACTCGGTGCGGTTGTCGCGCGCCCAGTCGGCGAGCGCCTCAGCGCCGCCAATCTCGAGGAAGGCTTCGAGGAGGGCTTCCTTGAAGGCGCGGGGATATTTGTTCTTGCTGCCTGTGCGGCGCCCCTTGCCGGCGTTCGGAGGTTTCCGGCGCATCACCAGATCGCCACTTGTTTACTGAGGCGAGTGTACGGCAAGGCGCACGGGGCGAGCGCGATTAGTGCTCGCCATCGAGCGCGATTTTCCTCTGCAGCGGGGTCTACGGCCCGATGTCGTTCGGCGTGTTATCGGCTACCGTAGTGTGGCTCAGCGTCGGTGGGGGACTGCTGCTGCTCAAATAGATGCCGCCACCATCCGCCTTGGCCGTATTCGATGTGATCCGGCTGTGTTCGAGCACCAGCGTGCCGCCACCGGTAACGCCCGTGTTGTAGATTCCGCCGCCGAGCCCCAAATATCCCTCATCCGCGGCGGCTTGATTGCCTGAGAACGTACTTTGCGAAATGATCGCTGTGCCTGAGTTATACAGTCCTCCGCCGGCGCTGCCGGGGGCGGCGAGCGCTTGGTTGCCGGAGAACAGACTGTGCGAGATGATGGCTGTGCCTAAGTTAAAGAGTCCCCCTCCCCGCCCATTCGCTTGGTTCTCGGACAGAGTGTCGTTCGTGAGAGTGATCGTGCCCGTGTTATAAATGGCTCCGCCCGCGCCGAAGCCCGAACATTGCGCGACGGTAGTCCGGGCGGCGTTACCGAAGTTCACGATTGCGGGTCTGAAGCCATCATTATCGTTGGATTTCTGGATCGTGCTCTTCTTGAGGTTCAACGAGCCGTCGTTAAAGATCGCAATCCCCAGACCGGTGAAGGTGACGCGATCCACGATGAAGGTCCCATGGTTGCCTACCCCTAAACGACGGGGAAACGGATCGGATTAGTCCTCCCCCGAATCGTGATGTCCTTCATCGTCACCGTCGCATCGGCGCGGATGGAGAACATGACCTCGTTGATGTTCGGCGGACAGCACAGCACCGGCTCGTGGGCCAACGTGATCAGCCCGTCGCCATCGATGGTGGTGTGGTCCGGGAGCTCGAGGTCCAACGCACCTACAGGGTGAAGCGTGATCGTGACGGGACTCTTGCCGCAGTCGAAGCGAATGACCCCTCCGCCGAGCGCGGAGGCCACAGACACAGCCCACCGCAACGAGCCAGGCATGTCCTCTGCGCCCTCGACGCAGCTGTCCACGGCGCCATTGCCGACGATGATCGGGGGATCGGCCGATGCGCGTTCCGGCATGGACAGGACGAAGAGCAAGACAACGAGCGAGAGAATGGGGGCGTGGCGCACCGAAAAACTGGTGGTACTCGTCTTCATATGGGGCTCCCCTTTTGGCGACTGGTGCGCGCAATTAGCCTGCCACTGGGAGCGAAGGGGGCACTTTGGCTCCGCGTTCAGGTCCTCTCCGATTCGGCCGCCAATCCAGCAATACCGTGCGGGGATTGGCGTCTCTGATCGCTCGAGACGTCTCGACTCGATGCCTTGAACGCGGCGGGCTTGTCGGACGGTCGGCAGGTTCACCGGTTTACCGGCACCTCTTCACCGCGATCCTTCACGGAATCGGCCCGATGTCGTTCGGGGTGTTGTTTGTGACCTCGGTGTGGATCAGCGTGGGTGACGGACTGCCGCTGCTCAGATAAATGCCGCCGCCATCAACGCTGGCCGTGTTGGACGTGATCAGGCTGTGTCGGAGGATCAAGATGCCGGGATAGTACTCGTTCCGGGCGCTATTGGCGATGCCTCCGCCGTAATCGGCCTGGTTTTCGGCAAAGGTGCTGCGCACGATGGTTGCCGTTCCCTCGTTGTAGAGGCCCCCGCCGGCAACGGGACAGGGCATTCTGGAGCCGCTGGTCCCGCAATACTCCCCAACCTGGTAGAGGTGGTTCCGCAAGAACAGGCTGTTCGTGATAGTCGCCGTTCCTCCGTTGTAGATCCCTCCGCCTCCGTTGTAGATCTCTCCGCCTCCGTAAAAAGAGGAGGACGCGTTCCCGGAGAAGATGCTGTTCTTGACGGTCAATGTTCCACCGTTAGCAATCGCCCGAGCGTTGTTATCCGTGAACGTGCTGTGCTTCACGATCAGATCACCACCATTCCTGATCGTACCGGGAACATGTACAAACCCACCACCGTTGTTCGAGAAGAGGCTGTTCGTGATCGTGACGTTGAGCGTTCCGGGGTAGGGACCGCCATTGATGATCGCACCATAGACGTTGTTGACGAACTGGCACTTGTCGATGCTGACGTAGCCGTCCCAGTTCCAGACGGCCGATTGGTATTCACTGTCGCCGTCGGTGTTGTTCGAGAAGAGGCTGTTCGTGATGTCGAGGGTGCCGCCATCGAAATTCGTGATCGCACCAAGGTAGTTGTGGTCGAACAGGCTCTTGTCGATGCTGGCGTAGCCGCCGAAGTTCAGGACTGGCGAGGATAACCCATTGAGGTCACCCGACTGCCGGATCGTGCTCCTGTCGAGCGTCAACGTGCCCCCGTTGGAGACGGCCACGCCGATATAGCTGAACGTGACGTTCCGGACCTCGAATGTTCCCGCATTCAGCACTCCCGCGATTGCCTGGAAAGGGCCCGTGCCGAAGATGGTGAGATCCTTCATCGTGACCGTGACATCCGAGCCGATTGAGAACAATGTGAAGTGATGATAGGGATAGGAGTCAACGGGCACATGGGTGAAGGTGATCAGCCCTCCAC
>JBKPDW010000038.1:0-3965 GCA_046728115.1 Acidobacteriota bacterium | reverse complement strand
AGATCGTCACGACCGTATTGCAACATGTCGAGAAACGCGTCATTGGCGTCAAGAATCCGTCCGTCGAGATCCCACATGAGAACCCCGACAATGTTGGAATCCACCAACCGTCTCACGCCAGCCCCGAACAAGGCGGATGCGTTCATCTGTCGTCCTCTTCTGCGGCTAGCTTCGGTAACGGCATCGCGAGCGCTGCGGCGAGTGCCTGAAGAGGTATCGCGGCGGCAAAAACCGGTCGCCAGCCCGCCTCAGCAAAGACGGAGAATTTGACAGCTTACTTGCCGGGGCCTTTTCACAATGTCCTAAACAGCACAGTCTCCTCGGGCCCGTAAGTGTTTCAAGAGCGGTGTCGACGAGAAGGCGAGAGAGCTCTAAGGTCCGAAAGTGAAGGCGAACGCTCGCACGCCGGGGTCGCTCGTCACGAGGATCTGCACGTGCCGTCGTCGCGACGCACCGGCGACCAAGCGAAGCATGCCGGATCCATCAAAGCGAGCTACTCCATCTGCGCCGACGTCTGCACCACGGGCGTCGCCGACTGGCTTTCCATCCAACAGCACGGTAACCGCGGCACTGCCCGATGCCCCCGGTTGCATGACCAGGTTCACTTCGCCGGCAGCGAACGGGAGCACGATCTTGCCCGTGCCTTTTCGGAGTTCGACGTACTGACGCTCGCTTCGCCAGTCGCCCTCCAAAGTGAAAGTCCCTGGCTGCCGGCGATCAGCGCCGATGTAGGTCTCGTTCGTGATCCCGGCGTAAGAGAGCTGGCCGGTCCTCGCGAACACCGTTGCCTCGTGGCTGACCGCGGGCAACTGAGCGCCAGGCCCTGCTGCCTCAGTGGCGTAGCGGCCTGCCGCACGTGGGCGCCCTCCGATACCAACTCCTCACAGGAATCGCTGGAACCCTTGCCTGGGCGCGCGAGCTGCGAGCGACGCGGGCTGTGTTCGCGATCCACGAGTTCGTGACGGATCAGACCCGCGACGACAGGCACGCGCAGAACGCGTCAGATCTGAATCGGTTTCTCGAACGCATGACTGACGGAGCCATTCACAATCTCACTGAGGGAGCGCTTGTCGGTCCGTTCCGCGTCCCTGGAAGCGCGAGGATACCTAGCGCCCCCTTGTACATCGGCAAAGCTGTTCGCAACACGCGTGTTGTAGGACAATCCGAAACAGGCATGCCCTGAATTCAGATTCGGGCACGATTCGAGACGGCAGCTCCGTTCGTCAATCCTAAAGGGTATGGCGCAGGAACTCTCCATCGACGAGGCCAAGACGCTGCTGGCACTGTGCGCCTCGGGCCGCCTCTACGCTGTTGAAGCATGGATCGATTCCGGCCGATCGCTTCAAGTCCCACCCGCGCTCAGGAAGACGCCGCTGCAAGTCGCGTTCACGACCGGCTTCCACAGTCTGATCGAACTGCTGCTACGACACGCGCCGAACCAGCAGACAAAGAACGAGGCCCTGCGCGAGGCAGTGCACCGGCGTCGCTCAGATTTGATCGACCTGGCCCTCACTAACGGCGCCGAGATCGGAGGCGTTCCATTCGTCGATGTCCTCGGCACCGCCGACAAGAGTGTCGTGTCGACGTTCCTCAGCGGCGGTGCTGATCCAGTGACCGGCTTCCCCTTTGCGCACGCCATTCGCGAACTCAAGGCAAAGACCACGCTCGGGATGTACCTCGATTGCAGGCGGCCAGTACCCAGAGCTCGCCGGCAAGCTGCAGCAGCAAGCCGACATGGCGCTGCGACAATTCTGCTGCGACGGGAACCTGAAATGGGTGAGTCTCTTGCTATGGGCGGGAGCGGATCCTCGGTCATCGGGACCGCTGCTCGAGCACGCTGAAGACGAACATGCCCAGGATCCTGAGACGCACACGACGGCGTTCGTTGAGGCGTGCACCTGGGGCCACACCGAGATCCTCAAGAGGCTGAATCCCGATCCCACGCGAGACGACCTCGGGGCGCTGCTCGAGAAAGCCGCCTTCTTTGCGCGCCGGGACACGATGGCCTATGTGCTCACGCTGCGTGCAAATCCGAACAACAAGGCCAACGGGGGCTCTGCTGCGCTCGAGGCCTGTATCCGTCACCTCGGGTGGGAAAACATCGACAGCGTGCTTCATCGCCACGGCAAGAACTACCAAACGCCCAGCTACACGGTTTCAAGGACGCGTGACGCCATTCGCCTCCTCGTCGAGCACGGCGCGCTCTGGAAGCCGGACGCTTCATCGCTAAACGACGCTCGCCGGATCTTGTACAAAATCGAGCCGCAGGTAACCGTGGAACTGGCGGGCCTGCTCGTGAAGCATCACGCTTGCGACCACGTTGTCCTACACGATTTCCTCCGCGCACCCCGCATGCAACAGCACCTCGCGGGCTGTGAACACCAAATGGCCCGACTAGGGCTAACTCTCGACGGACGACGGAAGTCGGATTTGCCGAAACCCGATCGCCCATCCGCGTACGTCCTGGCAAGCTACGATCGTGAGAGGCTGTACCGCGAGGTTTGGTCAGAGCCTACACAGAAGGTCGCCCAGCGGTATGGCATCTCGGACGTTGCGCTGGCGAAAGTCTGTCGCCAGCTGCAAGTCCCCAAGCCATCGCGCGGATACTGGGCCAAGAAGGCCTCCGATCGACCGGTTCCCGGCCGTCCGAAGCTGCCGCCCCTGAGGATGAGTTAAGGCTGCGAAGCTCGCGCTGTGGCAATCCGCCGACGGATGGATCGCCTGTCAATCGCCGACGTCGGTCGTCACCTGACAGCATTCGATTGACCGTGGCCGATGAACATGATGCCGCCAGGGAGTGAAGGAAGGAGAGCTGCTAAGAATCGTTAGCTCGCGCTCGGGGGCTGAGGTTCTTCTCAACCTCTGCGAGCGTGATCATCATCATCATTGGATCAACGGCGAATGCTAGCGATTTGAGCGGCCGCGACGGTGCGGAGCAAGGCGTCCTTTAATCGGCATAGCCCTTTGCTTCTTTGTAAGTGAGAGCGCGCGCGATCTTCGCCGCCTCGGACCTGGCAACGGAATTGCGTTGTGCGCGAAAATCCGAAGCGACCATATCGCGTGTGTATTCGTCGTCGTGCTTGAATCCGCGATTGCACGCATCACACGCCGATACTGTGATGCGATCCTTGGGTATGGGCTTCTCCAATAGAAGAAGAGGAGGAACGTGATCCTCCGTTGGCTCACACTCCGTGCCGCAATACGCGCACTTTCTCTGACTACTTCTTAGATCGTCTCTCGAGTAAGTATTGTTGAGAAGGACTCAATGGTTTGTCCGTTCGGTGAACACAGCCCATCCAACAGCACGGGCGGCGCATGCCCTCGTTTAACTCCGAGCAAACCCGCTCAACATGTTCGCGCCGTGTCTCGGGTGTTTTTACGGAGGTCACCCAACAGATCCACTCGTTACGAGCGAGTGGTGTCAGCGTCTCCCACGTCGCCAAAGCTCTTGGGTCAGATCGTAGGGCGTTGCGTAGATCTTCCGGCAGATCATGTGCCACGCCGCCGGAGATTGCTTTGGGCATACGCTTTCGTTCCGCGCCGCGTGTCCGGTTCGTGCTCATCAAGTCGTCACCGGGTTAGCGGCATGCCGTCCCTTGACCGAGAGAACAGTGCCCCGTCGTTGAACGCTATGTTCTCCACCATATCGCCGTTCTGGTATCGTTTGAAATCGACGTAGCCGCGTGTGCCGTCCGCGCTTGCCGTTACCGTCTCGACGCTCCACACTTCGACCTGAGCCAGCGACGGGAATGCCGACCGGCTTCGTTCCACTTCAGCGTGGATGCCCCGCTCGCTCAATGACCATTGGTTCCGGAGTCAAGGCCCTTCGTAGTTGAAATTCGGTAAGCGACCCACTGTTTACGCCGCCGACTTCTTCATGCCGTGCATCTGCCGCTTGATGGCCTCTCGAAGCAGCGGGAGCGCGCGATAGTTCCTGATGCGTCGCAGCCGTGGTTCGAGATCCA
>JBKPDW010000037.1:0-18927 GCA_046728115.1 Acidobacteriota bacterium | reverse complement strand
GGACAACGACTCGGCCAACCAGGAGTGCGGCAGCAGGTTCGTCCCGCCCCGCGAGATGGCATCGTCGGATCCGGAGGTGCTCCGCGCCGCGCTCCTCCGCGAGGCCGGCGAACGGCGCCGCGCCGAGTGCAGCGCGAAGATGCAGACCGAAGTCGTTCAGCTCGCGCTCGACCTGCTGGTGCGCGAGCCCGACATCGAAGGGTTCTTCGGCGCGCTCACGAAGACCATGGTCGAAGAATGCGAGAGCCGGGTATGCGCGGTCTGGCTGCTGACCGATGACGGGCGGCGCTGCGAACCGTGGATGGCCTATGTCGTCGATCGGCTCTACACCCGCGCCAATGACTGCGACACGGGCACGTTCCCACGCGAGATCCTCGCCGGCCATCTCTTCGCACACACGCCGGGCTGGACGCAGACCATCGAGTACTCGAGGGATGATGCGCGACTGCCGGACCCGGTTCGGTCGTACACACTGCGTACGCCCATGGACACGCTGCTTACCACACCGCTCGTTCTCGGAACGCGCACCCTCGGGTGGCTGACCCTGTGCAACGAAGAGCCGACGGACTGCGAAGGTCGCTGGTGGCGCATCGTGCTGATCGAAGCGATCGCACGTCAGGCCGCCCTGGCACTGCACCACAGCCGCCTGATCGAGCTCAAGCGAGTCGAGGAGCGTCGCAAGGTGATCCTCGAGGAGCGCAATCGCCTCGCGCGCGACATCCACGACAACCTCGCACAGGGCTTCGCCGCGATCCTGATGCAGCTTCAGGCCGTTCGCCGAGACACCGGCGGCATGTCGCCGGCGGTCGCGTCGAGCATCGAGACCGTGATCGATCTGGCGCGCACGCATTTGACCGAAGCGCGACGGTCGGTCGGAACCTTGCGCCCCAACGTCGGAAACGGCGAAGACATCGCGACCGCCCTCAAACGCCTCGCAGATATGAGGCGACGCACCGACGGCGTACCAATTGATCTCGTCGTCGATGAACTCCCGCGTTTTGGGGACGGCGTCGAACGCGAGGTCATTGCCATCGCACAGGAGGCGCTGACGAACGCGGTGCGGCATTCGCGGGCGCGCCGCATTACGATTCGGGCTTCGACGGCGCAATCGGTCGGGCTTCGACTGTCAGTCGCGGATGATGGACGCGGCATCATGCGTGAACGATCGAGCGCCGGATTCGGCATGACCAGCATGCAGGAGCGCGCCGAGCGGATTGGCGCGTCGCTGACGATCGTCACCGCGCCACGAAACGGTACCGAGGTCGTGCTCGCGTGGGAGCCTTCTTCGCTGCCGACGCAAGTCCATGTTGCAAACTGAAGCGCCCGTCCGTACCGAGAGGACACGCGTGCTCCTCGTCGACGACCATGCGCTGTTGCGGACAGGCGTCGCCAACATCATCAACCAGGAGTCCGACCTCCACGTCGTCGCAGAAGCCGGCAACGGCGTGGAAGCGATCGAGGCCTACGAGCGGCATCATCCGGACGTGACGCTGCTCGACCTGCGCATGCCCGTCATGGAGGGCGTGGAGGTCGTTCGTCGGCTCCGGGAGCGGGATCCCCAGGCGCGCGTGATCGTGCTCACGACCTACGATACCGACGACGAGATCTCGCGGGCGCTGAAGGCCGGCGCCAAAGCGTACGTCCTCAAAGACATCTCCGCCGAGGATCTCGTGCGCTGCATTCGTGACGTGCTCGCCGGCAAGACCTACCTGGCCCCGGCCGCGGCCGCGAAGCTGGCCGAAGGCGTGACGCGCGTGCAACTCACCCCCAGAGAGTTATCGACGCTCAGGCTTCTGGCCGACGGCAAGGCCAACAAAGAGATCGCGACCGAGCTCGACATCAGCGAGCGCACGGTGAAGACACACCTGGCGCATCTCTTCGAGAAGCTCGGTGTGACGAGTCGCACCGAGGCAGTAAAGGTTGCGACCCGTCGCGGATTGGTACGGCTGGACTAGAGGAGTTCTCCTTCCTCGGCGAACCTCACAACCATCGCAGCACCTCGTCATTATCGTCTTTACGCGTCGAATCTTTGCCGTTCGTCGCACGATGCGGCTCGCGTCGTGCGGATTTGACATCAACGTCGCGCCATGCTGGGCGAACACCGGACGATTGAATTTCGGCGCCAGCAGTCTCGTCGAGAACTCAGCCGTCCACGGCGAAGTCCTGTGCATCGTCGAGGAGCCAAGCGGAACCGCGCCGACGGGCACCATTCCCGTGGTGACCCGCTTCATCGTCGGCAGTCAGGAAGCGGGAATGTTCGACAACGTCGCCTTCCAACCCCTCACCGGCAACCTCGTCGTGCTCGAAGACGGTCCGACCAGCATCCTGACGCCTACCGGCGCGCAGCCCAGAGGCAACGACCTCTGGATCTGCCTCCCGGACGGCGCCGACGATGACACGCTGACGGACGGCTGTGTGCGATTCGCCTCGGTGAAGGACACGAGCGCCGAGCCGACGGGCTTCATCTTTCTCGGCTCCGGCGAAGCCGCGTTCGTCAACATCCAGCATCGAGCCGTGAATGATGCAGCTGGTAACACCAATCACGGAGCCCTGCTGAAGATCTCTGGTTTCAAAGTGAAATAACACCATCGGTTGCCGGCCGCCGTGGAGAGGTGAGTGCCGAAGAGAGGCATCCTCTTCGCGGCGGGCACCATCGTGCTGGTCCCTTATCGATCGTTGTCTTGCTGCAGCTCTCCACGCGTCGTCGATGTCGACGTGGCGATCCGTTGGGATCGATTAGCGGGAGATTTGCAGGGCCCAGGCAACGTCGAATTCACGACGCGCTACAGCGCGCGAAACGCCTGCACCGCATCGCGCAGCTGTTCGTCGTTTAGATACGGCGCCGGGCCAAGGCGCAGGACGTCGCCACGGACATCGGTGAACACGCCGCGTGCGCGCAGCGCGTGCGACAGGGCGCCGGCTCGGGCACACCGGAGCGCCAGAAACCCGGCGCGCCGATCCTCCGGCATCGGCTCGACACGCGCTACGGCGGGATCCAGGTCGAGCAACTCGAATGCATGTTTCAGCAGCCCGACCTGCCGCTGATTGATCTCGCGCAGCCGCTCCGGCGCCAGTCCGTGCTCGACGTGAAACGCGAAAACCGAAGCGGCGCGGTAGTGCGACACCGGGTCGTAGGTGGCGCCCGCGAACCGCGCGGCGCCACTGCCGTACTCGACCCTTCGACTCCGCTCAGGCCTGGCGCGATCGCGGGGCTCTGCCTGCTCGAGTGCCGCGAACTCGCCGAACCAGCCGGTCAGGACCGGACGCAGCCGGCACCCCGGCGGCACGCGGAGAAAGCAGTTGCCCTCGCCGAGCTGGCAGTACTTGTAGCCGCCGCCGGTGACGAACGCCTCCGCGAGGCCGAGCGCGCGGATGTCGAACGGCACGACGTTCAGGTGATGGTACGCGTCGAGGAGCAGCGCCGCCCCGTGCCGGCCGCACGCGCGTGCCACGGTGTCGAGGCCGGGAACGATCTCCGCGGTCTCGTACAGCACCGATGACACGAGGACGCACGCGGTGCGATCGTCGACGACACTCGCCAATCGGTCGGCCAGCGTGTCCGCAGGCCGCGCCGCAACCTTCACAATCGCGAGGCCTTCCTCGCCGAGTCGATCGAGCTGTCGACGGATGGTGTGAAACTCGCCGTCCGAGGTCACGAGCTTCGGCCGCTGAACGAGCGGGAGCGCAGATAGCAGCCGCGTGACCAGCTCGTGCGTGTTCTGCCCGAGCGCAATGTCGCCATCGGGATCGGCCAGCAGCCTCCGAAACCCCGCCTGCACGAGGCTCGCCTGTTCGGCCGCTCGGTCCCACTTGCCGTCGACCAGCTCCGCCGCATCGAGCCACGCCCGCTGCTGCGCCTCGAATGAGACATCAGGCCACGCCTGGTGGGAGTGACCCGTGAGGATGAGACGCTCGGCCACGCGGAAGCGGGAGTAGTACTGAGCCAGATCTCGCACAAGAGGTTACATCTGCGAACGGATTGCCCAGAGGTCCGGAAAAACGGGACGGCCCACGGTTTCTCGCAGATATGCCGCGCCGGTGGAGCCGCCGGTTCCCGGCTTTGTGCCGATGGTCCGCTCGACCATCTTCGCGTGCCGATACCGCCACTCCTGCACGCCCTCGTCGAGATCGACGAGTCGCTCGCACAGCTCCACGTTCTTGGTGTCTCGCCGGTACACCTCCATGATGATCCGTTGCACGTCGTCGGATGGTTCGACGGGTGCGACGACGTCGCGTGTGAGAAGCGCCGCAGGCATGCCGTACCCCTCGCGCGACAGGTACCGCAGAAAGGCGTCCCATAAAGTCGGTTCGCGATAGCGGCGCGCCAGCGCGACACGCGCCCGGCTCCCCTCCGGAAAGCGGCGGATTGCCTGTTCCGATTTCACGCCCAGCAGAAATTCGATCTGCCGGAACTGATCGGACTGGAAACCGCTTGCCGCCTCCAGCCGTTGGCGGAAGCTGACGAACTCGAGCGGCGTCATCGTCTCGAGGATGTCGAGCTGCGCGACCATGACCTTGAGGATCGTCAGGATCCGCTTGAGGGTGTGCTGCGCCCGATGCGGTTCGTCGTCCTCGAGCAGCCGGCGGACGCGATCGAACTCGTGCAGCAGCTCCTTGAACCACAGCTCGTAGACCTGATGGATGACGATGAACAGCATCTCGTCGTGCTCGGGTCCTTCCGACCGCAGCTGCTGCAGCGACAGCAGCTCGTCAATTTTCAGATAGCTGCCGTAGGTGACTGCGGCCTGTGAGTGCGTGTCAGACATTGCTCTACATCTTTTCTCCCGTGAACCGGAACTCGAATCGCGGGGTGTAGCGTTCGACCGACTTGTACGGTCCCGGCCACGGGAGCGCGTACCCGAGCATCCACGCGGCATGGCGCGTCCAGTACGGGTCGAAGATGTGCGCGCGCGCGAGCAGGCACAAGTCGGCGCGACCCGCCGCGATGATGGTGTTCACGTCCATGTAGGACGAGATGTTCCCCACCGCCATCGTCGCCAGGCCCACCTGGTGCCGGATCCGATCCGCGAAGGGCGTCTGGAACAGCCGGCCGTACACCGGCCGCTGATCGGGCACCGTCTGTCCCGCCGAGACGTCGACGACATCGCAGCCGTGCGCCTTCAGCATTCGTGCGACGTCGACCGCATCGTCGGGCTCCATGCCGCCGGGCGCCCAGTCGACGGCGCTGATGCGCACGCTCATCGGCTTCGCGTCGGGCCAGACCGAGCGGCATGCCTCGAACACTTCGAGCGGGAAACGCATGCGATTGTCGAGTGGACCGCCGTACTCGTCAGTCCGTGTGTTCGTCAGCGGGGAGATGAACGACGCCAGCAGGTAGCCATGGGCCATGTGGATTTCGAGGAGATCGAATCCTGCCTCGCGCGCGAGGCCGGCAGCGCGCGCGAAATCGGCGACGACGCAGTCCATGTCGGTGCGGGTCATCTCGCGCGGCACCGGACTGCGGTCGGGGAAGTAAGGAATCGGTGACGCCGAAACGAGCGGCCACTGCCCCTCCGGCAGCGGTTCGTTGTCGCCTTCCCACATTCGCTGCGTGGCGCCTTTCCGCCCCGCGTGCCCGAGCTGCATGCCGATCGCCGTCCGCGTTTCGCGATGAACGAAGTCGACGACCCGCTTCCACGCAGCTGCGTGCTCGGGACGATACAGCCCGGCGCACCACGGCGAGATCCGCGCGTCACGCGATACATCGGTCATCTCGGCCATCACGAGCCCGGCTCCACCCATCGCGCGACTGCCCAGATGAACCAGGTGCCAATCGCCGACCGTTCCCTCATTGGCGACGTACTGGCACATGGGTGAGACAACAACGCGGTTCGCCAGGACGAGATCGCGCAGCCGGAACGGCGTGAACATCGGCGGCGGGGACTGTGTGGCGATAGGGCGGCCGATCTGACGTTCCGCCTCACGCGCCACCTGTTCGTCGACGCGCGCGAGGAATCGCGGATCGCGGGCGCGCAGGTCCTCGTGCGTGATTCGCAGCGACCGCGTCAGCAGTGAAAAGGTGAACTGAAGCGGTTCGAGCGACATGTATCGTTCGGTGTCTTCGAACCACTGCAGCGATGCCTGGGCGGCGCGCTGCAGGCTCTCGACCGGCGGCCGGCGGCCCGCTTCGTATGCGCGCAGGGCGGACGGCACGTCTGGCTGTTGAACCAGCGCATCGCGAAGCCCGACGGCATCTTCCATCGCCATGCGCGTCCCGGATCCGACAGAGAAATGCGCGGTGTGCGCGGCATCACCCAGCAGGACGACGTTGTCGCTCCACCAGGGTTGGGTGCGGACGGTCGGGAACTGCCGCCAGATGCTGCGGTTCGTGATGAGCGGATGCCCGTCGAGTTCCTCGGCGAAGAGGCGTTCGAGAAAGGCAGCCGTTTCCGGCTCGGTCGCGCGGTCCATGCCCGCGGCCTTCCATGTCTGCTCGCGGCATTCGACGATAAACGTCGAACGCTCGGGACCGTACTGATACGCGTGGACGCGCCAGAGACCGTGATCGTCGCGCTTGAAATAGAACGTGAAGGCGAGAAACGGCTTCGTGGTGCCGAGCCAGACGAAACGGTTCGGACGCACGTCGATGATGGTGCCGATGCGCTCTCGCAGGAGGTGACGGACGCTGCTGTTGGCACCGTCCGCCGCCACGACCAGGTCGGCGTCGCAACAGGCGTCGAGACTCGTCACCTCGTGCTCGAACACCATCTCGACGCCGGCGGCGCACGCCTGCTCCTGCAGGACGCGCAGCAACGTATGACGGCTCATCCCGCTGAAGCCGTGACCCGTCGACGTGACGCGCTCGCCGCGATAGTGCACCTCGATGTCGTCCCAGTGCACGAGGTGCCGCGCGATGCCACGGTAGGCCTCCGAGTCGGCATCGGCAATACCCGCCATCGTCGCGTCCGAGAACACCACGCCGAACCCGAACGTATCGTCTGGCCGATTGCGTTCCACGACGCGGATTTGGTGGCGCGGATCGGCCTTCTTCATCAGCACCGCGAAATACAGACTGCCGGGCCCGCCGCCGATGCAAACGATCCGCATCACTGGAATTTCGGCGGCCGTTTCGCGACGAACGCCTCGTAAGCCTCGCGGAAATCGGCGTGCGTCATCAGCGAAGCCTGGATTTCGGCCTCGGCCTCGAGCGCCGACGACAGATCGAGGCTCGCCTCGCGGTTGAGCGCGTCTTTCGTGATCTCCAGCGCGCGCGCCGGGCCGCGCGCCAATTGCTCGGCGAAGATCGTCGCGGCGACGAGAGCGTCGCCGTCGGGCACGACGCGGTTATAGAGGCCAATACGCAACGCCTCGTCGGCCGTGACGAAATCGCCGGTCATCAACAGTTCGGCAGCGCGGCCGGTCCCCACAATCCGAGGCAGCAGCCAGGCTGCGCCCATGTCGGCGCCGGAGAGTCCGACTTTCGTGAAGAGAAACGCGATGCGCGCCGAGGCGGCCGCAATCCGGACGTCGCACGCGATCGCAATGACGGCGCCAGCCCCCGTGGTCGTACCGTTCAGCGCCGCGACAACAGGGCGAGGGCACTGGCGAATCGCAAGCACGAGATCGCACGTCATCTGCGTGAACTCGAGCAGGCCGCGCGAATCCCGCTCGACGAGCTGGCCGATGATGTCGTGGACGTCTCCGCCCGAACAGAACGCTCTCCCGCTGCCGGTGATGACGACGACGCGTACGCCTGGCTCGGCCTTCAGTGCACAAAACGCGTGGAGCAGCTCTTCGTAGACCTCGAACGTAAGCGCGTTGAGCCGATCCGGGCGATTGAGCGTGATCGTTGCAATCCCGGTCTCGCTGTTGTGCGCGTAAAGGAACGAGGCGGGCGTTCTCACGGCAGCACCGCCGTCGCCTCGATCTCCACGGTCGCGTTCCTGTCGAAGAGCGCGAGGACTTCGACCAGCGCCATGGCCGGGTAATGCGACCCCATATGCCGCCGCCAGACGTCGCGTAGTGCCGGACGGCTGTCGCGATAGCGACTCATGCTGGTGACGTACACCGTCATCCGCGCAATGTGCTCCGGTTGCCCTCCGGCCGCCCGTACTACCGCGAGCACCCGCGCCAGCGAGCGGTCGAACTGCTGCGTGAAGTCATCGGTCGCGATGTGTTCTGCATCATCCGTCGCCGTCTGCCCGGCGACGAACAGCAGCCGGCTGCCGGCAGGCGCGATCAGGCCATGAGCGAAGCCGCGCGGCGCGCCGAGTTCCGGGGGATTGACCACCGCGAACGGCGCGCTCACAACGCGGCTCCTGTCGCCCCCATGGCTTCGTCCACCGCTTCGGCGAGAATCGCGCCGAGGGTCTCGACAATCGCGTGCCCTTCTTCCGCAGTCGCCTCAGAGGGAAAGCCGAAGTACGCCTCCGGTCCGCCAGCCGTTGTGAAGGTCGTCTGGCCACATCGGATGGCATCGACGAGGGAGCGGGGATTCGGAGTGAGCGCCGACATCAGGTCGGTGTTGACGAGATCCGGGCGCTCGGCGAGGACGATCGAACTCTCATAACGGCCGGCATGACAGGCGCCGCTCCTGAACTCCGCCGTCAGGCGTTCGGCCCAGCGGCGCCGCGTCAGATCCGGAAACACGACGACCACGTCGCGATTCGACGCCGAGATGTCGGCAACGGCGCGGCGCAGGGCATCCACCTGCGCCGGATCGTGGTGGGCATTCGCGATCGCCGCGACGCGGAGGCCGTGCGCCGCCAGGCTCCGCACCACGCCTGTCACAATCAGCGTCGTCGCCTCTGCCGCTATGTGCACGGTGCCGGCAAATTCCGACGCGAAGGGCGCCGGCGCCATCGTCAGCGCCGGGAGCAGCAGCACGTGAAAGCCGCGCGCGGCCAGGCGGTCGGCGCCGGCGCGCGCCATCGCCTCCGCGATGATCACGTCGGTGCCGAGCGGCAGGTGCGGCCCATGCGCCTCGATTGCGCCCGTCGGAAGAACCGCAACGGTCCGCGCAGCGGGGAGATCGCGCAGCGCCGGCCACGTCAGCGAGGCCAGTGAATGAATCGGCATCAATCACGCCACACGTCGCATGTGTTCGTTTGAGTTTAATCTAAGACCCGTGATCCCCATTCGGCTCAACCTTGCCGCCTATCTGCTCGATGCGCGCATTGCGGAAGGGCGCGGCGATCGGATAGCCATCCGCACCGGCGCGGGGAGTTTCTCGTACGCTGATGTGGCGCGTCGTTCGGCTCAAGTCGCCCACGTTCTCGTGGCTGACGACGTCCGTCCGGAAGAACGTGTGATCGTGGCGTTGCCGGACGGCGCCGATTTCGTGACAGCTCTGTTCGGGATCCTGCGGCGCGGGTCCGTCGTCGTCATGGTGAACCCGGATACGACACCGGAGCTGCTTCGCTACTTTTTCGAATACACGCGAGCGAGCGCGGCGTTCGTGCCGGCAGAGCGCCTGGACACCTTTCAGGCCCAGGCCGATGGGCTTCCGCGCACGCCGCGAGTGTACCCGGTCGCGAGTCCTGACTTCTTGGCGCGCCTCGAGGCTCAACCCGGCGAGCTCGCGCCCTTCGACGCCGATCGCGACGATGCGGCGATCTGGCTCTTTAGCGGCGGCACGACCGGGCGTCCCAAAGCCGTCGTCCAGACGCATCGCTCGTTCGTCAACACGACGCTGCTTTACGGTCAGGGCGTCCTGGGCATTGGCCCCGATGACGTCACGATCTCGGTGCCGAAGCTGTTCTTCGGCTATGCGACCGGCGCGAATCTGTTCTTTCCCTTCTCCGTCGGCGCGTCCTGCGTCCTGTTTCCGGAGCGCTGCACCCCCGACTCGCTCTTCGCGCAGATCGTGCGTCACCGGCCGACGATCCTGATCAACGTGCCGACGATGATTCAGCAGATGGTGTCGCATGCCGGTGCCGCGTCTGATCACTTGTCGAGCCTGCGTCTCGCGACCTCCGCCGGCGAGCCGCTACCCCTCGAGCTGCATGAGCGATGGATGCGTGCGTTCGGCGTGGAGCTGCTCGACGGCCTGGGAACCGCCGAGATGTGGCACATCTTCATCTCCAATCGACCGGGCGAGGTCGTGCCGGGAACGCTCGGACGCATCGTGCGCGGGTTCGAGGCAAAGCTGTGCGACGCCGACGGCCGCGAGGTCGCAGACGGTGAGATCGGCGCATTGTGGGTGAAGGGCGAATCCCGCGCGCTTGGCTACTGGCACCAGATGGACGACACGAAGCGCGTCTTTTGTGGCGAATGGTGCGTGCCCGGCGACATGTTGCGCCGCAACGCGGATGGAACCTTCACCTACTGCGGACGATCCGACGACCTGCTGAAGGTGCACGGCCGCTGGCTTGCGCCGAGCGAAGTCGAGAACTGCCTGATGGCGCACCCGGCGGTGCGCGAGGTCGCCGTTGTCGGCGCGACCGGCAGCGACGGGCTCGTCAGCGCGTGCGCGTTCGTCGTCGCGCGGTCCCCCTCGCCCGCACTTGCGGACGAACTGAGGACGTTGGCGAGGTCGCGCCTCGATCATTACAAATCGCCGCGCGATGTCGTATTCCTGGACGCGCTGCCGCGCACGCACCTCGGCAAGGTCGATCGCGGGGCGTTGGCGAGGATACGTCAGTCCGACAACCCTCCACGGCCGCGGTGATGGTGTTCAGTGCCATCAACTTCAACCTGAAGGAGCCATTGGGCCCGATGAAAGGAGCGTTCGGGCTTTCTTACCCGCCTTGAAGGCCACGATCCACGGCGACAGGGATGGCCGTCGGGAGGTCACGCCGTGGCACGGTCAATCGCATTGCGAAGCTTCGCCGCCGTCGATTGATCAGTCAACTCACCGATGGCATCGAGGGTGAGGTCGGCTCCAGCCCCCGCAACCTCGCTGCTTTCGCGCGCGTAGTGTCCCTGGCGGACGAACACGGTGGTCAGCCGGCGCCCCCAGGACTCTTTCATCGCAAGGAGAATTCGAAGCTTGTCGTCGACCATCACGTAGTGCCGGGCGGGATACTGTCGCTCGACATCGTCCAGCATCGACTCCTTGTGGACGTAGATGAGGACGCGCCCGCCGACGGCCGCCCATAAACCGGCGCGCTCGACCTTGTACGGCTGAAAGACCACATCGCCATCGGACAGGATCACGACCGGTCCGCGTTGACGAAGTGCGTCAATCACTTCCAGCGAGCGCGGATACAGGCGCTCGGCGAAGGCATACTGCAGCAGGAAGAGCGAGACCCGCAGCACGTGCGGATCGCGAGGGTATTCCTCGCGATACCGCTGCAGCGCACCCAGGTAGTCCGCATACCCGAGCTCGCGCCGGCGTGCTTCGAAGATATCCCAGTAACGGCGCTCGCACTCGATGCCGAGCGAATCAGTCAAGTACCGGCGAAGGTCACGGATCACTGCATCGTTGTCCAGCAGCGTATTGTCGACGTCGAGGAGGAATACCACGTCAGGAATGGATGCCTCCACATCGCTCAGGATACTTGAACCCGTCAAATCCGGGACGCGCGGCAGAAGGTTCGACGTCTCACGTCGTCTGTCCGGATGGTTTGCTATGACGCGGGAGTTTACGCGGTTGTCACAGAGATGAGATGCACAGGCAACCTTCAAGCGCCATTCTGTCCTCAGTCGATGTGGGCCGATCGGCGGTCGGAGTTCGGTGAGAAGCGACTTCGGCCTGGCGAATATGTCGCTTGCCTGCAGTCGGCGTGCTCTTCACCGGACGCCGAGCACCGATCGGCCCATCGCGTTGCGCGCCGCAGAGACGGCGATACGACGATCCGCTCCCGCTCCCCTGTGGTCAAGCATTTCGCGTTCTGATCTTCGCAGCGGTTATTGACGCTCCAACTGCACTTCGGCTGCGAGATTCTCGCGATCGCGCGATACGCTTGCGACCGCGAGTTTTCGGGCGCCGCGAAGGTACGTCACCGACCAGTCCCTGGCGTCGAGCTTCCCCTGAATTTCCACGGCATCCCATCGCTCGGCGTGACCGACGTACCTGATTGTGACGTCGTAGTGCTGGCTCCAGAAGTACGGGACAGTGTCGAATCGCTCGCGACGCCCGAGCATGTTGCGGGCGGCGACCTGACCCTGACGCTCGGCGACGACCCAGTGCTCGACCCGGATTCGATCGCCGGTGTGTGGATCAGGCCATCTCGCCACGTCGCCCGCCGCGAAAATGCCCGGCGCGCTCGTCTCGAGGTACTCGTTGACGACAATGCCCCGATCCAGCGCGAGACGCGCCTTTTCCGCGATCGCGATCGACGGCCTGACACCGACGCCCATCACCACGAAATCGGGGTCGAGCGTTGCGCCTCCACTGAGGGCGACGCGACGCCCGTCGACCGAGGACACCGTTTCTCCAAGATGAAAGACGACGCCCTGTGCTTCGTGCAGCGACCGGATGAACCCTCCCACTTCGACGCCCATGACGCGTTCGAGCGGCACACGCTCGGGTCCGACCACATCGACGGCGATTTTGCGTGCTCGAAGCGACGCCGCAACCTCGAGCCCGATGAAGCTTGCACCGACGACCACGACATGTTTCGCTTTTTGAGCCCGTTCGACGATCGCGCGGCTGTCGGCGAACGAGCGCAGATACATCACCTGCGGACCGTCCGCGCCGTGGATCGGCAGCCGCACAGGGTCCGCGCCCGTGGCGATGAGGAGCGCTCCGAAATCGCGTCGCGACCCGTCATCGAGATGGACGACTCGCGAGGCCGGATCGATGGACGAGACGCGCCGATTCAGCACCAACTCGATGCGCCGCTCGGCGTATGTGTCGGCCGGCCACAGCGGCATCCAGTCGTCCTGCGCCTCGCCAGCCAGGTAATCCTTCGACAAGTTGGGACGGTCGACCGGCGGATCCTTGTCGGCGCTGATTATCGCGATCGGGCCCTCGTACCCTTCGCGTCTCAGCGTATCCGCGGCAGCGAGTCCTGCAGCGCCACCGCCCGCGATGACGATAGACGGAGGGATCTGGCTCGGCTGAGCGGAGACTGCGGGCGCGCGTCGCGGCTCGGGCAATTTCTCGCGCACGAACACCAGTTCCCCTTGCCGTTCCACGCGCCAGCATGCGATCGGGTCCAGCGCGGGAGCACGCAGCGCGTCGCCGTTTCGAAGGCTGAAACAGGCGTGGTGCAGCGGACATCGCACGGTGTCGCCGACCACCAGGCCGTCGACCAGAGCGCCGTGATAATGGGTGCAGTGCGCGCCGACGGCGAAGAATTCGTCGTTGGCGCGCGCCAGAATCACATCCTCCTCGCCGACTCGTCCGAGCAGCATGCTGCCGTCGGCGAGGGAACTCGCCGTCATCCCTTTGGTCAAATCCGGTCGCAACCGATCAGCCGGGTCGCCCATACAACCTCTTTTTCAAATCCATCGCTTCTCAGCCGCACCTACCGTGTGCCCGCAACAACGTGCAACTTGATGGCCACGATTCTGCAGCTCAGGTTCCGAACAGCCAGGCTCCGCGGGCCATGAAGGCCGCGACCTGACTCCTTTCCGCCGAAGAACACACGTGCGACGCCCGACGCGATCCAGAGCGCGGCCGCCGCGCCCACGCTTTGTCCGCAGCGAGCAGACGCTTCCATCCGGCTTCGTCGAGAACGTGGGACAGCGCGCGGCCGCGGGCAAAGACACTCCCGAGACCAAGGCCGAGCGTCAGGATATGGATAAAATGCTGCCGAACGCCACCTGCCGGCCGAACCCGGCGAACAGCAACGAGAGTGGGAGCTCGGCCGCGTTGACGCGACGCACATCCTGACGAGCGCTGGCCCACAGCGTTTTCAGTTCCGTGTAGCGTCAGTCCTTGGGTCCTTGCGCTCCAGCGGTGCGAACGGGAGCCGCCACGGCACGAAGGACAGTGGACCCTCAGAACGTGAACCGGACCGCGATCTGCATGATTCGCGGATCGCTCGAAAGGCTGCTGATCGTGCCGAACGTCGCGGCGTCGGTGATGTTGCGGTTCGGCAACCCGAGATTTGCGGTGTTGAACAGATTGAAGATGTCCCACCGCAGCGTCGCGGCCACGCGCGGACCGATCCTGAGAGCGCGCTGCACGGTCAGGTCGAAGTTCTGGAACTGCGGGCCCCGCAGCCGATTCCGGAGCTCGTTGCCGAACGTGCCCGATGGCACTGTCTGAAACGCCGTCGTGTTGAACCACAAATCGACCGTTTCCGGCCCGTTCGGATCGCCGACCAGGTTCGGCAATCCCGTCATATTGGTGCCGACGTTGTTGTTGCTCTGGTTCACGGTGAACGGGCGTCCAGACCGTTTGGTGTAGATCCCCGAGACCGTCCAGTCGCGCCCGGCGACGCTCTGTCCCAGCGGAAGATTCCAGACGAAGTTCGCCACGAATCGGTGCCGCACGTCGTAATCGCTCGGCCCGTACCAGGCTGAAAAGTCACGCGAGTTCTGAGGAAACGCATTCGATCCCTGCGTGGTCAGCTGCTCGGACGAGTTATCCTGCGAATCGCCCAATGTGTACGACGCGCCAAAGGCGTAGCCACGCGACAGGCGTTTCTCGACACCCAGATCCAGGCCCTTGTACTCCGACTTCCCGTTCTGCGCCCGCCACTCGATGAAGCCGAAATTCGGATACGGCAGTGAGCCGAGGGCGTTGTTGCCGGCCGCGCTCGGCAACGGCTGGTTCAGGTTGACGAGCGTGGCCAGGTTCGAACCGCGCGTGTAGACGAAGTCCGCCGACAGCACGATCCCGGGGGTGACCTCGCGCTGCACGCCGGCGCTCGCTTGATTCAACGTGGTCTTGGGCGCGTCGTTGGTCACGGCACGAAGCCGCAGACGCCGCAGGTCGCCCGCGGCGGGATCGAGATTGGGCGGCGCCAGCGCGTTCGACGGAAAGCCCTGACGCAATAAGAAGATCGGACCGCTTGCCAGCGTGGCGGTAGGCGGAGTGTTGTTGATAAGCCCCGGCACGTTGAGCGCGAGCTGATCCTCGCTCCCGACGCGATCGAACAGGTTGTAGAAGATCCCCCATCCGCCCCGCAGCGTGGTCTTCGGGTCCAGGTTGTAGACGACACCGATGCGCGGTGCGAAATTATTTCGGTCGGGCTTGACCAGGCCGCGGTCTTCGAGCGAGCCGTCCTCAGCAAATACCAGACTACCGGTGCCCGCCGGGTTGAAGTTCGTCTGCGCGTTGTTCGCTTCGAGCGCTGGTGTGATGAAATCGTACCGTAGGCCGAGATTCAGCGTCAGTTTCGAGTTCGCGCGCCAGTCATCCTGGATGAAAAACATCTGCGCCTGGTGCCGCTGTTCCACGACCCACACGTTGGAGATTTGAAGATCGGAGACGTATCCCAGGAGATAGTCGGCCATCGCGTCGCCGGTGAACGTG
Organism: Acidobacteriota bacterium; assembly: GCA_046728115.1. Taxonomy (GTDB): domain Bacteria; phylum Acidobacteriota; class Vicinamibacteria; order Vicinamibacterales; family CAVVIG01; genus CAVSWN01. Next base: position 3,614 of record JBKPDW010000037.1, on the reverse strand, counting down.
TTCCGGAAACGCAACGAGCCACGCGTCGCCGGCACGTCGAGATACTGATTTCTCATCGGTGCGATGATGTCGGCGCCGAGCTTGATCGAGTGGTCGCCGCGCAGCCACGACAGCGTGTCGATGAACTCGAACTGGTTCGTGTGCTGGAACTTCGGCAGGAAGTCCGGCGAGCCAATCCGGCCGAGCCCCGAGCCGCCGAAGAATCCGTCGATGGTGATTCCTGGCAGTCCGCCGGCCACGCTGGGATTGGTGACCGAACCGGGTATCGTCGCCGCCGCTGGTGGAGCCAGCCCGAATGCCTGATGCACCGCGTCCGACGTGGCCTGCGACCATGAGAAACGGAATTCGTTCACCATCGCTGCCCTGACGATGTGGTTCCAACCGCCCACAAGGGCGTTGGTCTCGATTGTCTGGTTGCCAAACGCCGACGTACCAGTGCCGTCCACCACGCCGCCGAACGCGCCCGGAATCTGACGTGTCCGGTTCGAGTAGATGTACCGGCCGAAAACGCTGTCCTTGCTGTTCGGTTTCCAATCCACCCTCGTCAGCAGGCGGTCGGAGTCGTCGATCAGATTGTCGCTGCGGAAAAAATTGTTCGCCCCCGGTTGATTGGGCAGCGGAACGAGACCGATGATCGCGGCCGCGTACGGATCGATCCGATCCGACGGAATCCGGTTGCCGTCGAACGGCAGCCCCGTCAGCGGGTCGCGGATGGTCGACGAAAAGATCCCGGCACGCTCGGCAGCCGTGGGAACGCGCGTCAGGCGCGTCACTCCCCGTGTGATGCGCGTTCCTTCGAAATCCCCGAAGAAGAACGCGCGGTCCCTGATGATCGGCCCACCCAGGTTGCCGCCGTACTGATTCTGATCGTTCGTCGGCTTGGGCGCATTGGCGCGCTTCGAGAACAGGTCGATCGAATCGAAAGAATCGTTGCGGAAATACTCGTACGCGGTGCCCCTGACAGCGTTGGTTCCCGACTTGGTAGAGACGCTCACCGCCGCTCCCGGTGACCGGCCGTACTCAGCCGAATATGGACTGGTGACCACCTTGAATTCTTGAATGGCATCGACGGACGGGCGCGAGACCTGGGTCGTCAGCTCCTGGACGTTCTCGGAAATGCTGTTGTTGTCGACACCGTCGAGCAGGAAGTTGTTCTGCAGCGCCCTGGCGCCATGCACGTTGATGCCGCCCGTTCGGCCAAACGAAGTGCCGCCCCCCTGTTCGGTGTAGCGATCCCCCTCGACGCCGGGGACGAGCGCCAGCAGATCGTCCCAGTTGCGAATGGACAGCGGCAGGTTCGCGACCTGGCTCTGCGGGATCACGGATCCAAGGTTCGCCTGTTCCGTGTTGATGATCGGCGACGAGGCCTGAACGATGACGCTCTGCTCCACCGTGCCGACCGCGAGCGTAAAATCGAGCCGTCCGCGTTGGCCGACCTCCAGGTCCACCCTCCCGCTGCTCTTCTGAAAACCGGCGAGCGCCACTTCGACCACATACGCACCGGGGATCAAACCGCCTATCAGATAGTTGCCTTGCGCGTCGGTCACCGATTCCGACGGCACATTGGTCGCGACGTTGCGTGCGACGACGGGAGCGCCGGGCACGACGGCGCCCGATGCGTCCCGTACCGTCCCAATCAGTGTGGCCCGGTCCACCTGCGCATGAGCATTCGACCCAAGCAGCAGGCACGCGGCAACGAGCGCGAAGACGCCCTCCAAAGTCCGTTTCATGAAAGTCCTCCTCTGGCCATAGGCGGGAATCGTAAGAAACTGTCGCGACAACGCCGACACATCAAGGATACATTGATGAAAACTGAGTACCTCGACGCGCAGGCGTTGCGCGGCCCCTGTAAGATGCGTGCGTATGAAGGCAACGACCTTCGCGTTCGGCACGATCGCCGTCATCGTCGGAATCTCGGTCGCGGAGGCGCGGCCGTGCGTCGAATCGCCCTCGACGCTCGTGTCGTGCGTGACCGTTGATCGCGAATCGGACGTCATTCTTTCCGTGACAGTGGACGATGAAGTTCAGAACCGTGCGCTCGATGCCGTTGCAGCGCTTTCGGTTAGAGTCGACGACCAATCGGTCGAAGAGCTGCTGATCTTTCCCGGAACCGGTCGCCGATTATACGACGCCGTTGTCGGTCCGCTGCTACCCGGCCGGCACGAGGTCTCGCTGCAGCCGTCCGCGTACTGGCCGGCGCCCAAGTCTCGTGTTCACGGCCTGAACGTACGCACCGTGCGCGAGACGGATTCGGATTATCTGCTCGTTCGGCACGCGCCGGCAATATGGGCGCGTGCCGACACTATCGGGCAGGCGACGGATCTTCTGCTGACGATGTTCGTCGAGCGCACCGACGAAACTGTGGACTCTACCACGCTGGTCTACTCGAGCATTTTCAGCAACGAGGATGGCGGTACATCGACGCGGGCGTTGATGGCACGCTGGGGACGGACGACCGACATCGAATGGATGTATCGGGTCCGCTTGTCATCGGGGCGCACCACAGGCGAGCAGTACCAGGCGGCCAACCACGACACTCGGGCGTTCGAAGGAGCTCATCTCGGATCGCACCCGCTCGTGCTCGTCGCGACGCTGAACAATGTGTTCGCCGACCGCGGCCGCACGCCGGTCCTGTTCAGGCCGGTGCCTCGAGGGGTCGACCTCGCCACGTCGACGCGCGAGTCGGTGATGGACGCCGAACCGTGGATGTACCGGGTGATGAGCCGCGAGCTTGCCGCTGAAGGAAAAATCCGCGAGAACGGTCATGCAGCCACGGCGGTAACCGTCGACGATCCACGGTCGTACGTCTTCGTCGAGGGCGAGCTGACGCTGCGGAACGCGGCCGCTGCCGCCACCGTTCAATACGACCAGGGCACGTGGCGCGCCTCGCATCTCGGCATGGCCGACCTGGCGGTCGCGCGCAATGAATTCGTCCGCGTGGCCGTGCCCGGCGACGGTAAGGCGCCAAGGGCCGTGGGCTGGACCTGCCTGGCGCGAACGGAGCCCTCGCCTTCCGAATCTCCGCCTGGCGAAGCGACCTGTCGCGTCCGGCTGGTTCGTGCGTTCAGGCTGGACAGCGAGTACCGCGTGCAGCCAATCGCGCTCGAGCCGACGGAGTTTCAGCTGAGCCCTGGCGAGATGCGCGCGGTGTCCGTGACCGCACAACCGCACTGATCGGTCCACTCGAGCGGTCTGCCGTCTCTCGTGACGTCGCCGTCGCCATCGTTCGGCCGACGCGCGAACGACGCTACAGCGTTTTTGGGATCAGTGTGGTACGCAGTGATGGCTGTCAGTCCCGGGCACTCGGGCGCGACAGGCGCCGAGCTGAACGCGTCGATCTGGCACGCCGCGATCGCCATGCCAATGAGACGGAACGATCGCGCTCGCGCGCTTTGATCGAGCGTGAAGATACATTCAATCACGAGAGACTCGCGCGAGACCGAGGTGGTGTCAGGACCCGATCCGCAGGCGGGTGGGCCGACGACGGTCGGCGAGACAGCCAGATGCGGCACCCATGCGCCTGGTCTGGCTGTCTCGCCGACGTGTCCTGCTGGGAGGTGGGCTTACTGCACAATCCGCACGTTGACCGGCGCGGCCGGCGCCGTGGGGGTCGT
>JBKPDW010000036.1:0-11267 GCA_046728115.1 Acidobacteriota bacterium | reverse complement strand
GTTCCCCGAATTTCAGGCGATCTTCTGCCGCGTCGTGCGCGACTTCTATCACCGGTACACCGTCGACGAGCACACGCTGCTGACGATCCGAAATCTCGAGCAACTCGCCACGCGGCCGCCGAAACATCGCGAGCGCTTCGCCTCGCTCGTTGCCGATCTCGCGCAGCCGGAGCTCCTGGTGCTGGCGCTGCTGTTCCACGACGTCGGCAAGTGGCGCGACGAGGACCACGTCGAAGAGAGCGTGCGGATGGCGATGGGGGTCATGGAGCGCCTGAGGCTCCCGGACGAGTGGAGCGCGCTCGTCGAGTTCCTGATCCGCCACCACACGAAGATGTCGCTGATCGCGTTCCCCCGCGACACCGAAGATCCCGAGATCGTTCATCAGCTGTCGGATCTCGTCGTCGTCGAGGAGCGGCTGAAGATGTTGTGCCTGCTCACGCTGGTCGACGTCGAGGCGGTCAACCCCGAGACGCTGACGCCGTGGCGCGAGGAGCTGCTCTGGCGGCTGTACGTCGACACCTACAACCACCTGACGCTCGCGTACGCCGACGATCGCATCGAGCACCAGGAATCCGGGTTGCGCGCGCTCGTCGCCGGTCGCCCGCAGGATGTGAGCGAGGCCGAGATCACACGGTTTGTCGAGGGCTTCCCCAGACGGTATCTCCAGTTGTTTCCGCACGACGCGGTGTACGGGCACGTACGCCTCTCGCGCGACATTCGGCCCGACGATCTGCACGCGGCGCTCGCGCGCAAGGGATCCCTGTGGGAGCTCACGGTGGTGACGCTCGACAAGCCGTTCCTGTTCTCGAACATCTGCGGCACTCTATCGTCGTTCGGCATGGACATCGCGCGTGGACACGCGATGACGAACCCGAACGGCCTCGTGCTCGACGTGTTTCAGTTCGCCGATCAGGAGCGGTTCCTCGAGCTGAACGCGACGGGGAAGGATCAGTTCCTGGCCGTGCTCGCGGCGGTCATCTCCGGAGAGATCGACGTCACCGAGCGCCTCCGCGCGCGCGAACAGAGCGTGCTGTATAAACGCCGCGCGGGCGTGACGGCCACGCCGTCGGTGATTCACGCCGACAATCAGTCTTCCCGGCGCTACACGATCCTCGACATCGTCGCGACCAACGCCCTCGGCCTGCTGCACCGTGTGAGCCGCGCCATCTCGCGCCACGGCTGCGATGTCGATCTCGTCCTGATCTCCACCGAGGGCCAGAAAGCGATCGATGTGTTCCACATTACTCAGGCAGGCGCGAAACTCACCGACACGGCAATCGCGGAGCTGACCGCGGACATCCACCGCGCACTGGAGACGTGACATGAAGCTGATCAAGGCCATCGTTCGACCTAACAAGGTCGACGATGTGAAGGAGGCGCTAGGACGTGTCGGCCTTCCGGGCATGACGGTCACCGAAGTCCGCGGACACGGCAAGCAAAAGGGCCACACGGCGATCTACCGCGGCAAGGAATACGACGTCAGCCTGCTGCCGAAGATGGAGATTGAAGTCGTCGTGCCCGACAATCTCGTCGACGATGCCGTGGCCGCGTTCATTACGGCCGCGCGCACCGGCGAAATCGGCGACGGCCGCGTCTTCGTCATTCCGGTGGAGCAGAGCTATCGCATCCGCACCGGAGAACGGAGCGAGCTGTGAACGCCGCCGACAACGCCTGGATGCTCGTCTGCTCGGCCCTCGTCCTGATGATGACGGGCCCCGGCTTGGCGCTCTTCTACGGTGGCCTCGTCCGCCAGAAGAACACGCTCGCGATCATGATGCAGAGCTTCGTGCTCATGGCGCTCATTACGGTGCTATGGGCGCTTGTCGGCTACAGCCTGTGCTTCAGCGAGGGGACGCCGATCATCGGCGGATTCGGCTACGCGCTGCTCCGCGGCGTCGGCGTCGATCCGAATGCCGACTACGGCGGAACGATCCCGCACATGACATTCATGGTCTATCAGCTGATGTTCGCCGTCATCACGCCCGCGCTGATCACAGGCGCGACGGCGGAGCGGATGAAGTTCAGCGGCACGGTCGTCTTCATGACGCTCTGGTCGGTCTGCGTGTACGCGCCGCTGGCGCACATGGTGTGGGGCAAGGGCGGCCTGTTGAATGCGACGCTCGGCGGCCGGTTTCCGACGCTCGACTTCGCCGGTGGAACGGTCGTGCACATCACGTCGGGCGTGTCGGCGCTTGTGTGCGCGCTGTACCTGGGGAAGCGCACCGGTTATCCGAAGGAACCGATGCCGCCCCACAGCCTCGTGCTCAGCTTCATCGGTGCGTGCCTGCTGTGGGTGGGCTGGTTCGGGTTCAACGCCGGCAGCGCGCTCGCGGCGAACGGTCTCGCGACGAGCGCGTTCGTGGCGACGCACTTCGCCGCCGCCGCGGCAACGCTCGGCTGGCTTGCGGCCGAATGGACGACACGCCGCCGGCCCAGCGCGCTCGGCGCCATCTCGGGCGCTGTGGCGGGCCTCGTCGCGATCACGCCGGCCTCCGGGTTCGTCACGCCGATGGCCGCGCTGTTCATTGGTTTCGCAGCGGGGGTCGTCTGTTTCCTGATGGTGACGCTCGTTAAGGGACGATTCGGCTACGACGATGCGCTGGACGCGTTTGGCGTGCACGGGGCGGGTGGAACCATCGGTGCGCTGCTGACAGGTGTGTTCGCCGCGCGAGCGATCAATCCCGTCTTCAAGGATCCGCAGGGACGGCCGCTGCCTGTCGGATGGGTGGACGGCAACGCGTCGCAGGTCGGCTATCAGCTCGTCGGCATCGCGCTCGCGTGGGCGCTCGCGGCAGCCGGCACGATTGTGTTGTTGAAGGTCACCGACCTCGTCGTGGGAGTGCGCGTGCGGGAGGATCAGGAGATCGAAGGCCTTGACCTCACCGAGCATGGGGAAGAGGCGTACAACCTGGAGATGTAAACTGGAGATTCGACCGAACGAAGACGGTCGTGATTCGATGCGATACGCCTGTCCTCCGCAATAACGGGCAGTGACCAGACGACGGCTCGCACATCGGCTTCCGGTTCGGCCTGAAGTAGGCTGCCGCGGCTCGTGAGATCATCGAGTCCGAATCCCGCCCCACGGTTGGCAGCGATTACTGCCCGGCCGCGCCGCTCGGCCCTGTGACGGTAATGCGGCTTGCTGGCGCTCGCGCGCAAGACGCGCTTGCACGTCCGCACGCGCCGCGCGTAGGCGACAAGCATCACGGTAACCGCCGCGAGTGCGAACAGCGAAAGCCGCGTCAACCCTCGACCTTGTACACGTTGATCACGTTGTGCCGTCGCTCCGATAGTTGCCGTACATCAGGGAGCGGATGGCGCAGGTCAAGGCCGCGAAGCGCCGACGAAGGAGGGCAGCCTTGACGTGCGCCAACGCTCCCGCAGAATGGCGCTAGGAGCGACGGCTTGCTCACGCCTTAACGCCGGGGAGTCTTGTCGCAGTTCGTGTAGCAGCCTGATGCTCGCAGGTTGCTGTCGCTCGACGCTCGATTGTACGGAAGGCCCGCCGCGGCTCAAGGCTTCCCTCGCAGCTTCCTGCGCGGCGCTCGGCGCGTTGCGGCCTTGACCCGCGCCGGGCCTTCCGTTGCACGCGCATTTGTCGAGCGACGGCGGCCACTTGAGCGGCCGGCGAACGAGCCTTCACACGACGATGTTGTCAGGCGACAACGCGGCCGCGATCGCGGCCAGTTTGATTGCTCGAAACCACGTGCACAACCGGCGCGTTGTGCACCGCGTACGCCGGTGTATTCCGCCGCGGTACGACGTTGCTTCGACGTCTGTCGGCCGCACTGGAACCCAGGACGTGAACGACCCCCCGGGACGGCGCCGGGGTGGCGCCGCGCCACAAAGGCGGGGTCGTTCACGTCCTGGGTTCCTCTCTGCGCGTGACAGGAACCCGCGATGACGGGGGCGGCCGAGAACGCCGCCCATCCATCGTGCGACGAAACCGGCAATCGTTTCAGGGTGAACCGCTTGCTGGCGGCTGCGATCACGCGCGACGGCACGCATCACCGCGGCGTCACGGGTGGAGGGGTGGGTTAAGGGGCGGGGTTGACGACCGGGTTTACGCTGCGCGGAGCCTTGTCCCCTCCCTTGTCGCCCATGCGACCTCGCCTGTGTCGGCGACGGCAACTGCGTACGAGCGGAGAGAGGTGGTCGTAGCGGTGCGGCAGGACGTGCCATTCGACACGCGCACGGCCGGCCGCGAGCGTCTCCTGGATAGCCGGCGACACCGGCGAGAACACCGCGTCTTGGTCCGTCAGCCACCGCCTGTACAGATGCTTGAATCGCGGCGTGTCATAGGCCTCCGCGCATCGTGTCAGGAAGTCTCGAAGGCCGTCGGGGATTGTATTGAGATCCGTGCGCCGGCGCCGGTGGAAGAAGTGCCGCTTGAGCTCCGAGATGGTCTCTGCGTGGAGCGGAGTCAGCTCCTCGTGGGCGACCTTTCGATATGCGTCCAGCACCCGTCGCAGCGGCTGTGGAAGCACCAGCCGCAGGGTCCACGCGGGCGTCACCGCGAGTAACGCGAGATGCCCCGCCAGGAAGGTCCGGAACTCGTCGGTCCACGGCACCGTGGCGAGGTACAGCAGCACGACGTGACCGGTTGGATGAACGCCGATAGGGAACGTCCCGGGCAGCGGATCGGAGTGGTTCGCGTCCTGGATCGTCGGGCTCGGTGGCGCTCCCGGCGGCACCAACGCGGTCTGTGCGCGCAGGTAAGCGAGCTTCTCGGACCTGGTCGTCAGCCAGTCGTACTCGGGGCTCATGAGGGCGGCGTCGAGCCGCATCAACCGCTCGGCCGCGGCGCGGGCGGGCACGTTGCGACGATACCGGCTGTCCGGCTCACCAATCGCGTGATACAGGAGCTTCGAATGGACGTGAAAGAGCTGCGCGCGATTGTGAATGCAGTCAGCAGCGACCGCGAAGCCGCGCCGCACGAGGCGGTCGAAAAACAGGTTGCACTTCTCGCCGCCGTTCGCGATGCTGGCGAACTCGGCATACTGCCGTTTGACACACAGACCGGCATGCCGCATCACGAGCACGAGGAACCGCGCCTGGCGCTCCGTGAAGTCGTAATCAGCGACGGCTCGAACGCGTTCAGCGGCTGTCATTCCCACATCTCCTGTGCCAGTCCGCCGTGGTGTCCACCACCGCCCCGGCTGCTGCCGCCGCGCCCGCCAATGCGCAGGCTCGAGCCGCGGTAACACGAAAATCCGGACTGCGCCACGCTCGCAGCGTGACCACCGCGGTAGTGCTCGGTGACGACCTCGATGTCATCGTGATCCCAGCGGCCGTCCGCCTCCCGGTATTCGATGCGCAGGTCGGGGAAATGCACCTCGTCATCGAAGTACGGGAGGTCGTGATCGCGCGCCCAGTCGCGAATCTCCTCGTCGGTCCGATCCGGGTGTCCGTCGTAGTCTTCGTGCTCCCGATCGCGCTGATGCAGCCACGTCTGGTAGTCGCGTTTGAGCTCATGATCGAGGACGACTCGGTCGACGTGTGCGCCGCGCTCGGCCAGGCGCTCTGCGTCGCGTTCGTAGGCGCGATAGACCTGGATGTCGTGCTCCCGCTCTCGCTCGCGCTTGAGGCCATCCCACACGGTCTGGCGGTCACCCGGTGTGCGGTCTCGATGCCGCTCCAGGAGACCACGGCCAGCCTTCGTCAAGGCGACCGCATGCTCGCGCGAACCGGGCACACGAGCTGTCTCGACGAGCCCTTGATCGCGCAGGTGCCGTAGGTCACCCGACCGCGGACTCAGGGGACGATCGCGATGGTCCCGAAGATCACGACTGGAGACCACTCGAAAGGCGCCGACGGTCGCGAGCGTCCGCGTTTCGGCGCCGCGCAACGTGTACGCTCGATCCCGATCGCGGACGACCTCCCGCTCTTGTCCGCGCGGCAGATCCAGATGGCGCGTGAACGGCTCTCGCGGGTCGGCGCCACGGTCTCGGCCGCGTTCGGGCCAACGGCCGCCATCCCGCGGGTCGTGTCCGTCGTTGTTCGACTGCCGCGAGTCGGCGGGACCACGGCCGAGCGAACGTGCATCGTCGTCGCGATCACGTGAACTAACGTCGCCCCGGTCGTCATCGCGATCGAAGTCGTCGTGAACGCCTCCACGACGTTCATCGTCGCGCGAATCGAAATCGCGAGGATCAAAATCCATAGACACCTCCTGCAGAACACCAGAACCGAACGGGCAAAGGGCGATTTCTGGAGGCGGGCGAGCTATAGCTCAGGATTCGATATGCCGAGCGGTCATTCCCAACGCGACTGCCGCAGTGATTTGCCGCGTGTCGGCGCTCACGAAGGTGAACGGTGATGAACCGATCCGCGTGGCGAACAGCTGCGCCGATGCCACGTGGATCGCATCGAGCGCTCGCAACGGATGGCTGGCGCTGAGGGTCTCGGCCGCGGTGAGCGCTTCGCGCGAGACCTCGACGACCGTCCAGAATGCGCGATCGGCGGTGAAGCGTTTGACAATCGTGCGAACTCGCGCTTCGTCGAGCGTCCGCTCTGTCACGCGGCGTCGGAGCGCGCTGCGCACTTCGATCGGCAGGATAGCCGAGACGACGCAGGCGTTCTTGCGCAGGAGTTTGACCACGTCGAGACGGCCAGGTTCGTTGACATAGCGCTTGATGAGCGCGCTCGTGTCGAAATAGGCGTACGCCATCGGCGTCTACGCGCGATCTTCTCGGTCGTCGAGAATCGTGTGCGACAGCGGCTTGCCCTTGACGCTGACCGGCTTCCAGCGCGACGCCGGGGTCAATCCTCCGCGCGACGGCAGCGTAATCAGACCTTCGTCGGCCATGGTCTTCAGCGCTGTCTCGACGGTCGATGCTTGCTTGACCGGCGTGATGATCGCGACCGGCCGCCCCCGGTCCGTCAGTACGACTTCCTTGCCGCCGCGAACGGCCCTGATCGCTTTCGAGAAGTGCTGGTTGGCTTCGCGCAGTCCAAGCTTCATGTAGTGATGTTACTACATTTTCACTCCTAGCTCGGCCGTGACTGACAAATGACTGACAATCGGTAGCGGCTCGCGGTTTTCTGGGGTTGCCCCAAATCGCAAAAACAGGCCGAAAAACGGGGGGCAGCGGTCTCCCGCTGCCCCTGATTGCCCCCTTTCTTCGCCCTACGAACCAGGAGGTCGCAGGTTCGAGTCCTGCTGGGCCCGCCATTCTCCTGTTTCAGTCGCTCGAGCGAACAGGTCGAATGGCTTCTTGTAAGTAGGACAGACACTTCCGCGATCGAAGGTGCAGTTCGATAGCACTGATTCGAGCACGCGCCGTTGTTCGGCCGGATCCTGGGTTTTGTAGAGAATTCCGGCCCGTTTCACGAGTTCTAAAATCCTCTCGCCTGTCGCGACGAACGTCGTTGACGGTCGATCGAGCGCGCTGAGTTCCGCCATCACTCTCGCGAGCTCGGTTTCCCATTCCGCGGATTTGCGCGCCCACAGCGTGTCGGAGACGCGGCCCTCGACGTAATCGTCGTACCCGCGGTCGATCTTCGCCTGGAGCGCCCGCTGGCGGTCGAGGAGCCGTACCGACGTGTACTCCCGCGTCCGCTCCAGATCGGCCTGGCTCGCGCGGAGGCGGTGCGTGATCAACTCCGCTACCTGTTCGGGCAGTTGGATCTTGTCGACCACGCTGCGGAGCAAGTCGGCCAACTGCTCCTCGCGGATATACGCGTTGCCGCAGCGACCGTGAAACGCGGTGCACCGGTAGTAGGTGTACTTGCCTTTCTTGCGCTCCGCTGTCATCGCGCAGCCGCAGCGGGCGCACGTCAGCAGACCCATGAACGCGTGGCGCTGCTTCGGATAGCGTGCGCGCGGCTTGCGATTGAGCACGACCTGCACGGCCGCAAACGTGTCGCGAGAAATCAGCGGGTCATGCGAGCCGTGGTACATCCGGCCATGCCACCGGAAATCGCCGGTGTAGATCGGATTCTGCAGGATGCGGTGGATTTCGGCCTTCATCATGCGGCGGCTGGATCGCGGATGCGTGAGGCCGGCGGCGTGCGCCTTCGCCGTTAACGCCCGTAGCGAGTACTCGCCGGTCGCGTACCACTCGAACAGGTTCGTAATGAACGGGCCGCGCGCTCGATCAACTTCGATCCTGTGGGTTGCCAGGTTGTCGACGTAGCCCACAGGTGCTCGCGTCGGCCAGTGTCCCTGTTCCGCCTTCTCGAGCAGTCCCTTTTTGACCTCTTCGCTCAGATTGTCGACGTAGTTCTTGGCCATCAGCACCTTGATACCGTGCAGGAACTTGTCGGACGAGCGCGAGTCTTTCGAGACGACCGCGTTTTCTTTGACGAAATGGATGGTGACGTCGAGATCATCGACCGTCATCCAGTCCTTGATGTTGCGGTAGAGCCGATCCGTCTTTTCGACGAGAATCGTGCGGCACGACGTGTCGGTTCTGAGCGCGGCGATCATCTCGCCGAACCCGCCACGGCCCGACTGCTTAGCGGTCTCGACGTCCACGAACTCGAGTACGATCGTCAGGTGCTGCTCGCGTGCGTACTGCCGCAGCAACTTCAGTTGCGCGGGAATCGAGAAGCCCTCACGCTCCTGGTCTTTGCTCGAGACGCGCGCGTACAGCAGCGCTCGGTTCGTTCCGCTCGTTACCGTCATCGCGTTCTGCTCCTTCGCTCGTAGCGGCGGCGCTCATTCTGCGCTCGCGTGCGTCCCATTCCAAGAGAATCCGCACGAACGCGACAACCGCGTCAAGTTCGTGCGGCTCCAGTTGCGCATGATCACGCGTTTCGACGTCGCTCGTCGGCGGGCCATCACGCAACAGCCAGATCGCGGCTCGGCCGAAGGGCCGGTCAAGGCCGTCAGCCCCGTGAGGGGTTGGAGCGCAGCGATAGTCTGCGCGGAAAGCCTTGGTGTGCTCGGCATGCACACAGAACAACGAGGTGCGACATGTAAGCGGTCAAGTCCTCTTGGGGTCCTGACGGAGGAAACCCACCATCAACGAGACAAGGGCGCCGAGTACGTGCGGCCCGCGAGGGGGTGTCCGGTAGAAGTCTGATGATGCAGTACCGAACCGAGCGAGAGCGAAGCGCCGTGGAGGCGTCCACACCTGCGGGTGAGCTGGCCAACGGCAGCGAAGCCCATATCCGTCGGGCAGGCGGGCGTATAGGCGCCGGCGTCGGTACGAAGTTCTGCGTGCTTACCCGAGGAGACCTCTCGGCTTCCGCGCACGCGGTAGCCATCGCGGAACGAAAGACGCGAGGGTGATGAGACGAGAGGAGTCGGATGGTCGCGTAGTACCGGACGGCCGTCGAAAGGCGGCCAGAACCGCGCAGCGCGCGCGGGGAGGGAAGGCGACCACGGCCAGCGAACAGGCAGGCCAACAGCCTCTGTTTCTCGAGACAGCCGACAGCCCGCAAGGGGCCGTTCCCGGTACACGGACGGGCCAAACCGTACCCCGTGGCCGGTTTGCGGTGCCGAAGTCGAGACACATAGCTGGCGAGACCCTGCCGGCGATGACGATGGAGGAGGTCGTCGACGATGAGAACCTGAGACGCGCGTTTGTGGACGTGGCCCAGAACCGCGGCGCGCCTGGCGCGGATGGCCGCAGCATCGAGGAGGTGCGCGAGCATCTCCCCGAGCTGCTGCCCGTACTGCGTCGTCGCCTGCTTGACGGAACCTACCGTCCCGGCATGATCCGCCGGGTGTGGATTCCGAAGCTGGGTGGCGGCGCGCGCGGCCTTGGCATTCCCGATGTGGTGGACCGGTGGGTGCAACAGGCGGTGCTGCGCATACTTAGCCCGCACTGGGAGCCGACCTTTCACCCATCGAGCCATGGCTTCCGACCGGGGCGCAGCTGTCACACGGCCATCGCCGAGGCGACAAGGTATCTGGCCGAGGGGTACGACTGGGTCGTCGACCTGGACCTCGAGAAATTCTTCGACCGCGTCCATCGTCAACGCTTGGTGGCGCGGTTGGAGACGAAGGTCACAGACCGGCGGCTCATCGCGCTCATCCACCGGATGCTGAAAGCCAAGGTGGTCATGCCCGACGGAGTGGTGGTGCAAACGGAGGAAGGCGTCCCGCAAGGCGGGCCGCTCACTCCCCGAACGCAAAAGGTAACTTCTGCCGTCTCCAACGTTATCTGGGGGATCCGAGTCCTGAGAGCCGCTTCCATTCGACGGTCCCGCCGGCACGGGAATGCAGTGGCGGATGACGATCGTGTCATCGCCAACGAGCACTTCCTTGATCACCAGGCGTACGATGCGTTGCCGCTCGATGATGTCAAGCGTGTCCGCGGCTTCACGGAGCCGCGTGAGAAATGCCGACAGCGTTTCCGCGAGATGCAGGTACGTCGCTCGTTCCCGCGTCTGTTCGGCAATCGATTGCAACTCCATTCGCAGCGCACGCTCGCGCTGACGCAGTGATGGCATCCGCTCACGCAGCTGCTCCAGCGACAGCAGATCCTCCTGATACGCGGTCAGCATGCGCTCGATGCTCTTGCCAACACGCACCAGATCCCGTTGCAACGCCTGCTCGCGTTGCCGTGTCGGGTCGGCGGCGCGCGCCACGGCGAGGCGGCGATCCAGTTCCTGCTGAATGAGCGTGGATCCTCGAGCAATCGAATGACCTCGGTCCACACGATCTCATCCAAGAGGTCTTGTCGTACGGGGCGGCTGTCGCAGCGCGGCCCGCCGAGATGTCGCCACGAATCCGAGCCGATGCAACGATAGTAGTGAATCAGGCGCGCGCTCGACTGCGTTGATGCGCGCGACAGCGCGTACCCGCAGCGATGACAACTCACCAGACCCTGCACGAGACTTGGGGTAACGGTCCGCCGCCTCGCCCGCACTTTATTCTCCTGCAGCAATTCTTGTGCACGGGCAAAGATCGGCTCGCCGACGAGTGCCGGCACGGGAATTTCGATCCAGTCCTCGCGGGGCCGTTCGTGATTGGCGCTGTTGCGGCTAGTGATGCCGCCGCGCAAGCGAAGCCGTCGCGTCACACGCTGACGGGTGGTGACGCGCGTTTTGCCGAAGCCGGCGGCACCGACATAGGCGGGGTTGCGCAGCATCGCCCACACGGTCGAGCGCTCCCATCGGGTCGCCACCTTCCGAGTCGGCACCCCTTCGTCATTAAGCCACCGTGTGATCGCGGCGATGCTCCAGCCGGTCACGGTGTACTGGTCATACACCTGTCGCACCACGCGGGCTTCACTCTCGATGACGGCATAAGACGCGGGCGCGTCCTCACTCTTGCGAATGTAGCGGTAGCCGTACGGTGCGCCGCTCAGCAC
>JBKPDW010000035.1:0-16869 GCA_046728115.1 Acidobacteriota bacterium | reverse complement strand
GCTGAATATTCATGATGTTCCAGTATCCACATGCTCTACTTCGGGGTCACGGATACGAACCGAGGACACGAACCGGCCAACGAGTCGTTCGTGTGACGATCACGTCCGTGTTTATCGTGGTGATCCGTAATCCTCCGTAGTGGCGTTCATGCACGGTCACATTTCTTCAATGTCCCGGATTTCCGCGGGAAAGATTTCGAGCATTGCCTGGACACCGGCATCCGCCAGCGCCTGCTCTCGCAGGGCCGATTTCCGGTCCGCGGCCTTCTGTTCGGCGGTTGGTGCCGGCGCAGGCGCGGCAACGGGTTCGACCGGCGCGCCGACGATCGCGATCTTGCGGCCGGAGAGCTGGTGCGCAAGCGACTCGAGCCATGGTCGCTGTTGCTCGAGTTGATCGCGCAGAGCGCGCTGCGTCGACGAGAACGTAAAGGTGATGCGATCCTCGCTTGCCTCGATCTTCTGCGCCTGCGCCACGACCATGTTGTAGAACACTTTCCGGGAATGGCGGATCTCTGCGAGCAGCGCGTCTTTGAGCGATGCGCCTCCGGTGTCGCCGCTGCGCGGCGTCTGGGCGGATGCCGCAGAAGAGGGTTCGGGACGTGCGGCCTTCATCGCGCCCTGCATCGCGACCGACAGCGACGGCGAACTCCGGCTACCCTCGTTGATCCGCGCGTCCGGCTGGGCCACCGCCGCCGCGACGCTCCTGGCCGCCTGGAGAGGCGTGCCGGTTGCCGTCCCGGCAATCAGATCCTCGATGGGCGTCAGCTTGCGGAGATAGATCCACCGCAGCAGCGCCATCTCGAGGTTGTATCTGGGCTGCGCGGCGGCGCGGATTTCGGTCTCGGCCCGGGTCAGCAGGTCGAAGGCGCGCAGCAGATCTTCGCGGGAAAATCTGGCGGCCAGATCCTTCAGCCGATCGCGCTCGGACTCCCCGGCAATCTCCGGATCGTCGATCCGCGACGGATCGACGGCCAGTACCAGCAAGTCGCGAACCACCCGCGACAACTCGCGGCAGATTGCGCGCAGGTCGTAACCCATTTCGACCGCCCGCGCTGTCAGCGCAAAGGCCGCCGACGCATCTTCGTCGGCGACGGCCTGCACCGCATCAAGCAGCAGATCGCGTCCAACCAGTCCGAGCACGGTCGAGACGTCTTCGGTCGTCACGGTGTTGTCCGTGAACGCCAGTACCTGATCGAGCTTGCTCTGTGCGTCGCGCATGCTGCCTTCAGCATCCCTCGCGATCAACTGCAGTCCCTCGTCGCCGATCGTGATGCCTTCGGCGTCGACGATCTTGCGCAGTTGCTCTGCAATGGACTTCGTGCTGATCGTGCGCATTTCGTAGATCTGGGAGCGCGACAGCACCGTCTCGGGCACCTTGTCCAATTCCGTCGTCGCCATCATGAACACGACGTGCGGCGGCGGTTCCTCGATCGACTTCAGCAAGGCGTTGAACGAATGACCCGACAACTGGTGGACTTCGTCGATGATGAAGACCTTGTACCGATTGCGAACGGGACGGATGGCGAGGCCCGAGATGATGATGTCGCGGACCTTCTCGACTTGCGTGTGCGTGGCCGCGTCGATTTCGAGCACGTCCATGTCGCGGCCTTCCGCGATTTCGACACACGCATCACAGACGCCGCACGGATCGGGAGTGGGGCCCTTCACGCAATTGAGCGCGCGCGCGAGGATGCGTGCAGTGGTTGTCTTGCCGACGCCGCGGGGCCCGGCAAAAACGAACGCCTGCGCCAGCCGGCCGCTGGTCAACGCGTTCCGCAGTGTCCTGGTGACCGCGCGCTGCCCAATGACGTCTTCGAATTTCTGGGGGCGCCATTTGCGCGCAATAACCTGGTATGACATATCGAGCCGGGCGGGATCTCAATCGTCTACGAAACGTCCGCTTGAAGGCGGACACAACACATTACGGAGTTCACCGCGGCCCGGACGGCCTGCGGCACATGCCAGGGTCTGCTTAGCGCTGCTGCCTTCCGGCCCTGACGCGGTTCGCAGTCTGGAATTGCACAGGTTCCGGACCGCGGTGTAGTCCGCAAAAAAGTCCGGCTAACATCGCCGGACGTCGACCGAGTGTACTACACGGGCACTTGCGTCGCGAGCAGCAGATACTTCGCGAGGACCTCGCCGACCACGACAGTGAAAAAATCGACGTAGAGAATTCCGGTCGCGGACTGCGTCGAACGAATCTTTGCGGTTTCCCACGTCAAATACGACAGCAGCGCCGGCCCGGCCAGCCCGAACAACACGCGCTGCCAGAAAAAGATTCCCGCGGAGGTGGTGATGTAGCGTCGAAAACTCGGGCCGAGTCCGGGCTCCCAGGTCGCGATCGCCAAGAACACGGCCGCGCCGACGACGACGATACGAACGACCATCGAGGCAATGTGCAGCTTGACGATCGATTGCAAATGCGACACCTGCATCGACGGAATGATCAGGTACCAGTGGCCGAGAATCATCGCCGTGCACGCCCCGCCGAGCAGCGCCGCCGACGTCAGAAAACTCGCCACCGTCAGCGCCTGCATTGGGAGTCCGCGATTACCCGACACGACAAGCGCCTGGGTCACAATTGCGGCGACGCCACCACCGACCGCGACGGCCATCAGTGCCGGACGGATCCGCGCCAGCGTCCGTCCGACGGTGGCCCAGTAGAAAACGATCGCTAGTTCCGAAACGACGAGCGTACTCAGCGGGAGCGTGTCGCTGACGACGCTCGAACCTGCCGGCCGAAATGCGAGGGCGATGGCCATCAGAATGGCGGCGAGACCGGCATTGAATCTGAAGAACTTGACGCCCGCCTCACGCGAGACGAACGGCAGCGTGCCGATGATACCGACACCAAGATGGGCAAGAAACAGGAAGAGTACGGTCGACAGCGACATTGGACGAATTGTATAGGTTCGCGGGTTCGACGGTTCGCAGGTTCAAGGTTCGCCTGACGGACGATATCGATTCGCATTTGCCGAGGACGTGCCGGCCTGACCGTTGTCTTGGGGCAGGTCGCCTTGCAGCCGCACGAGCAGTCCTCGCGTGCGAACGGCGATGTAAGCGCGCTGCGAAATAGCGTGCGCGATGGCTGGCAAATCGGTGTAGCATGCGACCCTCGTGTTGCGGGGTTTGATACTCGTCGCAGCCGGCATGTTCGGCGCCGGCGGCAGCCCCGACGCCAGGGATGTCGTCGCCGCCCTGCAGAGCCGTCCGCCCTCCGAAAAAGAGAGCCGCACGCCCGCCCAGCGCAAGATCAGCTCTCAACTTCTTTACGAGATCTACCGTCGCCGCGGTGAAGCAGAGCGGAAGCGTGTTCCGCCAGGTCCGACGGGCGTGAAGATCGATGAAAAGGGCCGCGCCCTCGTCGACGTTCGCGCCGAGGTGACGCCGGCCATCGAGAAGAAGATTCGCGACCTGGGCGGCACCATCCTCTCGACATCCGCTCAGTACCTGTCGATCATCGCCCGCGTTCCAATTCTGAAATTGGAACGTCTTGCCGAGGATCCATCGGTTCGTGCCATCGAGCCAGCCGCAGACGCCATCACAAACCGTCAATCTTGGAGGTGATCTATGAAGCATTTCTCGCTTCTATCCCTGGGGATTGCAGTCGTTGCGACGGGAATGATGTCGTCTGGGGCTCGCGTGCGCGCAGCACAACAACCTGCCAATCAAGTGGCTGAGGGCATTGCGCCCGAAGCGCTCGCGCAAATCGACGCGTTGATTCGGGAGAAGGACTCCCGTACCACCGTACAACAGAAGATCGACTCGCAGCTGCTTTACGAGCTGAGGATCGAAACCGGGCAGCCGATCGCGGACGGGATCTTCCTGCTCGAGACTGACCTGACGTACTCGGCAGACGGCCACCTCGTCGTTGATGTGGCTGCGCAGCCCGGCAGCGAACTCGCGTCGCGTCTCAGCGCCGCCGGGATAGAGGTGCAGTCGGCCTCCCCGGACGGCGCGAGCCTGCGGGCACACATCGACATTGCTGACGTCGAAGCGCTGGCGGCCTCTCCCGACGTGATCTTCGTTCAGCCTCAGCAAACCGCCATCGTCTCCCGCCGGCACGATCCACCGTCCAGGCCAGGTTTCCCGAAGCGCGCGCGCGCCGTGGGCGCGTTTCTGGCCGGCGCACTGGGTCAGCAGGCCGAGCCCAACGTGGCGACACCGACGGGCCAAGGCAGCCGGAGCTCCGAGGGCGACGTGACACACCTCGCGTTCGCGGCTCGTGGAGCGTTCCATATCGACGGGACAGGTGTGAAGATCGGAGTGCTGTCGGATGGAGTCACCAATCTTGCGGCAAGCCAGGCGCGTGGCGATCTTGGAACAGTCACCGTTCTGCCGGGACAGACAGGCAGCGGCGATGAAGGCACGGCGATGCTCGAGATCGTCCACGATCTCGCTCCAGGGGCGCAACTGTTCTTCGCGACCGCATTCAATGGCATCGCGAGCTTCGCGCAGAATATCCGCGACCTTCGAACCGCCGGCTGCGACATCATCATCGACGATGTGTTCTACTTCGTGGAGACGCCGTTCGAAGACGGTCAGCCGGCTCCGACCAACACGAACGGCGGAGTGGTGATTCAAGCCGTGAACGACGTCACCGCCGCGGGCGCGCTCTTCTTCTCGTCCGCCGGCAATTCCGGGAATCTGAGCGATGGCACGGCGGGCGTGTGGGAAGGCGATTTTCTCGATGGAGGGGCGACGGCAGCGCCCCTGCCCGCCGGCGGGAGCGTCCACAACTTCGGGGGTCAGAACTTCGATATCTTGACCGTCGCCACCTCGAATCCTATCAACCTGTACTGGTCCGACCCGCTCGGTGGCTCGAACAACGACTACGATTTGTTCCGCCTGAACTCGACCGGCACGACGGTGAAGGCCAGTTCCACCAACGTTCAAAGCGGTACGCAGGATCCGTACGAGCAGATAAGCAGCGGCAACGCCGCCAGCGGCGATCGAATCGTCGTCGTGAGGAAGACAGGGGCTGCAGGCCGCTTCCTGCACCTGGGCAGCAATCGCGGGCTGCTCTCGATCGCTACAGCGGGCGAGACCCACGGACACAACTCCGCCGCCGACGCGTTCGGTGTGGCTGCGACTCCGGCTGTGGGTCCGTTTCCGCAGGCGTTCAGCTCGTCGAACTCGATCGAGACGTTCAGCTCGGACGGTCCACGCCGCGTGTTCTTCCAGGCAAATGGCGCGGCGATCACGCCCGGCAATTTCTCCTCGACGGGTGGACTGGTCCGGCAGAAGCCGGACATCACCGCGGCGGACGGTGTTTCGGTGACCGGCGTGGGCGGATTCCCGAGCCCGTTCTTCGGAACATCGGCGGCCGCCCCGCACGCCGGCGCAATCGCCGCGCTGATCAAGTCCGCGAATCCGGCGCTCACGAGGGCACAGATTCGAACCATTCTGACGAACACGGCCATCGACATCGAGGCGCCTGGCGTGGATCGCGATGCCGGGGCCGGCATCGTGATGGCAAATGCCGCAGTGGCTTCGACGGGCATCACCGGCACTGCGTTCCTCGCGCTGGAGACGATTCAGGCATCAGACAACCCGGGAAACGGCAACGGACTTCCGGAAGCCGGCGAGGGCGCTCGGCTGACGCTCACGCTCAAGAATTACGGAGTCGTACCAGCCACAGACATCGTGAGCGGGCTCACGACGTCAACCGCCGGGATCACGATCACGCAGCCGAGCACGCGACCATACCCGAACCTGGCCGTGATGGCATCGGCTAGCAACGCAGAGCCGCTCTTGTTCACGATTGCCGCCAACTTCCCTTGCCCCGCGCCGGCCAACTTCGCCCTCGCCGTGAATTACCAGGGCGGTCCCAACCAGACACTGCCGTTCAGCGTGGCCATCGGGCCTCCCCCCTACACGATTACGACGATGTTGGACGGAGTCGCTCCGCCACCGTCGGCCGGCGTGACGACCACTGCAGGATCGCAGGATGGGCGGCTCAACCGTAACGGCGTCGCCAGTGTGTGCGGATCGACGAAGCCCTTTCCAGGAACCCTCGGTGTCGGTACACCGCGCGCCTTTGAAGCCTACTCGTTCCAGACGTGTTCCAACAGCGCTCCAACCTGCGCGACGGTCGCTCTGGCCAGCACACCCGTCGGCGTCAACGCCGCGCTGTTCGCTTCGACCTATCAACCGACCTTCAATCCGACCAACGTCACGACGAACTACAGAGCCGATGCGGGAGGCAGCAACGTCGCCGGTGGCTTCGTCAGCTATTCGTTCGATCTGGGTGCCGGGGCGCAGACCTTCGTCGTCGACGTCAACGAAGTCAATCAGGAACTTGGCGTGGGCGCGACCTACACGCTGAATGTGACCGGCGCATGTCTCGGCGCCTGCGAGCCGCCAAACCATCCGCCTGTCGCAAAGGCCAAGAACGTGACGGTCCCCGCGAACGCCATGTGCCTCGGGACAGCATCGATCGACGATGGCTCGTTCGACCCCGACGGCGATCCGCTGACGCTGACGCAGGCGCCGCCCAATCCGTATCCGCTCGGCATGACCTCGGTGCTGCTGACTGCAACCGATCCCAAGGGCGCGATGAGTCAGGCGAGCGGAATCGTGACCGTCGTCGATCAGACAGGACCGTCCCTCACCGGCCTGGCGGCGTCACCAGCGTCGCTGTGGCCGCCGAATCACAAGATGGTGCCGGTGACTATCAACTACGGTCAATCGGACAACTGCCCGGGCAGCGTGTCCTGCGTGCTTTCGGTTTCGAGCAACGAGGCTTCGAACAACAACGAGCCGGATTGGATTGTGGTCGACGCACATCATGTTCTTCTTCGATCGGAACGCGAAGGGAGCGGCCCCGGCAGGACGTACACGATCACGCTCACGTGCACGGATGCGGCGAACAACGTGACGGTCAAGACGGCGACCGTGCTCGTCCCGCACGACCAGGGCCGGTAGACACCGGAAGGAATGTCCGGCGACTTTTTTGGCGGCCTCTTGGATGGCCGATGGCCATCAAAGAAGCCGCTTGTTGATCTCCGCCCAGTTCACCACGTTCCACCAGGCATCGACGTAGTCGGGCCGGCGGTTCTGGTATTTCAGGTAGTAGGCATGCTCCCACACGTCGATGCCGAAAACGATCTTCTTCCCTTCCATCAACGGACTGTCCTGGTTCGCGGTGCTCTCGACAGTAAGCTTGCCGCCACTGCTGATCACCCACGCCCATCCACTGCCGAATCGCCCGACTGCCGATTTCTTCACTTCTTCTTTCATCTTGTCGAAGCTTCCGAACGAGCCGTTGATCGCGTCGGCGATTGCTCCGGTCGGCGCGCCTCCGGCGCTGGGGCCCATGATTTGCCAGAACATGGAATGATTGGCGTGGCCGCCGCCGTTGTTGCGCACCGCGGTGCGAATATCTTCGGGCACCGAGTTGATGCCTTTCAGCAGGTCTTCGATGCTCTTCGACTGCAGCTCAGGGTGCTTCTCCAGTGCGGCATTCAGGTTCGTGACGTAGGTGTTGTGATGCTTGCCGTGATGGATCTCCATCGTCTGTTTGTCGATGTGGGGTTCGAGCGCGTCTGATGGGTACGGAAGAGGCGGAAGCGAGTGAGCCATCAATCCTCCTTGCCCTGAGCGTAGTCGAAGGGCTTGTCCTTCGACCTTGACCGTGGTCGAAGGGTTTGGGCCTGCAGAACCTTTGGATCGTACTTCAGCGCCTACTGGATCGACAACATGCGATCCAGCGCGACTTTCGTCCAATGCTTCTGGTTGTCGGGAACGACGATGCGGTTGTGGACGTCGCCATCGACAAGGCCTTCGAGGACCCGTAGCAGATGATTGGGCGACACGCGGAACATCGTCGAGCAGAGGCAGCCGAACTGGTCGAGCGACATCACGGTGCGGCCGGGCTGGAGTTGATGGGCGAGACGATTGACCAGGTGCACTTCGGTTCCAACAGCCCAGACGGACCCAACCTGACTTTCGCTGACGGTCTTGATGATGTACTCGGTCGAGCCAGAATCGTCGGCCGCCTGCACGACTTCCCACGGCACTTCCGGATGGACGATGACGCGGATGCCGGGATGCTGGGCGCGGAGGTGATCGATCTGACGGACGGTGAAACGCGCGTGGACCGAACAATGACCCTTCCACAGAATCATGCGCGCACGTGCGACGGCATCCGGTTCCAGACCTCCCCAGATCTCATTCGGATCCCACACCACCATCTCCTCGAGCGGCACGCGGAGTTTATAGCCGGTGTTGCGCCCGAGATGCTGATCTGGCAGGAAGAGGATTCGATCGCCGCGTTCCCACGCCCACTTCAGTGTGGCGCCGGCGTTGGATGAGGTGCAGACGACGCCACCATGCTCTCCGACGAACGCTTTGATTGCCGCCGCGGAGTTGATGTAGGTGACCGGCACGACCCGCCTTCGCGCCTGCGGCGCTCCGGCGGGCTCGGCGCCCAGCATGGCTTCGAGATCTTCCCAGCACTGCTGAAGCTGATCGGAATCCGCCATGTCGGACATCGAACAGCCAGCCGCGAGATCGGGAAGAATCACCTGCTGGTGATCCGCGCTCAGGACGTCCGCGCTCTCGGCCATGAAATGCACACCGCAGAAGACGATGAAGTCAGCGTCTGGATGTCTGCTGACCTGACGCGCAAGCTTGTAGGAATCACCGGTGTAGTCGGCGAATTTGATGACCTCGTCGCGCTGATAGTGATGACCGAGTATCACCAGTCGTCGGCCGAGCATGGCTTTTGCCGCAGCAATACGTGCGTCCATCTCCTCATCAGAGAGGCCGACGTAGCGATCAGGTAATGGCTGGCGTTCCGACAGGTGTTCCTTCTCGTACGCCGTAAGTACCGGTAGAAGCATAAATGTCAGACCGCGAGCGCCTCACAGCTTGTCACGCTTGTGAAACTTTTCTCAATGTAGAGACACGAAAAAGCCAAACTCCAGACCGACCTCGGCTGAAGCTTGGCGTTCCTTGAGTATAACACCCGGCTCAGGCGAGACATTCCGAGCGTGGATAGCCGACGGTACCTGTTAGCTGACGAGGTGGGCGGGCTCGACGACGTTATACAGCGTGTCGCGCTCGATAGGCTCTCGGCCGGCCGCCCGAATCAGCCGATCGATCTGCCCGGTCGTCATCGACTCGGGCGTTTTGGCACCGGCCATGTGGTAAATCTTCTCTTCCTGCACTGTTCCGTCGAGATCGTCCACGCCGAACCACAAGGCCGTCTGCGCCACCTCCACTCCGGTCGCAATCCAGAATGCCTTGATGTGGGGAATGTTGTCGCACATCAAACGCGACACGGCATGGACGCGCAGCGAATCGGTCGCGCTCGGCGCCGGCAGCTTGCGCATCTGGTTGTTGTCAGGGTGAAACGCGAGCGGAATGAATGCCTGGAAGCCGCCGGTCTCATCCTGCAACGTACGCGCGCGGATCATGTGATCCACGCGCTCCTCCGCCGTCTCGATGTGACCGTAGAGCATCGTCACGTTCGTGCGCATTCCGAGCCGATGCGCGGTGCGATGGATCTCCAGATACCGGTCGCTGCCGCATTTGTCGTTCGCAATCTTCCTGCGCACGCGCTCGGCGAAGATTTCGGCGCCGCCGCCAGGCAACGAATCGAGACCGGCGTCCATCAGCTCGCGCATCACCTGTTCGTCGGTTTTCCCGTACAGATCGGCGAAGAACGCGATCTCGACAGCCGTGAAACATTTCAGGTGGATGTCGGGGCGGATTCGCTTGAAGCCGCGCAACATTTCCGTGAAGTAGTCGAACGGCAGATCGGGATGCAGGCCGTTCACGACGTGGATTTCGGTCAGCGGTTGATGCGCGCGCTGCCGCAGCTTGTCCCACACCTGTTCGAGCGACATGGTGTAGGCGCCGGCATCTCCAGGTTTGAGCCGCGCGAACGAGCAGAACAGACAACTCGCCACGCATACGTTGGTCGCCTCGAGACGGATGTTGAAGTTATAGAACGTGCGCGCGCCGTGGCGCCGTTCGCGTTCACGGTTGGCGAGCCAGCCGACCGCCAACAGATCCGCCTCGAACAGCCGCACGCCATCCGAGAGAGCGAGACGGACACCGGCGTCGAGCTTTTCGTTGATGTCGGTGAGGCCGGCAGCAGCGAGGCGTGAGGCGACTTCGCTATTGGGCGAATGGGTGACCTGGTGAGGGGACATCTTCAACGTTCACCGACTCACCATTTGGTTCAACTGACGCCAAATATCTGTATTCGTAACGAGCGTGCGCGCGGGCCGTCGAGCTCCGCCATGAGGATGCGCTGCCATTGCCCGAGGACCACTTCACCGCCGCTGACCTGCAACGTGAGGTTGTGACCGAGCAGCAGGGCGCGCAGATGGGAATCGGCATTCATGCGATCGCAATCGGAGAGCTCGGGATCGTTGTGCATCCATTCGGCGTCGCGGGCGACCATCTGCTCCAGAAAGCGTTTGATGTCCGAGAGCAGCGCGGTCTGGAACTCGTTAATGAACAGCGCGCAGGTCGTGTGCATCGACCACAGGCTGACCAGACCTTCACGGATATTGAACTTCCGAACGAACTCCATCACCTGTTTGGTGAGATCGACCAGCTCGATGCGCTGATCGGTCGGAACGATCATTGTTTCACCGTGAATCGACAGGCCGCCGACCCGTGCAGTCGCGACGTCCTCGACGGGCCGTTCGCGCACGGTTACGGTCGAACTCTTGCTCATGTGCAGTCCTCGTTGTCAGCGTCTGGATGCGTCCCATGTTCGGACACGAACGCACAATAGTACGCAAAAAGAGGCGGCTGAGGCAACCCTGCTATACTGCGGTTGGGTCGGCAAAACGCCGGTCCACGTGCGAGACTCCGCCTTCAGCGGACGACACGCACGACCAATTCGACGTTTACCCCGGCGGCCACGCGAAGTGGGTGTGAAGCCCACACGGTCCCGCCACTGTAAGCGGGGAGCGGCGCGTCGACAGATCACTGGTTCGAATCGACGAACTGGGAAGACAGACGCGTCGCGGCGATCCGCGAGTCAGGAAACCTGACCCCGGGGGCGTCCTTTTTCGGCGCGCGAGACGCCGGGAGGAACACGAATGCACAGGCCCCGCTCCGGGCAGGCCGCCACCGCCCGCCTCTACCACCATTTCTCGACTATCGCCCTCATCACGCTGCTGCCTGCGGCTGTACTGTCGGCCGCAAACGCCACCGTATCCGGTGTTGTCGTCGATCAGTCCGGTCAACCGCTGCCGCGCGCTTCGGTGCGCGCACTCGATTCGGCGTCGCGCGAGATCGCGACGGCTCTCTCGGACGAGAGCGGACATTTCCGGTTCGTGGTCCCATCCAGCGAGTGCAACATCTCCGCGTCGTTGACGGGCTTCGCTCCGGCAACCGCACCATGTTCCTCGCAGCTCGTGCGTGTTGTGCTGCCTGTCGCGCCGATTCGCGAAACCGTGGTCGTGACGCCGACGCGGACCGCGGCGCCCGCCCAGACGGTCGGCGCGAGTTTGAGCGTGTTCACAGAGGAAGATCTCACCACGCGGCAGACGCCGCTCGCTGCAGATCTGCTCCGTGCGGCGCCCGGCGTCGTGTTAAATCGGTCCGGCGGACTGGGAAACGTCACGTCGCTGTTCGTGCGCGGCGGCGAGAGCAACTACAACAAGGTCCTGCTCGATGGCATCCCGCTCAACGAACCTGGCGGCACGTTCAACTTCAGCAACCTGACGACCACGCACCTCGAACGCGTGGAGCTCGTCCGCGGAGCGCAATCCGTGCTCTTCGGATCCGACGCGATGGCGAGCGTCGTCCAACTGTTCACCGCCGGCCCGGACCGTCGCGATCAGAAACCGCATGCCGCCGTGTCGTTCGAGGGCGGCACCTTTGCAACCACAAATGTGGACGCCGCGGTGTCCGGCGCATCCGGTCGAGTCGACTACCTCCTCGGTGTGGGACGCCTCGACACGGACAACCAGGAACCGAACAACACCTTCTCGAATACCACGCTCTCGACTAACGTCGGCGTCGTGGTCAACGCCACCACGAACCTCCGATTCATCGCTCGCGCCGAGCGGGAACATGTCGGCACGCCGGGACAGACGGCATTCGGCCGTCCCGATCTCGACGCATTCTTCGAGCGGCACGATGGAGTCGGCGGGATCTCCTTCGATCAGCAAACGACGCCGTCCTTTCGCCAGCGCGCCGCATATTCGCTGACGAGTTCCAATCAGCAGTCGACGAATCTGGCGATCGATCCGCCGTACACGCCGCAGTTCGAAGGACGAGTGGCACCGTTCGAATTCTCGGATTTCACGTACGACAGTCGCACGAAGTTGCATCGTCACCATGCCAGCTATCAAGCCGACTGGAGGCCGGCGGCGCTCGGGCCAAACGGCGATCATCTGCTGACATTCCTGGCGGACTGGGATGGCGAGCGCGCCCGGCTGGAGGACGCGCTGGCGTCTACGGGAAGCGAGGCGTCACGAAACAACGAGGGGTTCGCGGTGCAAGATCAGATGTCGTGGCGGAAGCTCTTCGTGACGGCAGGCGGACGGGTCGAACACAACGACAGTTTCGGCACAGCCTTCGTGCCGCGCGGCTCGGTCGTCTACGTCGCCCATCCACCCACCGGGATGATCGGCGACACCAGACTGAAAGCCAGCGCGGGACTCGGGATCAAAGAGCCGACGGTGCTGCAGTCGTTCAGCACGTCGCCGTTTTTCCTTGGAAACCCCGACCTCGAGCCGGAGCACGCGCGCAGTGTCGAGGCTGGCATCGAACAGCGGTTTGCCGACGATCGCGCGAAGGTCGAACTCACGTGGTTCGCAAATCGATTCGAGAATCTGATTGCTACCCGGACGATTAGCTTCAATCCGTTTCGGTCGCAGTACTTCAACATCGGGTTGACGAGTGCAAAGGGCCTTGAACTGAGCGGTGACGTGGCGCCCGTGAAGACGATTCGCGCACGCGCTGGCTACACGCTGCTTGTGTCGGAGGTGATCGACAGTACGTCGCCCGGTAACGTCGTGTTTCAACCCGGTCAATGGCTGTTCAGACGGCCGCGCCATTCCGGATTTTTGGGAGTCACGTGGCACGAGGGCCGCATCACCGCCGACCTGAACGGCATTTTCGTCGGCAGCTACGTCGACAGCGACTTTTCGTCGCTCGTGCCGCCGATGACATCCAACCCCGGATACACGACGTGGGCTGCACGTGTGGCAGTCGAGGTCTCGCGTCAATGGAGCGGCACGTTGTCGATCGACAATCTGCTGGATGCAGATTACATGGAGGCCCTGGGATATCCATCGCTGGGCCGTGCAATTCGAGCCGGTCTTCGGGTCCACTTCTGACGCAACGGTCATCTGATGCTGCAGGCGCGTGGCGTCTCATTCTCTTACGCACGCCGGCGCGAGGATCAGCCGCTGGTGATCGACCGTGTCTCGCTGGACGTCGAGCCCGGCACGATCGCGGGGCTCCTCGGTCCCAACGGTTCCGGCAAAACGACCCTGCTGCGTCTGCTGGCTGGTATGGTCCCGCCGATCGAGGGTGACATCCGGATCGGCGGGCAGCCTATAGCACAATTCACGCGGAAGGATCTCGCGAGGCGTCTTGCTGTCGTGCCGCAGGAGACGCACTCGACATTCGATTACAGCGTCATCGACATGGTGATGATGGGACGTTATGCTCACCTCGGCCCATTCGAGCTCGAAGCTGCCGAGGACCAGGCGATCGCCCGCGAAGCGTTGGCAGCAACGGGCACAGCCGCGCTCGAGACGCGCACATTCGGTTCGCTCAGCGGCGGTGAAAAGCAGCGCGTCGTGATCGCCGGTGCGCTTGCCCAGGCGTCGGAGCTGCTGCTGCTCGACGAGCCGACGGCTGCGCTGGATCTGGCCTATCAATTCGAAATTGCTTCGTTGCTTCGCCGGCTGAACGCCGATCGCGGCACGACCATGATCGTTTCGACGCACGATCTGAATTTCGCGGCGGCGGTGTGCGACCGGATCATCCTGCTCAAGCAGGGGCGCGTGATGGCGCAGGGATCAACGACGGACATTCTAACGGCCGATAACGTGCGCCTGTTGTACGGCGTCGAGGCCGACGTGCAGTTCCATCCGCGGGCGGGACATGTGACGGTGGTGCCGATTGCCCGCTCGCACTGACGCGCTCGTCGCGCTCCGGCCGACTCCAATCCGCCGCCGTCTGGTCTGGACCATCGCGGCATTCGGTTCGCTTGCCGTTGCCGCCTGCCTCATCGCGCCGCTCGTGGGCAGCACGCGCATTCATCTTGCGGCCGTGTTCGACCGGTCAATCCCCTACGCCCAGAACACCGACGCGCAGATTTTTTTCGTCGCTCGTTTGCCGCGCGTGTTAGCCGCAGCGCTGGTTGGAAGCGCACTGGCGGTGTCGGGTGTCGTGTTTCAGGCGCTGCTGCGGAATCCGCTGGCATCGCCGGATACTCTCGGCGTTTCCGCGGGGGCATCGCTCGGCGCGGTCATGGCGATCACCTTCGACCTCGATTTTTCGCTGGGTGGCCTGTCCGCGGTGTCGCTCGCCAGCTTCGCCGGCTCGATGGGCGCGCTCGTCGTCGTCCATGCACTGTCCTCGGCGCGGCGTCGCGGTACCTCGGCGATGGTGCTGCTGCTCGGCGGCGTGACGCTGCATATTCTCCTGTCGGCCGTCATCGCGTTTGTTCAGTACCTGGCGGACTTTACGAAGACGTTCCGCAACGTGCGCTGGCTGATGGGATCTCTCGACGTTGCTTCCTATGCGCCGATTGTCGCGGCTCTCGTGCCGCTGACGTTGGCCTGGGTGGGATTCGCGACGCTGCCGCGCGTGCTCGACCTCATCAGCCTCGGCACCGAGTCTGCTGCCGCCCGCGGTGTGGACGTGAAACGATCGGAGCGTGTGGCGCTGGTCAGCGCGTCGCTCGCGACAGGTGCAGCGGTGTCGCTCGCCGGGCCCGTCTCGTTCGTGGGGATCATCGTGCCGCACCTGGTGCGGTTGATGGTGGGCGCCGATCACCGACTGGTGCTGCCGGCGTCGGCGCTTTTCGGCGGCGCGTTTCTCGTGGGCTGCGATCTCGTCGCGCGTACGATCGTGGCGCCCCTCGAGCTCCCGGTCGGCATCGTCACGGCCATTACTGGAGGGCCGGTCTTTCTATGGCTGCTGTTTCGAAGACGATGACGCGTCGCGACACGTTACGCCTCGTCGCCGCCGCGACCGTTGGCCTGGGCGGCCTCCTCATCCACGAGGCGGTTCATGGAGTGCGCGCCGCGGCCCAAACCACGGCCACGCCGCAGCGCATCATCTCGCTGGTGCCGGCGACAACGGAGATGCTTTTTGCGATGAACGCCGGCAGCCGCGTCGTCGGCGTGGGCAACTTCGACCGCTTTCCTTCCGAAGTGTCACGGCTTCCGCGCGTCGGCGGCCTGCTCGATCCCGATGTCGAGCGCGTGCTGTCGCTCAGGCCGGACCTTGTGATCGTCTACGACACGCAGGAGGAACTGAAACGTCAACTCGAGCGCGCGCAGATCCCGATATTTCGCTATGCCCACCGCGATCTGGCGGACGTCACCGCGACAATGCGATCGCTCGGCGACCGGATCGGGTCGAAAGCCGCCGGCGAGGCAGCCGCGGCACGGGTCGAACAACAGCTGAACGCCACGCGCACGCGAGTCGCCAGCCTCGCCAAGCCAAAAACGCTGCTTGTCTTCGGTCGCGAGGCCGGGACACTGCGTCAGATCAGTGCAAGCGGCGGCTACGGATTTCTGCACGACCTCCTCGAGCTCGCCGGCGGATCGGATGTATTGGGCGATCTCCACAAGCAGTCGGTCGATCTGAGCACCGAGATGATCCTGGCGCGTGCGCCCGAGGTCATTCTCGAATTGCACTACGGAGAGTCACTCGCCCCAGAACAGATGGACGCCGAGCGCCGCATCTGGTACACGCTGGCGTCGGTGCCGGCCGTCCGGAACGGTCATGTCCATCTCCTGACCGGTGACGAGTTCGTCGTGCCGGGTCCAAGGATCGCCATCGCTGCGGACCGCTTCGCGCGCACGCTCCATCCCGAAGCGTTCAGATGATGAAGACGCTCGTGTCGTGGTCGAGTGGGAAAGACAGCGCGTGGATGGTGCACGTGCTGCGTCAGCGGCCAGGCGTGGAGATCGGTGCGCTGCTCACGACGATCAACGAGCCGGCACAACGGGTTGCGATGCATGCCGTGCGGGTCGCCCTTGTGAAAGCGCAGGCCGAGGCACTCGGGTTGCCGCTGTGGCTAGCGCCGATTCCGTCGCCGTGCACGAACGAGATCTACGAGCAGACGATGCGCGACGTCGTGGCCCGGGCGGTGGCGGAGAGTTTCTCACACATCGCGTTTGCGGATTTGTTCTTAGCGGACATCCGCAGGTACCGTGAGGAGAAGCTCGCGGGCAGCGGGCTGGTCCCGCTGTTTCCATTGTTCCATAACGACGAGACCGACACGCCCCGGCTGGCGCGCGAAATGATTGCAGGTGGTCTTTGTGCGCGCATCACCTGCATCGATCCACATCAGCTCGATCGGCGCTTCGCTGGACGTGAGTTCGACGCGGCGCTGCTCGCCGATCTGCCCGCAAGCGTCGACCCTTGCGGCGAACGAGGCGAGTTTCACACGTTTGCGTACCAGGGGCCGATGTTCAGCCGATCCATTGCCGTCGAGACCGGCCTTACCGTCGAGCGAGACGGGTTCGTGTTCACTGATTTGACGATGGCGACGACGAACGAAGAGGCAGCGGAACACGCCGAGCGAACATGATCTCCGCGAACTCTGCCGCCTCTGCCTTGAACGTCGCGGACGTGTTCGTCTGATGGGTACATATCCCAGCCGGATCGTGTGTCTGACCGAGGAAACCACCGAAACGCTATACC
>JBKPDW010000034.1:0-4828 GCA_046728115.1 Acidobacteriota bacterium | reverse complement strand
TGCCCAGGCTGAGCAGCAGGTACGCAATGTTGGGGTGCGCGATCGTGCTCAAGATGCGCTGGCGCAGCGTCATCTCGATCGGCACGACGCGTGCGCCCGCGAGATGAAGCGTCGCCGTCGCGCCGTCGAAGCGCGAAATGGTGCGGCCGTCAAGTTGTCGCAAGAGCGCCGGAATGTCCGGAACGACGAGGTCCACGAGCGGCGGCGTCGCGTCGCGCGCTTCTGCATCCGTAAAGGCGCGGCTGTCGTTGACGGCCTGCTCCGCGAGCGAGACGTTGCGGTGACGCTTCTCCGCGATCGTGCGCGCGTACGCGGCGACGTCCTGGGCCGCCTTCTTGGCCATCGTCTCGTCCATGCGTTCGCCGCCGCCCGAGACCGGATGCGCCGCACCGATGTGCGTGCCGGGCGCCATGGCGGCGACGTCGCTCGCCAGGATCAGAATGAATCCGGCGGACGCGGCGCGCGCGCCGGCCGGTCCGACGTACACCGCGATTGGCGTTTTTGCGGCGAGCATCCGCGTGACGATGGCGCGCGTCGAGTCCACGAGGCCGCCGGGCGTTCGCAGCGTGAAGACGAGCAGCGAGGCGCCGTCCGCATCTGCGCGGTCGATGGTCGCGATCATGTATTCGGCTGAGACGGGTTGAATGACGCTGTCAACCTCGGCGGAATAGACGACGTGCGACGAGGACTGCTGGCGTTGAGCGCGGGCCGCGGACGCCTGGCAGATCGCGCCGCTCGCAACCAGCAGGAGCGCAGCGAGCCTCCGAGCGAGGCGCGGAGTCATGGCAGCCTTGAATCGAGACAGCGTGAAAAACCTGCGATTACAGCTCCACCAACGGAGGACACCGAGGACAGGAGGATAAACCCGCTATTCAAAGCCCTGTATTTTCACCGTGTCCCCTGTGGTGGAGAGATAATTCCGCAACACGCCTTGACGCTGATTATAGCGTCCGCTCGCGGCGTTATAATCGCCTCCACAAAATTCACCGGAGGACGCGATGTCGAGAACAGCCTGCCGCGTTGCGTTGGCATTCGTTCTGGCGATCATCGGACTTCAGGCGCAGTCTCCGGGCTTGCCGTCGACCAGGAACGGGGACTGGCCGCACTACACAGCCGACATCCGGGGCTCGCGTTACTCACCGCTCGACCAGATCAACGCCTCGAACTTCAACAAGCTCGAGGTCGCCTGGCGCTTCAAGACCGACAACCTGGGGACGTTTCCCGAATACAAGCTCGAAGGCACGCCGCTCGCCATTCGCGGAGTGCTGTACACCACGGGCGGCACGCGTCGATCCGTGATGGCGCTCGACGGGAAGACGGGCGAGCTCATCTGGGTACACAGCCTGCGCGAGGGTAAACGCGCCGCCGTCTCGCCACGCCAGCTGTCCGGCCGCGGCGTGTCGTACTGGACCGATGGCAGAGGCGACGAGCGCATCGTGTACGTCACCACGGGCTATCGGCTCGTCGAGCTGAACGCCAAGACCGGCGCGGTGGTACCGACCTTCGGCAAGGACGGCATCGTCGACCTGAAAGTGGGCGTGGTGAAGGGGAAGGGTGAACAGATCGATCTGGAAACCGGAGAGATCGGCGTGCACTCCACGGCGGCGGTCGTCAAGGACACGATCATCGTCGGATCCGCGATGCGCGAAGGCGCGACCGTGTCGACGCACAACAACACCAAAGGCATCGTGCGGGCGTTCGACGCGCGCACCGGGAAAATGCTGTGGCAGTTCAACACGATTCCGCGGCCGGGAGATTTCGGGAACGACACCTGGGAAAAAGAATCGTGGGCGATCAACGGCAATGTCGGCGTGTGGACGCAGATAACGGTGGACGAGGAAAGCGGGCTGGTGTATCTGCCCGTCGAAACTCCCACCTCCGACTACTACGGCGGCCATCGTCCCGGCAACAACCTGTTTGCCGAAACGCTCGTGTGCGTCGACCTGAAAACCGGCCAGCGAAAGTGGCACTTCCAGTTCGTCCATCATCCGGTCTGGAACTTCGACATGTCGTCGGCGCCGCTCATCGCCGACGTGACCGTCAACGGCCGACCGCGCAAAGTGGTGGCGGTGCCGAGCAAGCAGGCGTGGCTGTACGTGTTCGATCGCATCACGGGCGAGCCGATCTGGCCAATCACCGAGAAGCCCGTGCCGGCCTCTGACGTGCCCGACGAGAAGATGTCGCCGACGCAGCCGCACCCGCCCGACTCGCTGCGCTACGCGCGCAACTGGTTCAGCCTGCCGGACGACCTGATCGATTTCACGCCGGAACTCCGCGCCGAGGCTGTGGAGCGCGCCAAGCACTACAAATGGGCGAACACCCCATTCAACCCGCCTGTGGTTGGCGACGCGAACGGGCCGATCTACGGGTCGGTCACCGTCGGCACGGCGACGAACTGGCCGGGCGGTGGCTACGATCCCGAGAACCACATCGCGTTCGCGCCGGCTGGCAACATGCCCGGTACCCGATCAATCGTCGAACCGCCTCCGGGATTCTCCGACATCAGGTTCGTGGCTGGCATTCGCGGAGAACCGTTCCGCGAGGTGCTCGGGCCCGGCGACTGCTGCGCAGCCGACGCGCCGCGCACGGCGGAGCGTGCACGCGATGCGGCACGGCCGGCGACCGCCCCTGCAGCGCCGACACCAGCACCGGCCGGCGGCGGCGCTGGAACCGGTCTCAACGTGCAGGGTTTGCCGATGATCAAGCCGCCGTACGGTTTGCTCGCGGCGATCAGTCTCGATCGCGGCGAACTGATGTGGCAGACGCCGCACGGTGATACGCCGGATGCGGTTCGCAACCATCCCGCGCTGCGCGGCATGAACATTCCAAAGACCGGACAGGCAGGAACGTCCGGCGTCGGGTTGATGGTCACCAAGTCACTCGTCGTGATGGGCGATCCGCAGGTGACGACAACGTCTGAGCATCCGCGCGGCGCGATGCTGCGGGCGTACGACAAGATGACGGGAAAGGAAGTGGGTGCGGTGTTCATGCCGGCACCGCAAAGCGGGTCGCCGATGACCTACATGCTCGATGGCCGTCAGTACATCATCGTCGCCGTCAGCGGTGGAAACTACTCGGGCGAATACCTCGCGTTCCGGTTGCCGGACAGCGAAGTGCGACGACCCAGCCAGTAAACGATCCGCGGGCAGGACGGTTCCGTGCGGGGCCGTCCTGCCATCGCTCTCGTGGCGGTCCTCTGATTCCCAGGCACCAAGCACACAGGACGCGTCCGTCGCGTGCCGTTCTAAGGCCTTACGTCGGAACAGGTGCGCGAGCGGGCCCCAGCGCAAAGTTGACCGCGGCGGCTGCGTGGATGGCGGTCGTGTCGAACAGCGGCAGCTCGGTGTCGCCTGGCTTGATGAGCATTGGAATCTCCGTGCAGCCGAGCACCGTGCCTTGCGCCCCGCGGGCGGAGAGATCCGCGATGATATCGAGGTAGCGCGTTTTCGTCGCCGCAGTGAAAATCCCTTGTCCGAGCTCGCGGACGATCGCGTCGTGGATGAAGGCGCGCTGCGGATCGTCCGGAATGATGGTGTCGACTCTCTGAAGCGCGAGCCGCTCCCTGAAGAAGTCCAGCTCCATCGTGAATTGCGTGCCGAGGAGCCCAACGCGATCGAGGCCCTCCTGCCGAATTGCGGCGGCGGTCGCGTCCGCGATATGAAGGAGCGGCCGGTTGATGCGCGCGCTCAACCGATCGGCGACGACGTGCAGTGTATTGGCGCACAGGACGAAAGCGTCGGCTCCTGCATGCTGAAGCCCTTCGCACGCGCCGGTACACAGCTCGAGCACGCCATCCCAATCCTGTCGCGCAGTTAACGCGAGGATGTCTGCGAGATTGAACGAGTAGATGATGCAGCGCGCGTAGTGCGATCCGCCGAGCCGGCGGTTCACGTCCTCATTGATGAGCCGGTAGTACTCAATGGTCGAAACCCAGCTGGTCCCGCCGATCAAGCCGAGCGTCTTCACAAACCTAATGTAACGCCACGCTTCAGCCAGCGATAGCGCGAGCCAGGGGCGCGAACATTTACGGGGTGTTTCAGTTCCGCGTCGTGTCAGTCGTTGGGTCTTGGGCCCGACCTTGGTCCGTCCCGAGTTCCTGCTGGTCCTGGTGCAGCACCCCGCCGATGGCGCAGGAGCACTGACGGCCATCACTGCGTGCTACACCGATTCGGACATCATGTCATGGTGAGATCGAAACCGACGCGCTCGACATCGGTCAGCGCTTCGAGCGAAAGATGCGCGCGCATCAACCCGTGCGCCGTGTGATTCTTCGATGCCAGCACGTAATGGCCCAGTTCATGGGCAAACGCGCGCCCCAGTACCCTCCCCATCAGCATGTTCTTCCACTGGAGAGGTTTGTCGCGCAGCGCGGGCGTGCTCGTCAGCAGTCGACGCGCCGCTTCGAGAGAGAGATGAACAATCGGCTCCGGCGTGCTCGGTGTGAGGAATCGAATCCATCCGAGCGGCACCTCCGACGCGCCGTCGTTGATCGCATCCGTAAAGATGACGCGGACCTCGTTGGACGCATGGGTTGGTTCGTCCGGCGCCACGAAATGCCACGTGAATGACACTCCGAGCGGACACCAGATCGCCGCAGCTTCTTCGAGTGTGTGTTCGACGAGATCGGCTGGGAGGTCCCGCGCTCGTTCCACGGTGAGCGTGAGCGGCGACGACACCGCAATCGGTGGCATCCCCGCGCGCGCGCCGGAGTGTCGTCCGTGATCGAACAACACTGCCGTGAGGCTCCACATGATGATCCACATGTGCGAGTGAGACGATCCGGTGCGCGAGGAAGTTTGATTGTGGCGCGAGCGGACAGTGTTCGCAC
>JBKPDW010000033.1:0-13826 GCA_046728115.1 Acidobacteriota bacterium | reverse complement strand
TCGCCATGGCCTGGCGAAACGCCGTTTCTGCCCGCGCGCCGGCGTCAGGAAGTCCGGAGCGCAACAGCAGTTCGCCTTCGATCCGGCGTAGTTCAGCGTCATAGAAGTGTTCGCCTGTGCGATCCGCTGCCTCGAACGCCGCGGTGAGAAATGCTCGTGCATCCTCGTCGCGACCGTTCAACGCCGACGCCCGGGCGAGGGCGCCCAGTCCATAGGACCGAATCAGTCCTGCCCCCGCAGCATCGGACGCCCGCAGACTCTCGCGTAGCTCCTGCAAGCCGCGTTCTCCTCCGTCCTCCAGCGCGGTGATCGCCGCGCCGCGGATCAGCATGCCGAAGATCACGAATATCGAAAAGCCCTCCCGCGATGAAAGCTCGGTGGCGGCGTCTGCAAGCGAGCGCGATTCCAACCAGTCGCGGCGAAGCTCGTAAATCAGAGCCGCCCAACTGAGGGCAAACACTTCGCTGAACGCGTGCGATAACCTCCGGGCGAGCGCGATGGCTTCGTGTGCGCGCGTCGCCGCCTGATCGGGATACCCGAGGCACCACAGCGCCACACCGCTCCGGACGAGACAGACGACACCGGGGTCCTGGACGTAGAGCTGAACGTGCGCAAGGTGACGCGATGGGTCATAGAGTTCGAGGCCTTGCTCGAGATGATCGCGCGCCGCAGAAAATTCACCCATGTGGAAGAGCGCAGCGCCAAGCGAGTTGTGCGCCTGCAACAGAAAGTCGCGGTCGCCGGTTTGCACGGCCAGCCGCATCAGCTCTTCGCCGTATTCCCGCGACGTCTGCAGAGGAGTGCGCACGAGATAGAACCTCGCAAGGCCCCACAAGACACGAAACAGCTCCGGCGTGTCCCCGATCTGACGACACAGCTCGCGCGCACGGGCATGGGCAGCCTCGACCTCGTGCGAGGAGTATCCGCGGATGGCGATCAGCCCCGAGCCAACCGTCATCTGCAAGCCGAGCTCTCGCGTCAGTCGCTCCGCATCTGCTGGCAGCCTGGGGAGGAGCGCCAGCGCACGTTGTCCGAGTGCCACCGCCTCCTTGCTGGCCGATCGGTGTGTTGCGTTCGTGGCTGCCTGCTGAAGCCATGTCACGGCGCGCTTCCAATCCTGTCCTTGCTCGAAGTGCACGGCCAGCTCCGCCGCAATATTGCGCGCCTGCTCTCCGTACACCTGCTCGAGATGTTCTCCGACCCTGCGATGAATCTGTGTTCGCCGCCCGGCTGGCACCTGGTCGTAAAGGACGGTGCGATACAGTGCATGGAGAAACCGGTAGCGGGTCTCCATCGTCCCGTCCGGCAGATCGAATGGCCGCGACGGCTGCAGGAACTGGCGCCGACGCGCCAGGGCTGCGCACCACTCTTCGATCCGGAGCGGAGCGTCGCCAGTGGCTGCAGCCACGGCCTGTGTCGAAAACTCGACGCCCGCGACGCTCGCCGCCTCGAGGACTCGCCGCTCCTCGGCGCTCACTCCGTCGATCTGTCGCTCGATCATCAGCCGGGCAGTTTCGGGGACCGCGCGCGCGGCCTCCGCCGCATCGACACGCAGCTCCCAACCGCCGGTGCCCGAATGGATCACGCCCGTCCGTATCAGCTCGTCGAGGACTGACACGATGAAGAACGGGTGACCTTCCGTCCTCTCGTGGAGGACACGAGCAAGCTCCACGGAAAAGCTGTTGGCGGGAAACCTGGCTGCGAGGAGCTCGGCCACCGCCTCCTGCGGCAGCTCCGTGAGCAGCAGCTCCCGACTCTTGCCATGCGTCAGGAGCTCCTGGGTCATGCGCCGCAACGGATGTCCGCCGGCGACCACATCGACAGTCCGATACGTGCCGACTACGAAGAGGCGCGCCGTTTCTCTCCGGGTCGCGAGGGCAGCCAGCAGATCGACCGTGGAGTAATCGCTCCAGTGCAGATCTTCGAGCACGAGGAGGAGAGGACGTTCGTCGGTTGCGGCCTCGATGGCTTCGGCCATCTCGCGCAGCATGCGAGGCGGCGTGGCACCCAACGCTTCCCTGGCGAGGGCCTCACGGTCGGCCGTGCCGACCAGCGAGGGCATCTGCGCTAGCCACGTGGGCGCATGCTGTCGCAACACCGCGACCAGGCGCTCACCGCCGGTTTCGCGGCAGAGACGTCCGAAGGCGTCCAGAACCGGCAGATACGCTTCGGCCGATCCGTGATGTTCGATGCAGTAGCCGCGGCCAATCCGGGTGCTCGAGTCGGCGGCGATCCGTTCGACAAATGCGTCGACGAGCGTCGATTTTCCGATCCCGGGCTCACCAGCGATGAAGACCACCTGCCGGTCGCCGCGTAGAGCCTGGTCCAGACGCTCCTGCAGCCAGCCCAATTGCCCATCACGTCCGAACGCGCGAACGACGGTCGACGTCATCGACTGCGCCGGGCGGTCGATGGGCGACGTAACCGCCGCAATGAAGCGGTATCCGCGACGGTGAGCCGTGACGATGAAGCGTGGGGCGTCTGCTTCGTCCTCGAGCGCCTCACGGATCTCGCGGATGCATCCCTTCAGCACCGCGTCGGTCACTGCCGTGTCGGGCCACACCGCATCAAGAAGATCGCCTTTCCTGACAAGCTGTCCGGCATGCTCGATGAGGTATCGGAGCACACCGTAGCTCTTCGGCCTCAACGGAATGACGACGTCATTGCGGCTCAGACGCTCGTTCGCCGTATCCAGACCGAAACCTTCACCGAAGTTGAACCGCTCTTGCATGACTCCACGCCACGCGGACCGTAGTGTTCTTAGAGCACGTTGCGAAGTTACATCGTAAAAGCTCGCCGCCACAGTGGACACCGAGGAAAACGGACAGACCCGTGTCCTCCGTGGTGGAGATTTGGACACGCGAAAACGCGCAGCGCGCGTGACTGGTGTATGCGGTGACGATGAAGCGAGTATCAAGACGGACGTTTCTACACACCACAGCTGCGGGATCGGTCGCGCTGGGCATGTCGGATCTCTCGAGCCTGGCCCGGCAGACCGAAAGCGTCCCTGCCCTGGTGATCGGCAGTGGATTCGGCGGCGCGGTCGCCGCGCTGCGGCTCGCGCACGCCGGCATTCACACCGTTGTACTCGAGCGGGGCCGTCGATGGCCGATCACACCTGCGGGCGATACCTTTGCCACATTCGAGAAGCCCGACGGCCGCGCCGCGTGGCTGAGCCCTTTCAGCGCCATCGCGCCGATCGAGCAGCAGTTCGGCCTTACGCCGGTTCAGCTGGATGTCTTTGCGGGTGTGCTCGAAGGGATCGTCGGCCGCAACATCCTGGTGGGCGCCGGAGCGGGTGTCGGCGGTGGATCGCTCGTCTACAACGCCATCACGATCCAGCCGAGGCGCGAGCTTCTCGAACGCGTACTTCCCCGCGAGATCGAGTATGACGAAATGGACTCGATCTATTTCCCGCGCGTTCGGTCCGTCATTCAACCTGCGCCCATCCCGCCTGATCTCCTGGCAAGCGCCCTGTTCGAATCGACGCGCGTGAACTTCGATCAGGCGCGTCGGGCCGGATTCGAGACGCGGCTCGTCGATCTTGCGATCGACTGGGACGTCGTCCGTCAGGAAATCGCGGGCAACAAGGTGCCCTCCGCCATTGCAGGGCAGTCATGGTACGGCTTGAACAGCGGCGCGAAGAGAAGCCTCGATCGGAACTACCTGGCCCTTGCCGAGGCGACGGGTTACGCGCAGATCCTGCCGCTTCATGTGGCCAATGCGGTTCGCGAGGTCCGACGGTCGGGTCTGTACATCGTCTCGGCGAACCAGATTGACGAGCAGGGCGAGGTCATCGCAGAGCGCCACTTCGCGTGCCGCTCGGTGTTCCTCGCCGCAGGCTCAATCGGCACGACGAAGCTGCTGCTGAGGAGCCAAGCGAATGGCGGTCTGCCGAACTTGAGCAACCATGTCGGAAGGCACTGGGGCAGCAATGGCGACTTCATCGTCGTGCGCGCGGGAGGGCCCCCTACCAACCCCGGCACGGGAGGACCGGCTGGTCACTTCATCGCCGAGAATCTCGAGAGCTCCTTTG
This sequence comes from Acidobacteriota bacterium, assembly GCA_046728115.1. Classification (GTDB taxonomy): domain Bacteria; phylum Acidobacteriota; class Vicinamibacteria; order Vicinamibacterales; family CAVVIG01; genus CAVSWN01. The sequence goes on along the minus strand of JBKPDW010000033.1, from coordinate 9,790 downwards.
GGCCCACCAGTCTCATCGAGCTCGTGACGCCGCGACATCTGGCAGCACTCCCGACCATCTCCACGTACGTGGGTATGGGCGTCCCACCGGCTGTCGGGACGTTCGTTCACGATCCCGTCACCGACGAAGTGACAGTGAATTGGCCCGAAGCAACTGACCCCAGACTCGCAGACTTCATTGCGGCCTCGAAGCAGATGCTCGACGTTCTAAACAGCGCGAACACCGACGGGTCGTTTCAACCGACAACGCTCATGTACACACCGGCCATCGGCGCTCATCCGCTGGGCGGCGCTACCTTTGGCAGGGTGTGTGACTCCTGCGGCAGGGTGAAGGGATACCGCGGGCTCTACGTCGTCGACGGTGCGCTCATCCCCGGTTCGACCGGACTGGCGAATCCATCGCTTACGATTGCCGCACTCGCGGAACGGAGCATGGAGCGGATCCTCCGCGACGATTGACGGTCAGCTCGTGCCGCTCGTCCACTGAGCGAGTCGTCATTTCAGCTGCTTCAATCGGTCTTTCGGGTGACGCGGGCACGTCGATTTGCCTTTTTGAGTCCCGTACTCTGAGTTTGTCTAAGCGAGCTAAGGAAATCGTAAAACTCGCGTTTGACTTCTGAGCAACACAACTTCAAACGAGCGTTTCCCCGGAAACTGCGATACATTTCCTAGCTCAACCTTTTGTCCACACCAACTCCAAGGAGCCATACATGTTTGCAGAGCGCCTGTTCACAGCTGTCGGTACGGTCGCCGGCCTTGCTGGGCTCGTCCTGGCGGGCACGTTCCTCGCTTCTCCGCCCGTCCATGCCGACGACGAGCATGCCTCCAGCGATGAAGCGCGGATACAACTGGGTCTCCAGATCGCGCCAGTCCATCTGACCTACGAGCACAAAAATCGGAAGCTGGTCGGATTGGGCAGCTATCTCGTCAACGCAGCGGGCGACTGCAATGGCTGCCACAGCGCAGGCCCGGCGACCCAGTGGGCCGATGGTCACAACCCGTACCTGCGCCCGGGTCCATTAACGTTTACTCCGCCAAAAATGGAAAACACCGCGACCTACTTGGGTGGTGGCAGAGACTTTCTCCAGGTTGGTCCGATTGTGTCGCCCGCCGTCCCTCCTCACATCATCTCCCGCAACCTGACGCCTGACGATTCCGGACTTCCCGAGCAGGGTGCTTCATTCGGCGAATTCGTCAACAGCATCAGGTTCGGCATAGATCATGACCACCTGCATCCGAACTGCAGCGCGACGATCACCACGAACTGCTTCCCCCCACCGTTCAACGGCGATCTGCTTCAGGTGATGCCGTGGCCTGCGTATCAGGACTGGACTGATCGTGACCTGTTGGCGGTTTACGAATACCTGAAGGCGATCCCGTGCATTGCGAGTCCTGGTCACCAGTGCCCGTGACAGCGGACGCCAGACCAATTGATGAGACGAGGGGCTCACAGAAATTCCGTGAGCCCTTCTTCGTTCGCCTCGCGTCGCGGTTGCGGCGTTAACGGCCGAATCGCTCGAGCAGATCCGCGAACCGGTCAAGGAACGTTTTCAGAAATTGTATAGAAGCGGTAGGCATTTGCCGTTTCCACGAGAGCGGTCAGCGCTGCGGCGTGGACGGTACGGTTGATCACCTCGAGAAACTGCTCGTTTTCGAACCGCGTCAGTCTCGCCGGAATCGGAAGAGGCACTCGCCGAGTACTGCCAAATTGAGGTGGCGGAGGCGGACCGAAGTCGCCTGCCAAGCGCAAATCTGCGATTGAGCCGCGCCATCCGGCTCCACGCGCTAGAATCGACGGCGCCGAACGTTGCTCGACTCCAACCTGACGAGGAGGGACACCATGAAGCGATTGATACTCGGCGCCGGCGTGCTGTTGCTCGCAGCGACGTGGCAGACAGCGGCGTTAGCGCAAGCCGCAACCTACCAGGCTCCACCGGAGAAGAACGGTCCCCTCCCGACGATTGCGTTCGACATCACGAAGGAGGACATCGACTTCGTCCTCAAGAACGCCCCCGTCAGTCCACCGGATCGTCAGCTGCGCGTCGTCGACATGGGCAAGTACAACCTCGGCGTCGGCATCATTCACCGCGGACCGACGAACGACAATCCCGGCGATCCGATTTCCGTCATCTACCACGACTTCACGCCCGAGGTGTACATCATCACGTCGGGATCGGGTGTGCTGACGACCGGCGGCGTGATCGAGAACAAGCGCGCGAGCGCCGGCGTGCCGAACGTGATGAACGGCCCGAGCGGTGGTGGAACCGCCGGTGCGGGCGCGTACAGCCGCGTGGTCAAGCAAGGTGACATCATCATCATTCCGACGATGGTCGCGCACGGGTGGAGCCAGATCACGGATCACGTGACATATCTGAGCGTGCGACCCGATCCTGAGCGCGCGCTGCCGGCGGGCTACGTCTACCCGCTGCTGCTGAAGAATCTGCCGACGCCACCGTCCGCGCCGAAGAAGTAGCACGCGGCGACAAGCGTCACCCGGCGGGCGGCGGTCTAGCAGGATCGAGGGAGACCAACTCGTGACACAGCGTCTGTTCCGCGAAGAACTCGCAGTGATTTCAGTGGCCCTGGCTCTCTGGTTCGCGCGCCCTGACGCCCACATGAGCGCGACGCGTCGGCCGGCGAGTCGCCCGACGCCCGCAGCGAAAGTGGGATTCCAGCAGCTGGCCATTCATAACGAAGCAAACGACGCGCTTCCGGTGGGCCTGTGGTATCCGACGACGACGCCACCGAGAGAGCAGCCGCTGGCGCTTTTCACACAGGTAGTTGCTCGGAATGGGGTCATCGGCGCCGCCCATCTTCCTCTCATCGTCATCTCCCACGGAACCTGTGGATCGCTCGCGAGCCACTACGACACTGCGCACGCGCTCGCAGCGGCGGGGTTCGTGGTCGCCGCCCTTACCCATCCGGGCGACAACGCCCAGGACCAGCGGCTCGCAGGCAGCCGCCGCTACTCATAAATCCACGGTTTTCTACAGCGCAATGCGCCCCGCCGTTGCGAGACTGTTCGACCGTGGAACGCCCTCGTCCCACAGTCGAAAACGTGCTGCGAACGCAATGGACCGCTCCTCGAGCGAACGTTGATCTCAGCGCCGGTTCCGCGTACGGTAGCGCGCATGGCGCTCGAACCCGAGCGGCCGATGACACTGGTTCCCGGCGCTCGCCTGGGCGGGTTCGAGATACTTGCGCCGCTTGGCGCCGGCGGAATGGGTGAAGTGTTTCGTGCACAAGACACGAAGCTCAACCGGCAAGTCGCCATCAAGATTCTTCCCGAACCTTATGTGAGCGATTCGAACCGGGTGGCTCGATTCCACCGCGAGGCCCAGGCGATTGCGGCACTCAATCATCCGAACATCGGGGCAATTTACGAATTCGCCGAGTCGGGCGACACGAAATTCCTGGTTCTGGAGCTCGTCGAAGGAGACACGCTTGCCGATCGGCTGCATCGCGGTCCGATTCCCGTCGACGACGCGCTCGAAATCGTGAAGGAAATCCTCGAGGCGCTCGAAGCCGCGCACGAGAAAGGCATCTGCCACCGCGACCTGAAGCCCGCGAATGTGAAACTGACACCCGGCGGCACGGTCAAAGTGCTCGACTTCGGTCTTGCCAAATTCGTGCAGACGAGCGCGGCCGTCGGCAATCTTACGCACTCGCCCACGTTGACGGTCGCCGGAACGCTGCCCGGCGTCATCCTCGGCACCGCCGGCTACATGTCGCCGGAGCAGGCGAAGGGCTTCGAAGCGGATCAGCGCAGCGACATCTTCTCCTTCGGCTGCATCCTGTACGAGCTGCTGACCCACCGGCCGGCCTTCGAGGGAGAGACGGCATCGGAAATTCTCGCGTCGGTGCTGAAGGTCGACGTCGATCTGACCGCGCTCCCGCCGCGGCTCAATCCGCGGCTCGTGGATCTGCTTCGACGGTGCCTCGAGAAGAACCCAAAGAACCGCTGGCACGCGGCCGCTGACGTGCGGGTCGAGATTGAATCGGTGATGGGCCGCGCGCTGCTTCTCGACGAGCCGCGGGTCCCAGCAGGCGCGCTCCAGCCACCTTGGATACGGCTGATGCCGCTGACGGCAGCTCTGCTCCTCGGCGGACTGATTGTGGGGTATACCGCATGGAGGTTGAAACCGGAGCCCGCGCGAACGATCACGCGCTTTTCGATGTCACTTCCCGAAGGGCAGCAATTCACGAACACTGGCCGGCACGTCGTGGCCCTGTCGCCGGATGGATCGAACCTCGTGTACATCGCCAATCAGCGGCTGTATGTGCGATCGATGGGGAGCCTCCAGGCCCATGCGATTGCAGGAAGCGAAATGAACGGCGGCGTGGTGAACGTCGTGTTCGCGCCTGACGGCCAGTCGGTCGCGTTTTTCTCGCCAGCCGAGCGGGCGCTGAAGCGGCTTCCCTTGGCCGGCGGCGCGCCGGTCACGATCTGTCCAGCGCCCGATCCGCTGTACGGAATCAGCTGGGACGAGCACGATGTCGTCTTCGGTCAGACGGGGAAGGGAATCCTGCGAGTGTCTGCCAACGGCGGAACGCCGGAAGTGATCGTTCCGGTTGGCGCGGACCAGATTGCAACTGCCCCGCAGATGCTGCCCGGCGGCCGGGCGGTTCTCTTCACGCTCAAGAAGGCGGTGGAAGATTGGGACAAGGCGCAAGTCGTCGTGCAGACGCTCGATACGGGCGCGCGCAAGAGGCTGATCGATGGCGGCACCGAAGGTCGGTACCTCCCGACCGGTCATCTCGTGTTTGCGGTCGGCGGAGTGCTGGTCGCAGCACCATTCGATCCGCGACGACTCGAGATCACAGGCGCCTCGGTGCCGGTCGTCGAAGGCGTTCGAAGGGGTGGATTCACTGGGGGCGCCCCGGGATCTGTGCAGTTCGCCTACTCGGCGAGCGGCACGCTCGTTTACTTGCCGGGACCGGCCAACCCGGCAGGCGGCGACTGGGATCTGGCCCTCTTCGACAGCAAGGGCACGGTGCACCGCCTCAATCTGCCTCCGGGTTCTTATCGCTCACCCCGGGCATCACCGGATGGCAAGTCGATAGCGTTCGCAACCGAGGACGACAAGGAGGCGGTTGTCTGGGTCTACGAGGTGGCGGGCACGAGCCCGATGCGCCGCCTTACCTTCGACGGAAAGAACCGCGCGCCGATCTGGTCACCTGACGGCCAATGGATTGCGTTCCAATCTGACCGCGAGGGCGATCTCGCGATTTTCAGGCAACGCGCAGACGGGTCGTCCCGCGCCGCCGAGCGGTTGACCAAACCAGAAGCCGGAGCGGCTCATTCGCCACAGGCCTGGTCTCCGGACGGCGCTCACATGCTGGTTGCCGCCCAGAGGGAGCGGCAATACACGCTCTGGGCGATGTCGATGGCCGACCGCAGGATAAGGCCGTTCGGCAACGCTCAATCGGCCGACCAGATCGAGGCGGTCTTCTCACCCGATGGGCGGTGGGTCGCGTATCAATCGCGAGAACCGGGCATCACCCCTTCGCACGTCTACGTTCAGCCGTTTCCCGGTGCCGAAGCGAAGTATCTGGTTCCCCAGCTAGGGGGCCATCCGTTCTGGCTCGCAAAGCGCGGCGTGATGATTCTGAACTCGGGACCCCAAAGCTCGGCAATCCCGGTGGCGACTACTCCGCGTGTCGTCTTTGGCCGGCCGACACTCTTTCTGCGCGGGCCGCGATTCGAGGGCTCCACGGCGACCCGTCGCAATGTCGACGCAATGCCAGATGGCGAGCATGTCATCGGTGTGACATCGACGAACCCTCTTGATTCCGCGTCGCAGATGATCATCGTATTGAACTGGTTCGATGACGTTCGACAACGCGTGCCTATCAAGTGATCCACATTTCAGATTTCAGGCTGATTCTCAGATTTCTCATTGCAACCGCCTGGCGATCACGGTCGCGCAGTATTTGATTTCGCGATCGATCCACGGGTAGTTTCCTTCTACCTCGAGGATCTCCAAAGTGATGCGCTCACGTTCGCCAATCCTCGGAGGCTCCATGGACCACCCGCGATGGCGCCCTCGACTTCGAGGAGGCCGCTCACCGGAAGGTCCTTCCCGGCCACTGGGCGTATATGCCGAGCGTGTCACGACAGGCCTCATCCGAACGCCCAACCATAGCCCGATTCCGTAGCATGCGTGGCTCACGAGGCTGCTGACGAACAGCCGGCTTCCCTCCGGGCCCTGGGCGCCGAAGAAGCCATATCCCATCGCTGGAAAACGCCACGATGCATGGAGACGGTCACGTGCCGCCCGCGCCGAACCACCGCGGCGGATTCGTCGCCATGGCGAGCGTCGGTCCGCTGGCGCGCACGATGGCCGACATCGAGCTGGCCTGGTCGCTCATCAATCAGCCGACGTGGAACTACTTCCTGCATTTGGCGACGAAGCCGGCAGCGAAGAAGGCGATTGGCGAATGTCGAGTCGCATGGCTCGACGATGTGGGCACGATCCCATGCGACGACGATACGAAACAGGTGCTCGGCGCGTTCGTGCGCACGCTCGAAGGCGCCGGCGTCAGGGCCGAGAAGCGGCCGTTCGATCAGAAGTGGCTCGACATGGGTATTGACAGACAGCCCAATCGCCGCATACTCGGCCGCAAACGGAGAGAAGACGCGCGGCGTATAGCCCCGGCACCACAGAGCGCACCGACTCCGAGGCAGATTTCGGCTGGCTGTGAGCGGACTCATCGAGCTCTCGGTACCGCGACCGATCGGGTTGGACCAACATCAAAATGCCACCGAAAGATTTCTTCGACCAGCGTCCCACACAGGCAGGCGCCACGGCGTGGCGATCCGCGTCGCTCACCTTTGGCGACGCAGACTGGACGGAGGTTTCTTCGATGCACACTCGACAACTGTCACAGGCGATTGGCTATCCGCTGCTCGTGCTGCTCATGGTCACGGGATCGGCAATACAGGGTCGAGCTCAGGGCCACGACGATCACGGCGGCGGACCCGCGGGTCCGCAGAAGCTGACGCCGCAGCAGAACGATCTCGTCAACGCCGTTCGCGACGCAACGGCGCAATTCAAGAACGTGAGGGATCCGAGCGAGGTGGGCGACCCGTACGCGCTGCTGTTCGGATGCGTCAGCGGCGGCGACTTCGGCGCAATGGGGCTCCATTTCGTGAGGGGCGACATCCTGCATGACGGCGACGTCAATGCGAACGAGCCGGAGATTCTCCTGTTCGAACCGACGCGCAACGGCGGGATCCGCCTCACGGGCGCCGACTTCATCGTTTTCAAGGACGAGTGGGAGGCCAAGCACAAGGGCGAGGGACCGCCGATGCTGAACGGTCAGCTGTTCCATCTGTTCGACAGCCCCAACCGCTTCGCGCTGGATCCGTTCTACACGCTGCACGTGTGGGCGTGGAAGGATAATCCGACCGGGACGTTCGCGAACTGGAACCCGAACGTATCGTGCGACGCGTTCAACCCGAAGACCGAGCCTCCGGCGGTTCGGTAAGGCGCGGCATCGATCGCCGAGCGGACGGGCCGCGCTCATCGACCCGTCTGCTTGGTACTCTCTGCGGCCCTGGACGTGCGCACGAACAGCCGGGCCGCCAGGCTACTCAGGCCTCCAGGCATTTATGTCACCACACTTCAGGTGTGGGAGATGCCTTGACTCAGTAACCTTCGCGATGGCGTGATGCGACGGCTTTGCCGCGATGCATACGGAACAAGACGACGAAGTAGGTGACGGCCAGCGGCGCTGCGATCACCCACCATCCGAGCGCGATCCGGAGGCTCGTCGTGGGCACCGCGCTGTTGTAGGCCGTCAGCGACAACGCGTCGCCGGCAGTCGCGCGCAGCATGACCGGGAACACCAGCGCCGCCGTCGCGCCCAGCAGGCCCGCGAGGAACGTGCTCGAGCCCAGAAACGCCTGGAGCGGCCGGTCGCCACGCAAGCCGAGCGCGACGTACACGAGGCCCACGAGCGCGACGAGCAGTGCCAGCCAGGCGAGTGGCCGGTCGAGCAAGACATCGTATATGTGCCTGTTTACGGTCGCCGTTGCTATCGTGACGATCGGCCACAGCACGGCGACAACGCCGTAACACCACTTGGCGGTCCAACGACTGCGCACGAAAACGGCCCCGTCGGTCTTCCAGGCCAGGTATGTGCCGCCATGTCCAACGATGGCGAGGAGTGCGAACACGCCCACCAGTACGGTGTACCAGTCGAGAATGCCGACCTCGCCACCGGTCGTGAAGTCCGTGAAGAGCGGGAGTGAGAACCATCCCTCCTGATTGAGTGGCAGCCCGCGGAGCAGGTTGCCAAGTGCCGCGCCGAAGAGCACCGGGAGCAGCGTGCTCGCGACGCCGAAGACAAAATCCCAGGCGGTTCGCCACAGGGCGTGCTCGTTGTGACTGCGAAACTCAATCGCGATGCCGCGCAGGATCAGTGTCCACAGGACAAGGAAGATAGCAAAGTAGAAGCCGGAGAGACCGGCCGCAAGTACTTTCGGGAACGCGACGAAGAGCACGCCGCCCGTTGCGAGCAGAAAGACTTCGTTACCGTCCCAGAACGGGCCGATCGCCGCCAGCACCTGACGCCGCTCCGCGTCGTTCCGGGCCACGAAGAGGTGGAGTGCGCCGGCGCCGAAGTCGAAGCCGTCCATGACGACGTACGTCGCGAGCATGACGGCGGCGATCCCGTACCAGAGTTCAACCACGTGGCGCCTCCGCTGCGTTCCCCGGAGCGGTCCCGAAATCGCCCGCATCCAGGTCTGTCGGTCCGTGCACGATCTCGCGTCCGATGAGATAGAGGAACAAGAGCCCCAGGACGAAGTAGAGCCCGCAAAATCCGATCAGCGTGAAGAGCGCCGTGCCCGCGTGAACCGACGGACTAGCGCCGTGGACGGTTCGCAGGCTGCCGTACACCAGCCACGGCTGCCGGCCCAGCTCGGTCGTCATCCATCCTGCTGTATTCGCAATATACGGAAACGGAAACGCGAGCATCAGCATCCACAAGAGCGTGCGACTGTGGTCGAGACGACCCCGCCATTCGGTAACCGTCGCAATGGCGAGGAACAGGATGAACAGCGTGCCCAGTCCCGCCATCACGTGAAAGGCGTAGTACAGCAGCTCGATGTTGTCCGGCCAGGTGTCTTCGGGGAACTCGCTCAGACCGCGAACATTGCCGTGGAACTGGCCGTAGGCCAGCCAGCTCAACATGCCGGGAATGCGAATCGGGTTGTCGAGCCTCCGCTCTCGTACGTTGGGCTGGCCAATCACATTAATCTCGGCCATCCCGCCGCTTTCGAAGCGGCCCTCCATGGCTGCGAGGGCGACTGGCTGGTGGGCGACCACCAGCTTCGCTTGTAGATCTCCGGTTGGAAACGCGACCAGCACGCTCGACAGGAGACCCGCGATGACCCCGACGCGTATGAAGATCCTCGCCTGCTCTCGGTGTGTGTGTTGGAGGGCGAAGAAGGCGCCGACAGCCGCCATCACGAACGACGCTGTCACGACCGCAGCGACCATGGTGTGCACGTATTGCGCCAAAGCCCATGGGTTCAGCACAAACGTCCAGAAGTCGGCCAGATGCAGATGGCCATCGGGGCCGATCTGATGTCCGACCGGGTGCTGCATAAAGGCGTTCGTGGCGACGATGAAGTATCCCGAGAGCCAACTGCCCAGAAAGAGTGCGAGCGCCGCAAGAAAATGGCCGCGCCGTCCGAGCCGCCGCTCGCCAAACACGAGCAGACCGAGAAACGTCGATTCTAAGAAGAAGGCGAACATCCCTTCCATGGCCAACGTCTGACC
>JBKPDW010000032.1:0-11637 GCA_046728115.1 Acidobacteriota bacterium | reverse complement strand
GATCAATACTTCCCGAATTTCCCGGACCTCTCCGTGCTCGGCACGCCGCAGCAGACCGCAACCGCGATGGACCCGAACTTCCACGTCCCCTATACGGCCCAGGCGTCGATCGGCTTCACGCATCAGTTCGAGAACCGAATCGCCATCCAGGCCGACTACGTCTTCTCGCGCGGCCACGACGTCATCGTGCAGCGGAACGTCAACCTGGCGCTCGTCAACGGCCAGTACGTCGGCATCGATCCGCGGTTCAGCGCGATCAACATGTACCAGAACCTCGGTTGGATTCACTACGACGGCCTCGTCTCGCGCGTCGAGTATCATGGCGCGACGCTGCGCGGCGGGCTGTCGTACACGCTGGCGAAGGGCACGTCGAACAGCCTTGCGAGCGGCGTGGGCGGCGGCGCCGCCACCAATCCACTCGACCTCTCGATCGACATCGGCCCGACCAACGAGGATCGCCGGCACGTGGTGGTGACCGACTTCTCGTACATCTTCCCGCTCGACATTCAGCTGGCCGGCATCGCGCGCTACCAGAGCGCGCTGCCCTATAGCGTCAGCAGCAGCACCATCGTCTTCGCCAGACCGGAACCGCGCAACAGCCGGCGCGGCGACAGCGAGTCGACCGTCGATCTACGCCTGAGCAAGAACTTCAGGCTCGGCGGACACCGCGCCGTCTCGGTCTTCTGGGAGATCTTCAACCTCTTCAACTCGACGAACTTCACGCAGTATCAGGGCAGCCTGCAGTCGAGCGCGTTCGGGTTGCCGCAGGGCGCTGGGCCCAAACGCCGGCAGCAGTTCGGATTCCGGTTCGATTTCTGACGCATGAGGAGCCGATGATGCACCGACTATTGATGGCCGCTCTTCTGTCGTGTATCGCGCTGACCGCCCTCGTCCACGCACAGGACGCGGGAACGATCGACTACGGCATGCTCTCCAAGATCCGCGATGAAGGCCTGAGCCATTCTCAGGCAATGGATCACGTGAGCTGGCTGTCGGACGTGTACGGTCCCCGGCTGCAAGGCTCTCCGGCGATGCGACAAGCCGGAGAGTGGGTGGCCAAGCGTCTCGGATCGTGGGGCCTCGCGAACGTGCACGAGGAGAAATGGCCGTTCGGCAAGGGCTGGGGGCTCCAGAAGTTCAGTGCCAACATGATCGAGCCGCAAGCGCTGCCGATCATCGGCGTGCCGAAGTCGTGGACGCCGGGCACGCCCGGCGTGATCACGGCGGACGTCGTCAGGGTCGACATTCACTCCGACGCCGACTTCGAGGAGTACCGCGGCAAGCTTGCCGGCAAGATCGTCCTGTCGCAGGGAGCGCGCGAGGTCAAGATGCTCGAGGGCATTGTCGTCCAGCGGTGGAACGACGCGCTCCTCAAGGAAGCGATGACGATGCCGATTCCTGCGGCGACGCCGGCCGGCGGAGAAGGCGCAGCGGGCGGCCCGCGACCCAGCCTGGCCGACAAGATCCAGCAGTTCTTTCTTCAGGAGCGCGTCGCAGCCGTCTTCGATCGCGGCAGCGACCAGTCGATCGTGCCCGGCGACAACCAGATGTCGTGGCGGACGCAGCGGACCGACGGCGGCACCATCTTTCCGAGCGCCGGCGGTCCGCGCGATGCGGCCAATGCGGGCAAGGTCGTTCCGGCCGTAACGCTCGCTGTCGAACATTACAACCGGATGCTCCGCATTCTCGACAAGGGGCTGCCGGTCAAGGTCGATCTCGAGATCAAAGCCGAGTTCTACGACGAGGCCGACGCCAACGGGTTCAATGTCCTCGCCGATCTGCCTGGCGGCGATCTCGCCAGCGAGTTCGTGCTGCTCGGCGCGCATCTCGACAGCGTGGGCACCGGCACGGGCGCGACCGACAACGCAGCCGGCGTGTCGGTGATGATGGAGGCGATGCGCATCCTGAAGACGATCGGGGCAAAGCCACGGCGGACGATCCGGCTCGGCCTGTGGGGCGGCGAGGAAGAAGGACTCCTCGGCTCGAAAGCGTACGTCCAGGCGCACATGGCCGATCCGAAGACTATGATGCTCAAGCCCGAGCACCAGAAGATCTCGGCTTATTACAACCTCGACAACGGCACCGGGCGCATCCACGGCGTCTGGATGCAGGGCAACCTCGCGATCGTTCCGATCTTCGAGCCGTGGATCAAGCCGCTGCGCGACCTCGAAATCACGACGCTGACGCCGCAATCGGTCCGAGGATCCGACTACCTGTCGTTCGACGAAGTAGGCATTCCCGCGTTTCAGTTCATGCAGGATCGGCTCGAGTACAACTCGCGAACCCACCATTCCAACATGGACGTCGTCGATCGGATTCAGCGGGACGACCTGGTCCAGATGGCGGTCGTAGTCGCCACGTTCGCGTACAACACGGCGATGCGGGACGAGAAGCTGCCGCGCAAGCCGCTGCCGTCTCCCGCACCAGCCAATCGAAGCAGCCAACATTGATCCAATCGCGGCACGTTGCCTTGATCTGATCGCGGCACAGAGGAGGAGACGATGGCGCTCAGCCGGCGCAGGTTCGTGCGGACGGGAGTGGTGGGTCTCGCGGGCGGGCTCGCCGCTCGTCGGTTGTCCGCATGGCAGACGCCGACCACCGCTCAGCGCTTCGAGCTCGTTCAGCCCGATCTCTTCGCCGTCGCGGGCGGCCAGCCCAACTGCTGGGCCGATTTCAACAACGACGGCGCGCTCGATTTGTTCGTCGGTTTCAAGGACGGCGTCGCGAACCGGCTGTATCGAAACGATCACGGGACGTTCGTCGAGATCGCGGACAGCCTCGGCCTGGGCGATCTCACCGACACCCGCGCGGCCGCCTGGGGCGATTTCAACGCAGACGGCCACATCGACTTATACGTCGGCTTCACACGTCGATCGAACGCCGCGAACAAGCTGTATCGCAACGACGGCGACGGCAGGCGGTTCATCGACGTGGCACACGAGCTCGGAGTCGACGTCAAAGGCGAGACGCGTCAGGTGTCGTGGATCGATTTCGACAACGACGGCCGCGTCGATCTCTTCGTGGCGTTCCGCGACGCGCCGAACATGCTGTTCCACAACGAAGGTAACCGCTTCGTCGACGTCGCGAAGGACATGGGCGTCGACGATTCGCGAAAGACGGTCGGCGCCGTCTGGTTCGACATGAACGAGGACGGCCGGCTCGACCTCTTCACCGCGAATCAGGACGGCACGTTGAACGGACTGGTCAGGAACGACGGCTCACGTTTCGTCGACGTCGCGCACGAGCTCGGCATGGACGCCGAGGGACGGCCGGCCAACTTCGGCAGCAACGGACCGAGCGTGGTCGACTACGACAACGACGGCCGCCTCGACCTCTTCGTCGCCGGATACGGGCGCAACTTTCTGTTTCACAACGACGGCCGCGGCCGATTCACAGAGGTCGCGCAGGCGATGGGGGTTTTTGGCGGCGACCGCGCGACGCCGTCGAACTGGGGCGACTACGACAATGACGGCTGGCCCGATCTGTATGTGTCGTCGTACATCGACATGCCGCTGAACGAACACGATTTTCTGTATCACCGCGATGGCGCCACGTTCACCAATGCCATGGTGGAGGTTATCGCCAAGCACGGCGCGACGCATGGCGTCCAGTGGGTAGACTTCGATGGCGACGGCGCGATCGACCTGGCGCTCGCGAACAACAACCCGACCGGCGGGCATTATCTGTTCCGCAACGTCCTTGCGCCAGACCGGGCGCGCCGATCGATTCAGGTGAAGGTGGTCCATTCACACGGACATGCGACGCGCGCCGGATCCGAAGTGCGCGTCTACGCGCCGGGCACTCGCAAAGTGCTCGGCGGCCGGCTCGTCGACACGGGCAGCGGCTACTGCTCGCAGAGCGTCGTCCCGGTTCACATGGGGTTGCCAGTCGACGGCAAGGTCGATGTCGAAGTGACCGCGATGACGAAGGCAGGCCGTAAGGTGACGCGCGTGGCCAACGTCGATCCGAATGCGCTGCCGAGGCGCGTCCTCATCGTGAAGGTCTGAGACCGGCCGTGGCTATGGCGAACTGCGTTGGTGCCTGAGCCAGATCCGTGGCCTGCTCGACGACCGGGCGTGCCGGCGAGTGCATACGCATGGGGACACCGTTCAGCTGGATCTGTCGCAGTGTCTGGTGGACGTGTCGACGTCCTGCGGGCCGCCGAGGCCGGGATCGAGACGCTGTCTCCGGAGCGACTCGGGGCGCTTGCGGCGTCTTTCGAGGGGGATTTCTCTCGAAAGTCTGGCGATTGACGGCAGCCCCGTGTTTACTGCCTGGCTGACCGCACAGCGTCGTCGGCTTCGCAGCTGTCGCATGGCGGTGCTCGAGCAGCTCGTCATGCGCGGCCCGGATGACCTAGGCGCTGCGTGTACCTCGACATGTGGCTCGAGCTCGCGCCGTTCGATCAGCGGGCGCACGAGTGCCTCTTCAAGGCGCTCGCGCGACGAGGCAAGATTGGCGAAGCCGAAGGCCACCTGGCAACGACCATCGATCTGTTCGAACGCGAAGGTCTCGAGAGCACGTCGATTCGCACCGCCTGGCGTACAGCGCGCACGGCGACGGGCATTGCGATTCAGGAGCCCCGCGAACCAGGCACCGACATGTTGTGAGCGGCTCGACACGCGTGCGGGGGACACGACTGACAGTGACCGTCGAGCTGGCCGAAACGCGTAGCGCCCGGATCGTCTGGGCCGAGATCTTCACCCTCATGTTCGACGATGCCTTTGAGGTCCTCGACGAGATCGGCAATCGCATTGTCGCGTCGATCGCCAGCGAGATCGAAACCCTCGAACGCCATCGGGCCATCCTGAAGCCACCAAGCTCGTTGGATGCATGGGGCGCACACCATCGGGGCCTCTGGCACATGTACCAGTACCGCCAGGCCGACGACGAGCACGCCCGACACTTCTTCGAGACGGCGCTCCGCCTGGATCCGACGTTCTCGCGCTTACGCGGGACTCTCGTTCACGCATTTCCAAGATGCGTTCCAGAACTGGAACGATCGAGCAGCGGGCATGGAGCAGGCGTATCGAGCCGCGGCTCAGGGGCTCATGGCCGACGAGCGCGACCCGGCCGTCCACTGGGCGATGGGCCGGGCACTCATGCTGCGGGGTCAGCCCGACGAATCGATCAACGCGCTCACGCGCTCGATCGAACTGAGTCCGAACTTCGCGCTCGGTCACTATAACCTCTCCTTCGTTCACTCGATTGTTGGGGACGCCCACGCGGCCATCAGCGCGGCCGACTACTCGCGCCACCTCAGCCCGTTCGACCCGATGCTGTTCGGCATGCTCGCCACGCGGGCGATGGCGCTCGTCCGCCTGGG
Source organism: Acidobacteriota bacterium (assembly GCA_046728115.1). Classification (GTDB taxonomy): domain Bacteria; phylum Acidobacteriota; class Vicinamibacteria; order Vicinamibacterales; family CAVVIG01; genus CAVSWN01. The sequence goes on along the minus strand of JBKPDW010000032.1, from coordinate 6,311 downwards.
GCGCTTCGAGGAGGGCGCGAGCTGGGCGGTCAAAGCGGCTGCGCGCCCCAACGCATTTCCTCACATCCACGCGATCGCCGCGTGTTGCCTGGCACTGGCGGGGTCGCTTGAGCAAGCGCGCGCACACGTCGCCGCCGTGCGGCACACCTCCCCGCGCTACCGCTTGGCGGACTTTTTCACGGCGTTCCCCTTCGACCGTGACGGCCAGACACTCTTTCGCAGGGGCGCCCGACTCGTCGGACTCACGTCCGAGGTACGCGGGGCGAATCTCTAAAGAAAACCTCCGGCTCGGGAGTCGAGTCGGGAAGATGCCGACCTTCAGCTGCATTCCAGCTGCACTCTGAATTCTCGTAACACGCTGCGCGCATGTGCCCACTTGCACAGTACTGGTAGGTACCTCTCCGTGATCGTCGGCGTAACCCATCTTCGGCGCTGTGTCAGACCTGTGTCAGATACTCCTCGAAACCTCGATGAACATCGTCACTCAACCGGTTTGAGAAACTCTTGCTGGCGCTGATGCAGACGGTACGGTTAGACTCTGGACCGCCGCAAGTGTTCGATAACATCGCCGCTTCCTTCGTTCGCCACCGACCATTTCACGTCGGCAGAAGTCAGCATGAAGGAGCCTCCCATGCACACCCACGATCACGGAGACGTCAAAGCGGTTCACAACATGGCCTTGGTTGGCGCACACGGGATCTTCCTGTCCCATCTGCCGATGTTCATGCCGCCTCACGACGCGCAAGTGGTTGTCGAGGCCAACTTCGTGAAAGACGGAAGAAATGTCGACGATGTGTATTTTGCGGATCGGGCGAGGAATGCGAGTGTCAGGTTTTATACGGTGCAACCCGAATCGTTCGTGTTACAGGAACTGTTTCAGCCGGATTCAACGCACGCTCGGCGGACGCAGTTCAAGGCGAATGTGTTTCGCGGGCATCTCGAGAAAGGCGGCACCCCCGTCGGTCCGCTGCAGAACATCGACGTTCGCGTCAAGCGAATCGTGCATGCTCACAATTTCGAAGGCGGGGACAAGCTGCCGTCGTTGACGTACTTCCTGTGCAGCGACGATCAGGAGATGTTGTTGACGCATCTCATTTCAAATGCGCCGGATTTCGATCAGATACTTGCGGTCTCGATTACCGGAGAACTTCCGTCGGCGGCGGATCTGGAACGAGGCCTGATAGTCGAGGTGCCCGGGCGGTCCAATGTGACCACGGATCGGCTCCACCCGAAGGAAGTCGTCCCCGCGAAGGCCCACGTGAGCGGCGGACACCAATTCCTGAATGTGAACATCGTCATTCAGGCCGAGCTCTACTTCGAGGAGGGAGAGTTGTCGTCAACCACGATGTCAGACAAGCTGTTTGAGCAAACGGAAGAAGAGAAGAAGGCTGGATTCGATTAGGAGCTTCCCATGCCGGTGACGTATCGCATTCACCCGGCCATTGGCATACCGAGGGTTGCCGGAGCGAGCGAGCCGTGCAACTCGACGAGCTCGATGCCCAGAGGGCGAAAGAACGGACGGGTGTCCTGAACCGGCAGCATGGTGGAGCCGCGTCGGATCGGCCATCCATTCGTAACATTGCCTCTAAGACGCTTGCAAGCGCTCGATACCGGCTTTCAGAGACACGCTGAGCTTTCGAATTATTCCCGCGAAAGAGATAACGTCGCCCTGCCCTACTTGAGTGAGAGTCGCAGCGCGTTTCGAAGCCCCGCAGGTATACCTGCCGATCCCTGCCTGTTTCGCACATCCTGGAATATTCGAGGACGTCTGGCGATTTGGCACCCGTAAGGGTTGGACTTACGCCGCCACGCCCCGGCACACGGAACACGCGGGCTCACGCGACTCAGACTTGGAGGGTCCGATGTTCCCGGCGCGTCTGGTTCTTGTTTCGGCAACCTTGATGGTCGCGAATGCGTGCGCAGGCGGCTATTCGTCGTCGTCCATGTCACCGTCACCGATGACATCACCGGCAGCGATGGCGGGCGGAGGGTCATCCGTCACGATTCCCATGAACGCAGCAACGCTTAGAAACAGAGCCTACACGCCTGACGACCTGAACGTGGCGGTGGGCGCGACGGTGACGTGGATGAACACGGACGCGGAATCCCACACGTCGACGTCGGACGCGAATGGCTGGGACTCGGGGATAGTGGCTCCGGGCCGACAGTTCTCGTTCACGTTCCAGACCGCGGGAACGTTTCGATACCACTGTGCGATTCATCCGGACATGGTCGGGACGGTTGTCGTTCGCTGAAGGGTGTGAAGGCGGTCATGACGAACAGGGGGATGATTGCCTGGTGCTTGACGATCCTGCTGGTGCATTCGAGCGGCGTCTCGACGGCAGCCTCGGCCGCAGCACAGACGCCGGTTTCGCTCGATCGGCACGATCCGCGTGTGCTTACGGTCGGCGTCTTTGCACCGCGGGACATCGAGGAGTCGCTCGTGAATCGAATCTTCGCCGAGGCGGAAGCGATCTGGGCACCGACGGGCATCACACTCGACTGGCACCGAATCACGCCGAAAGACGTCGTGCGTAGATGGGAGCTCGATGTCACGTTTGACGATCGCCGAAAAGGCGTTGCGACAGAGCAGAGGGCGCTGGGGTGGGTCCTATTCACGGCCGATGGTCCCGAACCGTCCGTCTACTTGTCTCGAGCCAGCGCGGAAGCGTTGATTCTCCGCACGGCGGGCGTCGACGACACCACAGTCTTCGCACACGAGATCCTGGTCGGGCGAGCGTTGGGCCGCGCCCTCTCGCACGAGCTCGGCCACTATCTGCTGAAGTCGAAGGAGCATACCCCGCGCGGCCTGATGCGGGCCACCTGGCCTTCCGACGAATTCCTTGCCATCGGGCGGAGCGGTTTCGAGCTGACGCCCCAGCAGCGTGAGATCGCTGCACACTTCGCCCAAGAGGACGTCCCGACGAAGGGTGGGCCCTGACGAAATTGGGTGTGCTTACCGAGAACCGATGTTGGTCCGACGAGCGTCTATTTGCGCTGATCAGCTTGCCGGAGAATGGCCCGTCGCACCGAGGGGCGACGGAGATCGGCAACGCGGAGTCCGTTCGAAGCAATTGCTGACGCCAGCGTCAACAGGTCGATGGGCCTGCATCCTGGCGCTGGTGTCCTTGACATTCGGCGACATTCCGCCCAATGATATGTCGAATGTCTAGGTCTTCGACAAAAACCGATCTTCTCCAAGGCACGCTTGACCTGCTGATCCTGCAGATCGTGTCTCTCGGCCCGCTTCACGGCTACGCCATCGCGCAGCGGCTCAACCAAATCTCGCGCGAAGCGCTGCAGGTGCAGCAGGGCTCCCTCTATCCTGCGTTGCACCGCCTGGAAAAGCGTCAGTGGCTGCGCACCGAGTGGGGAACCGCGGACAGCGGCCGCGAGGCGAAGTTCTACACGCTGACGGCAGCGGGCCGCAAACGTCTGGAAGTCGAGCGTGGTGAATGGAAGCGTCTCAGTCAGGCGATTGCGCTGGTGCTTCAGACCGCCAGGTAGCGGAGAGCGAACGTGGGAGGCAACGAGGTCGAGAAGGAGCTCCAGTTTCACATCGACGAACGGTTCGACGACCTCATTGCTTCCGGAGTCGCCCCTGAAGACGCGCGCCGTCGCGCGCGGCTCGAATTTGGCGGCGTCTTGCAGATTCGGGAAGCCTGCGACGATGAGCGCCAGCGTGTCGTGGCCCGACTGTGGCAGGACATTCCCTACGCGTTGCGCATGATGCGCCGAAGCCCCGGCTTTACTTTCGTCGCCATTATTTGCGTCGCCCTGGGCATCGGCGCCAACACCGCGATCTTCAGCGTCGTCGACAACCTGCTGTTCCGACCGCCCCATTTTCGGCACATCGACCGGCTGGTCTGCTTGTTCGACACGCATCCGCAGAAAGTCCAAGCCGACGCGGAAGTGCCGCCGTCCCCCGGCAACTTGATCGACTGGCGGGAACGCTCGCATGCCTTCGACATGATTGCCGCGTGGCGGAACTGGTACTTCTCCCTCAACGGTACTGGAACCGACACTGCCGTGCCCGAATCAGTGCGTGGCGTGCGAGTGTCACCATATTTTTTTTCGATGATCGGCGTGGACGCTGCGCTCGGTCGCACGTTCGACGACCAAGAAGGGCAGCCCGGCCACGATCAGGTGGTCGTGCTCTCGCATGCCATCTGGACGCGCCGCTTCGCGGCTGATCCGGCGATCGTCGGTCGCACGATCCTTGTCGATGCACGGCCGTTGACCGTCATTGGCGTACTCCCGTCGGATTATCAGTTTTATCAGCCGGATCTCGATTTGTGGATGCCCTTCGCGGTCGAAGCTGGCATGCGCAATCGGCAGAACCATTCCGTGATGGGATTCGGTGGTCTCGGCCCGGGCGTGTCACTCGCGCAAGCGCAGCAGGAACTGGACGGCATTACTCGTCAGCTCGTGCAGGAATACCCCGACACGAACGCCGGCTGGGGAGCGAGGGCCGTACGGCTGTATCCAACGCGCGATGTGCGCGACCTGCGTCCCGCCCTGTTAGTGTTGCTGGCCGCGGCGGGATTGCTCTTATTGGTCGCCTGTGTGAACGTTGCGAATCTGCTCGTCGGTCGTGCGCTCGCTCGGCAACGAGAGATTGCGATTCGAGCGGCGATCGGCGCCTCCCGATGGCGGCTCGTTCGGCAGCTGTTGACCGAAAGTATTGTGCTCGCCGGCGCCGGCGCCGCTGGTGGCGTCGTCGTCGCGCGCGCCGCCCTTTACTTGATGATTCCGCTGCTGCCACACGCTGGCACGAATCAGACGATGGCGACGTTCGGCCCGATTGTGCCTGCAATGGATCTCCGCGTGCTCGCGTTCAGCGTCGTCGTCGCGTTGGTCACTGGCGTTCTATTCGGCGTGATCCCTGCGTTCCAAACGACACGGCCCGAGTTCCTGCGGATGACCTCGTCGTCGCGGCGATCGCGCACAGGACGATTGTTGGTGATCGCGGAGATCACGCTGTCGATCGTGCTGCTGATCGCTGCCGCGCTTCTCTTCGAGAGCTTCTGGCGCTTGGCGCACGTGAGTCCCGGGTTTCGATCTGATCATTTGCTGTCGCTGCAGGTCGCGGTCCCGCAAGCGAAGTATCCAGGCCGGGCGACCGAACGCTTCTATGACCAGATCGTCAGCCGCATCGAGCGTCTGCCTGGAGTGATTGCCGCCGGCGCCGTGAATTTTCGACCGTTTCTCGGGATGGCGATGACGACGCGTATTGAGATTGACGCGCGCCGGCCTGGCGACGACAGCTCATTCGTCGGCTACGACATTGTGACGCCGGGCTATTTGCACGTGTTGGGCCAGTCGCTGATCAAAGGTCGCGACCTCGCGGCGTTGGACGGCCCTGAGTCCGCTGGCGTGGCGGTCGTCAACGAGACTATGGCCCGCCAGTTATGGCCGAATGTCGATCCCGTCGGCAAACGACTCCGTCCGGGTTTTTCACGGACGGATGTTCCATGGGCCGTCGACGCCGCGCCGCAATGGTTGACCGTCATCGGCGTGGCGAGCGACATCAAGGAGTTCCGTCTGAACGAGGCGCCGCGACCGGTGATGTACTTGTCCCACCGGCAGTTTCCGTCGGCGTTCATGTACATCATGGTGAGGACTTCGACGGCACCGGCAGCTCTGGCCCCGTCGATTCAGCGGGAGATCAATGCCGTCGATCCAGACCAGCCGATCTCGAACGTGCGGACGATGGAGCAAGCCGTCTCCGATGCCGTTCCTCGCTTCAGCGTGGAACTGCTGGGCCTTTTCGCTGGAGTCGCTCTCTTGCTGTCGACGATTGGTGTCTACGGCGTGACGTCGCATGCCGTGAGTCAACGGACACGCGAAATTGGCATCCGAATGGCGATAGGCGCAAGTGGCGCGGAGATGCTGGCAATGGTCATCAAGGAAAGGGTTGTCGACGGATTGATCGGCGTCATACTCGGCATTCTTGGGGCGCTCGCCCTGACACGTGCAATGTCGACGATGCTGTACGGCGTGACGCCGGAAGACGCTGGCGCGTACACCGGCGCGTCTGTCGCGTTGATCGCGGCGGCGCTCGTCGCGAGTTATCTGCCCGCCCGCAGGGCGGCGAGTGTGGATCCAATGACGGCGTTGCGAATCGAATGAGGAGGGCCGCTGGTCGACTGCTCATCGCGATGAACGACGTCGCCATCGACCGAGAAGGAAATCGGGTGCTCAAAGATCATGCGCTGGAATCAAGAATCGGCGTTAAAGTCCGGGGCATAGTGATGCTCGGTATTACATATGCTGGTGTCTGGGAGGGCTGCATGCGCACAGTACTCGCC
>JBKPDW010000031.1:0-4136 GCA_046728115.1 Acidobacteriota bacterium | reverse complement strand
GGGGCGATCGTGCCGATGCGTGCGTCCCGCCCGAGATAGGTGGCACCGTTCAGCGTGCCGATCTTGATCGCCTCGACCGGGCTGAATCCTTCTTCGACGAGCAGTTCGATCTGTCGCTGATTCGAGAAACCCGGAATCACTCCGCCAGCTCCGGTGGGATCGGTGCCGGCCAGCAGCACGCCTCCGGCTCGCGCGAACGCCCGCTCGAGCGCCATGTCCTTCGCAAACAACGTCGCGTACACCGACTGTGTGTTGCCGGTGACGCGTTCACGCGCGCGGCGGAAATTGTCCTGCAGCTGCGGCGTGAGTACGTCGAGCCCGGGCGGCATCGGACGGCCTGGCGTGAAGGTTTCGAAGACCGTGAGCGTCGACGTCAGTGCGACGTGCTTTTCCACCAGCTTGCGGACGAGGCCGGCGAACGACACGCTGGTTTCGTCGAGCGATGCGATGGTCTGCTGGCCACGCACCTGTCCGGGGCACACGTCGGGCTGCTTGTCGGGAACGAAATCGGTGGCGGGCATGAAGCCATGCTCGAGGTTGTCGATGCCCAGGTCGGCCGCCTCGGAATACGTCACTGAACAGAGATGACCGGTGACTTTCATCCCGCGCCTGTGCGCCTCTTCGATACCGGCTTTGAGCGCCGCGCGCGAGATCTGCATGTAGGCTTTCAGCGATGTCGCCCCCTGCCCCGCCCAGTACGCCACGTGCGCACGCGCTTCGACAGTGCTGTTCACGGCGTGCATCTGCAGAAACGTGCTCGTCCCGTTCAGATAGGGCGCGGTAGCGTCTATCTCGGGTCCAGGCATCTCGCCGGCGGCGATGCGACGCGTCAGCATGATGTCCATCACACCATTCGTATTGCCGCCGGTTCTCATCGTCGTCACGCCGCCTGCGAGGTACAAGCGGACGAAGCTCTCGCCAAGCTGGCCGTACACGCCGGGGCCGGTCGGGTAATACAAGTGCTCGTGCATCATCACGAGTCCGGGGATGACACTCCTGCCTGAGAGGTCGACGATCGTGGCGCCAGCGGGCGGCGACACCCTCGACGAGTCTCCGACCTCGGCGATGTTCCCGTCCCGAATGACGATCGTTTGATCCGCTCGAGCCGCTGCGCCCGTTCCGTCGATGATGCGCGCATGCGTCAGCGCGATGACCGGAGCCGTGACCTTCGTGAAATTTGCGAGCGCGTTTGGATTCTGCTGCGCGTGCACAGAGTCGAACAGACGCGGAATCGCAAGCACGACGACGAGACCTGCGATCGTCGCCCTCCGGGCCCTCATGCCCTTCCTGCGTTTGCTGTCCTTGCCGTCCCTCCGGCCCGCGTTGGCCATCGCGTCCTCCAGATACAATCTACCCCGATGTCCCGGTGGGCTTGTGTCCTCCTGACGGCGGCATTCGTCGCATTCGGCCCGCGCGAGCGGCTTCGCGAAGGCTATCGCGGTCTGCCAACAGTTCACGCGGCCACCTCGGAGCAACCGCCCGTCTTTCGGTGGGCAGGCGATCCGGAAGGCGGCGCGCCGTTCGTCGAAGCGGACCCGTCGTATCCTGACAGACTCGTCGGGTTCGACGTGGAGATCGCCGAGCTCGTCGCACGTGGCCTCGGACGCCGATCCGAGTTCATCAACATCGATTTCCGATCGATCGATCAGTCGATCGGTCGCGGCGACGCCGACATCGGTCTGAGCGGCATCGAGGACACTCCCGCGCGTCGCGCCACGCTGGCGGTAACGGTGCCCTATTACGAATTCCGCGAGGTCCTGAGCGTTCGCGACGCCGACCGCGCGCGACTGGCTACGCTTGCCGATCTCCGGGGCAAGAGCGTCGGCACGCTCTCCGGCACCATCGCGTACGAGATTCTGCTGCGAGCCGAATCGGAAAATGGCATTCGTCCGGTTTCGTACGACGATGACGTGCATCCGTTCAGCGATTTGGTGCTGGGCCGATTGGATGCCGTGCTGCTGGACAACGTGCTGGCGGAGCGCCGGCAGCGTGCGATGCCAGGTATCGCGATTCAGCCGCAAACGGTCGCCGTCGGACATTACGTGGGCGTGCTCTCGCCGTCCAACGGGCCCTTGCGTGACACCATCGACGAGCTGCTTCGACGTGCCATGCGCGACGGCACGCTGGAGCGGATCCTCCGGAAGTGGCACGTCTGGAACGACGATCAGCCGGCGCTGTATGCGCAGATTCTCCAAGGGAAGCCTGTCGCGCCAGTCATCGGCGTCGACACCTCGTCCAACGTCGTGTCGATGTCCAGGTGGGAAGCGGCGAAGCGGTATCTGCCGTCGCTCGTTCGCGCGTCAACGGTGACGATTCTGCTCTCGTGTCTGTCGATGGCGCTGGCTGTCGGGATCGGCGTCCTCATCGCGACCGGACGCGTGTACGGGGGACGTCTGGCCCGCATGATCCTCCTGGGATATGTAGAGCTCATTCGCGGCACGCCGATCCTGCTGCAGCTGTTCGTCCTGTACTACGGCCTTGCCGCCGCGATTCGTCTGCCGGCGTTTATTGCGGCACTGCTTGGCCTTGCGCTGAACTACGCGGCCTACGAAAGCGAGATCTACCGGTCCGCGCTGGAGTCGGTGTCGGTCGGCCAGCTGGAAGCTGCGCGCACGCTCGGGTTGAGCGAGCGCCAGGTCCTGACGCTCGTGCGCGCACCCCAGGCCTTTCGTGTCGCCCTGGCGCCGATGACCAACGACTTCGTGGCGCTGCTCAAGGACTCTTCGCTCGTCTCGGTGCTCACCGTGCTCGAGTTGACCAAGCAGACGCAGATCTTCGCCACCAATCTTGGCAGCTGGGTGATTCCCGGCACGTTGTGCGCGGCCCTCTATCTCGCGATGTCGCTGCCGCTCGCCGCAATGGCGCGACGCCTCGAGCAGCGATGGAGAATGCCGACGGCATGAACGACCGCGTCCTTCAGATCGACGACATCCACCTCAATCGAGGCGCGCGGCAGGTGTTGACGGGCGTGAGCTTCGACGTCTCGCGCGGCGAGTTCGTAGCCGTAATGGGCCCGTCGGGCTCAGGGAAAACGACCGTGCTGCGGGCAGTCGCCGGCCTCGAGCAGTTTGCCAGGGGACGCATCGTCGTGGACGGCGTGACGCTCGAGGGCGGCGCTGCCATCCCCCCGCCAACGTTGCGAGCGCTTCGACGCAAAGTCGGCATGGTGTTTCAATTCCACTGTCTGTTCGAGCATCTGTCCGCGATGGCCAACGTCTGCCTGGCGCCGGTGAACGCGCTCGGCGTGATGCCCGCCGAGGCCCAGCGGCGCGCCCGCGAACTGCTCACTGCATTCGGCGTGCAGCACCGCGCCAATGCGCTGCCCCGCGAGCTGTCGGGAGGCGAAGCGCAGCGTGTGGCGATCGCGCGCGCGCTCGCCGTCGACCCGCCGGTGCTGCTGATGGACGAGCCGACCGCCTCACTCGATCCGCTTCGACGCAACGAGCTTGGTGAGCTGCTTCAGGGTCTGCTCGATCAGGGCCGGACGCTGGTAGTAGCGACCCACGACGAAGACTTTGCGCGAGAATTCGCCACCCGTGTCGTTCGCGTTGCTGACGGTGTCGTGGCGGGCTGAAGCGATTCAGCGATCGAACGCGCGAATCGAGTCGGCGACCGCGTGTGCGATCAGATCGTACCCAGCGGCATCGGGGTGCCAGCTGTCCGCCTGCATGTAGATCCGCCCGAACGTCTCAATGGGCAGATAGACGGGCGCGTTCCCATGCGAGCGGGGAATGTCGATCTCGCGAATATAGGGAACGTCGAGACCTTCCCAGCGACCGCGACCGCCGCTGTTCGTGTACACGTAGACGATGTGTGTACCGGCGGGAAAGACGGCGCGATAACTCCAGACTCCGTCGCCGCTCCGCTCATCGCCCGCGGTCCCATCGTCGCGCATCAGGACCGTGTTCGGTACGAAGTTCCCCAGCTGCGGGTCGTTGCCGACGATCGACATGGCGAGCGGGACGGCCGAGTTGCCCCGGGAGACGCGGAAAATCGCGGTCGTCGTCGCACCGCCGGCCGACGGCGCCGACTGAGGCTCGGCGCGTGACGCCTCGAGATGCGACCGCGCCTCGATTTGGTGTTGGGTGGCTGTGCGTGCATCAGCAATGAGGTGCAGGCTATCCACAAGCGGCACG
>JBKPDW010000030.1:0-8796 GCA_046728115.1 Acidobacteriota bacterium | reverse complement strand
GGTCCACGTGGTCGTCAGGCGCGCCTGGGCTTCGCGAACAGGCATACCTGTCAGCGGCCTCGCGAGCACTCGAAGCCAGAAATTACCCGGACCGAGGAGCGCGGCGCTTTCAGGGCTGATTCGAGGAATGGCCGCGACCGGCATCGTGATATCGGCGATCGCGCCGACATTGGCCCCGCTGAAACCGCGCGGGCTGACGCCGACGATGGTCACCGGGACGCCGTTCGCAAGAATCGTTCGGCCAACCGCCGAGGGATTGCGTGCGAACTCGCGCTCCCAATAGCCAAAGCTGATCACCGCCGCCAGCGGAGCGCCGGGCTCGTCGTCAGCAGGCGCCAGCAGCCGGCCTACGACGGAATTCACGCCCAGTGTCTCGTAGAAGGCGCCGGTGACGACCGCTCCGGGAACGCGATTCAACGACCCGGGAGGACCGACGACCAGCGGCATGCCGCTGAACCCCGCAACCCCTGAAAAGATGTCGTGCTGATCGGCGAGTGCCCTGACGATCGGATAGGAGAAGCTCTCCGACGGGCCCGATTCGTACCGCAGTTTGACCTGCACGAGGTCCTGCGGATTGCTGACCGGTAGCCACCGCAGCATCAACGCGTCGATCAGGCTGAAAATGGCGACGTTCGCGCCAATGCCCAGCGAGAGCGTCAGCAGCACAATCACGGTGAAACCCGGATTCTTCGCGAACATCCGGAAGCTGTAGCGAATGTCGCGTCCTATTTCGTCGAGCCGCGCGCCGTGCCGATACGTCCGCACGCGCTCCTTGGCCGGTTCGATCCCTCCAAGTTCGAGGAACGCCTGACGCCGCGCCTGCGTGGGCGGAACGCCCTCCCGTACTTTGTCGGCCGCGGACAACTCGACGAACGCGCGCATCTCGTCGTCGAGCTCCTGCTCGGCCCGGGCCCGGCGGAACCATCCGCAGATGATGGACGCCAGCCGATGGATCAGCGTCATGCACCCTCCAACACGCTGGTGATGGCAAAGGCGATCCAGTCCCACCGCTGCCGGTGCTGTTCCAGTTGCCGCCTCCCGGACGCGGTAAGCTTGTAGTACTTCGCGTTGCGATTGTTTTCGGTGGGCCGCCATTCGGCTTTCAGCTTTCCGTCCTGCTCGAGGCGGTACAGCGACGGGAACAGCGAGCCGGGGTTCACCTGAAAGTGATCGTGGCTGAGCGCGGCCAGCCGCTGCGAGATCCCGTAGCCGTGCATCGGCTCGCGGGTGAGGATCGTCAGAATCATCAGGTCCAGCGTGCCTTGCGGGATATCGAGCTTCTCCAGGGCGCTCCTCCCTTAGGGCAACAAGAGGAACCCCAGCATATCGCGAGACACCTTTAGGTTGTCAGGATGAAGAGATGGACCAAGCTCACGCGATACGGCCGTCGCGGGCTAAGAGCGCTTTCCACTTCGGTGTAGCCATTGTCCAGGGGCCTTATCATGGTCCGGTCACGCGTGCCGGCTGTTCCCGCCTCCCGCGTCCTGCTGCCGACCGCTGCGCTGCTGTCGGCGAGCAGGCCGTTCGAGCCTCGCCGCGTGGAGCTCGCGTGATCCCCGTCCCCGATCAACCGCGAGCTGGAGGCGCGCCCGACCGCGTCGATCGCGGAGGGTCACCCGACTCTCTCAAGCACCCAGCTCGTGCTTGTTCCTGCGAGAGGCTCGAGCTGATACATCGACGCGGCATCGTCAGGCCAGGCCGGAAGCCGCGGTTGACCACGCGAGATCCCCGCGGCGGCGCTCGAATGGCCTGCTCGACGGCCTCGCTCGTGAAGCTGTCCAGCGCCGCCAGCAAGGCGCGGAGGCCGGCGAGTCGACCACGCCCCCGCGCTCGAGTGATCGATAGCCGACCGTTGCGAATGCAGCGAAATTGAAACCGTCCTAGGCGGCGGCCGCGGCCTTTTCCAGGTCGGCGATGATGATTTTGTTCATCTTCAGCATCGCCTGCACGACGGCCTGCGACTTGACGGGATCCGGGTCGTTCATCAGCCGCGTGAGCGCGGACGGAATGACTTGCCAGGACAAACCGAACTTATCCTTCAGCCAGCCGCAACGACTTTCTTCGCCTCCTGCCGACAGCTTCGTCCACAGCTCGTCGACTTCGGCCTGCGTTTCGCAGCTCACGTGAAGCGAGATGGCCTCCGTGAACTTGAACTGGGGCCCGCCGTTGAGGCCGATGAAGCGCTGGCCGTCGAGCTCGAAGGAAACCCCCGTCACCCGGCCGTTCGCGCGATGAACGTTGAGCACTTTCGAGTTCTTGAATATCGAGCAGTAGTGGTTCATCGCCTCTTCGGCCTGCGTGTCGAACCAGAGAAACGGCGTGATTTGGTGCATGATGCTTCGTCCTCCCACCCTGTAGTCGAAGCAGGAGCTGGTCGATCGACATGCCTGATGGAGGCCATTAGTCCCTGGGCCTTGGTTCCTCGTGCCTGGTCCGTCCAGGGTCCGAAGTCCGTCCTTAGGTCCAGGTCCATCCCCGGGTTCAAGGTCCGTCCAAGATCCGAGTCCGTCCAGAGTCCGAAGGCCGCGCATCGTCCTCAAGCTTTCAGGCTCGAGACCTCAAGGACGCAGGGATGGGCCAGGGATGAGGAGACGGACCAAGCACCAGGGTCGACGGACGGACTAAGGGCCTGGGACGGACCAAGAACCAGGGCCCAGGAACGAAGGACAGACAGATGCCCCGAGGAATCAATCTCCGCCGGCCGTGATCAGCGCTGCGCCCGCTTCTGCGCGTCCTTGTAGTGCGGGGACGTCGCCGGCACGCGTGCGTAGGCGGCGCGTGCGGCATTCGCGTCCTTGATCCTCTTGTCGTACAGCTCGGCGGCGCGCCAGGCTGCGTCGCGCGAGTTGTTTGGAAACCTCGCCGAAAGCTCGTCCAGGGACCTGGCCGCAAGATCGAATCGCTTCAACTCCTCGTACATGTCCGCGAGCCTGGCCAGAGACGTTTCTGCCTCGAAGCCAGGATAGCGCTCGATCAGCGTTCGATACGAAACGAGCGCGGCTGGCACGGACGCATTCAACTGAGCGTCCATGACTCGCAGCTTCATGCGATCTTCGACGCCCGCCTTGCGCGCGAGCGCGCGTGGCGCCCACGGACTGTCGGGATGATTGGTCGAGATTTCGCCGAAGAGCTCGCGCGCCCCCTGGTCCCGATCAGCGCGCTTCGAGCGGAGGACGAGCTCGGCCAGCGAGAACGTGGCTTCCTGCACGACAGCGCTGGACGGATGCTTGGTGCGGAGCTCGACGTAGACGGCTGCCGCTTCGTCGGGCTGGTTCTGCCGTTCGTACACTTTGCCAATCAGCAGAATCGCCGCCGGCGCGCTCGGGCTGGATGGATTTCGCGCCGCGATGCCCTTCAAATCCGCGATCGCCTGATCGTAGAGCGCGGCGTCGAACTTTGCGCGAGCGACGCGCAATTCCTCAACGCTCGAGTCGATGATCGGCGGGGGAGTGGGAACCGGATCGGGGTCACCTCGGGCTGGCGCAGGCAAAACCGTTGGAGCCGCGGGCGGCGATGGAACGGCTGGAAGCGAAACAGCAGGCGACGGCGGCGCGACCGTCTGGCCAAGCGACGGCGGGACCAACGCTGGTAAAGGCGCGGTCCGCGCGGGCGGGACCGTCAGATGGGAAGGTAGCGCCTCCGCCTGACCAGGCGGCGCAGCGGGTTGATCGACGATCTGCTGATCGATTGCTGGAGCCGCCGGCCGCGCTCGCGTCTGGAACAACACGATAGCGGCGATCAGAATCGCCACGGCACCGCCAAGGCCGGCGGCAATTGGCCAGCGTCCGAGTTTCGCGCCTGGGCGAATAGGCCTGGCGACCCGCGTTGACGCGGCCGTCTGCGGCGGGGGAACTGCCACTGTCTCGGCTATGGCCGACAACCAGCTCGATCCGCTGCGCGCGTTCGCAGCCGGAACCCTGCCGCTGCGAAATGGCCGCTGACCTGTTTCGCGTTCGCGCCTCACGCGTTGGAGATCCGCGCGGATGTCCGCTGCGGTCTGGTACCGGAGGTGACGATCCTTTTCGAGCGCCTTGGCGATGATCCGCTCGACCTCCGGCGGAATCTCTGGATTCAGCTCCATCGGCGCCCGAGGTTCGCGATTGAGAATGGCCTCGAAGATCACGGCCGACGTATTACCTGAAAACGTCCGGTGCCCGGTCGCCATCTCGTAGAGGACGACGCCGAAGGAGAACAAGTCGGTGCGGCCATCCAGCTCCTCGCCGCATGCCTGCTCTGGCGACATGTAGGCGACGGTTCCAAGCGCAACGCCTTGCGTCGTGAGCCCGTGGCGTCCCTCCCTGGTCGAATCGGCCGAGAAGCCGGACACACTGTCGCGATCGGCCTCCGGCTTCGCGAGACCGAAATCGAGGATCTTGGCCCGGCCACGAGTGGTGACGAAGATGTTGGTCGGCTTGATATCGCGGTGGACGACTTTTTGCGCGTGTGCCGTGTCGAGCGCGTCCGCAATCTGAATGGCCACGTCGAGGAGCGTGCCGAGCGGAAGAGGCTTCCGGTTGATCAATTGCTCGAGTGTGTGTCCCTCGAGCAATTCCATTGCAATGAACTGCGCGCCTTCGAACTCGTCGACCTCGTAAATCGTGCAGATGTTCGGGTGATTCAGCGCTGACGCCGCGCGCGCCTCGCGGAGAAAACGCTTGATGGCGTCCTGGTCGCCCGAGCGATCGGCCGGCAGAAACTTGAGTGCCACCCTACGCGACAGCTTGGTGTCCTCGGCTTTGTAGACAACACCCATACCGCCGGCGCCGAGTGTCTCGAGCACGCGGTAGTGCGAGATGGTTCTGCCGAGCATAGGTGGCGAAGCCTGAGCTTAGTGCAGAGACGCCCAACGCGCAATCTGCGCGCGGGCAGAAACCTACACGAAATCAATACGGAAGAGATAGCTGTGCGTCGGGCTCTTGTTTTCGGGCCAACCGGGGTGAATGCCGGCGTCGCAGCTGTAGAGGGCGCCGTCGTGCCAAGCCAGTCCGTGCGGGTCGGGATCCTTTTCGCCAAACTGCACCGTCTCGAGCGGCTGCCCGCTCTCGGCGTCGTACTTGATCAGCCCGGCGCCCTCGTCGGTGCCGGTCACCATCCAGATGGCTCCCTTGTCGAATGCCACGCCATGCGCGCGCGGGAAGCTGTACGGAATCAGGTATTCCGGTTCCCACGTTGTGGCGTCGACACGAAGAATGCCGCGCAGCCTGAGCGCGGCGATCCACAGCTTGCCGTCCACGTACTCGAGGCCGTGACATCCGCCGCCGCCGAGCGGGATCTGACGATGGGAGATCGTCTTCGAATTCAGGTCGGTTTGAAAAATTCCGTTCGGCGCCGTGTTGGCGGCCATCCAGATGAATCCGCCGCCCACCGCCAGCCCGCTGGTGTTTTTCGATTCCGTCTTGACCGTCTTCAGCAGCTTGCCATTCCAGTCGACCAGACACGCGTTGTCGGTTTTCTGTTCGCCGATCCAGATCCCCTCGGGCGCCACGGCGATGGCGTTCGGATATCCCTCCGGACTCTTGAAGAGCGTCGTCGTTTTCACTTTGCGAACCGGCAGGGATGACGCGCCGCGTCCGCCGGACTGCGCGCCCACTCGAGTGCCGACCAGGCCGACGCCGACCGCCGCCAGAAATGCTCGTCGTCCAGTCTCCATGGCGTGCCGTCCTTTCTACTGATGCGTTCGTGCGAACGTGACGAACGGCGGATCCAAGACGAACGAGCATACGTCATTCCAGAGTGATGTGGACGAAAATGCGCTCTGGACTCGTCGAACTGGGGGCTCAGAGCGTTTTCCATTTCGTTGTATTCGCGACGGTCCGCCATCGATCACTCGAGCGCGGGGGCGTGGTCGACGGAAGGCCGTCGAGCCGGCCATTCGAGCGCCGCCGCGGGGACCTCGCGTGGTCAACCGCGGCTTCCGGCCTGGCCTGCCGATGCCCGCGTCGATGTACCAGGTCGAGGCCTCTCGCAGGAACCAGCGCGAGCTGGACCCCCGGGAGAGGCGGGTGACCCTCCGCGATCGACGCGGTCGGGCGCGCCTCCAGCTCGCGGTTGATCGTGGACGGCGATCACGCGAGCTCCACGCGGCGAGGCTCGAACGGCCCGCCCGACGGCCGCGGCGAGGTGGCTGCTCGCACTCGCGGCGTGAGCCGTGAGTCAGGCCGAGCGGCATGCCGAAAAACGTCGCGAAGCGACCCAATCGCGGCGGTCTGTCGGGCAGTCACCCGGCCCTCCCGAGGTCCCCCGGCCTGGCTTGTTGATCGCACGACGCCGCAACCACCCGCGGACCGCCGCGGCAGCGGCCGGAGGGCGAGCGGCGCGACGTTTTTCCGGCCTGACGATCTCGGCTCGCGACGGAGTGCGAGCAGCCGCCTCGCCGACGCCCGTGCAGCGGTCAGAAAGTAGAACACCGGAGGCGGGAACAAGTGGAAGGCGCTCGAATCGGCCCGCAGACGGGCCTCTAGTCTCTTTTCCCGAGCCGCACTTCGAGCCCGACGCCGTCTCGTGACACGTCACACGCGCCGAATCGACTGGCGGCCGCCATCCGTTCGAAATCCCGCCGCGTGTAGGCGCGCTTCAGGAGCAGCGTGCGGAACGTCCAGCGTGTGAGCCAGGCGTTCCACGGCGACAACTGCATGCTCCGCACTTCGGCGTCGATGTCGTCGCGGTCGGCTTCCTTGTTGAGGTCCAGAATCGATGCCTCGCCGCCGGGCACGAGAACCCGGTGCATTTCGTTGAGGGCGCCGATCGGATCGGAGAAGTTCTTGAACGCCGCCACGCACACGACGTAGTCGAACGACGCGTCCGCAAAGGGCATCGCCGACGCGTTGCCGTGGCGGATGTCGATGGCGACCCCGGCTTTTTCCGCGTTCTGGCGCGCGATCCGCACGAACGATTCGCTGATGTCGAGCGTCGTGACGTCGCGCCCTCTTTTCGCCAGTTCGATCGCGAGGTAGCCGGGCCCCGGGGCGACCTCGAGCACCCGTCCGCCGAGCGGCACGCGGGCGGTGACCGTGCGAGCCTCCTTGTCGAATCGGTCCAGATTGTGGCCGGTGTTCCTTGCGTACCACGTCGCGATCACGCCTTCCATCGGAAGCCCTTTGTAGCCTTTCTGCGCCGTTGCCAGCATGGTTCCTCCCCTTGAGCTAACTGTGATTACTTTTGATTAACAATGTTAGCTTAATGCGTACAGCGTTGAAGAGTCAATCGAACGCTGCTAGCATTGGGCGGTCAACCCGCCAGCGCCATGAGCATCGTGCCATACCGGCACACCGCCCGCCGCCGCAAGCGCCAGCCGCTCGACCAGGCACAGGTCGTGCGCGCGGCGCTCGCACTCCTCGACGAAGTAGGCCTCGACGAGCTGACGATGCGACGGTTGGCGGAGCGATTGGGCGTGAAAGCGGCGTCCTTGTATCGGCACGTTCACGACAAGGACGAGCTGCTCGTCCTGCTCGGCGACGAAATCAGCGGCGAGATTCCCCTCGTCCGTGCCTCGGGCACCTGGCAGGAACAGCTCACGGCGATGGCGTGGAACGTGCGGCGCGGTCTGCTGAAGCATCGCGATGCCGCACGCCTGCTGGCGCTCACACCGCCTTTCGGACCGCGGCGGCTCCGCCATGTGGACGCGGTGCTCCGTGTGCTGCGCGAGGCAGGCCTGAGCGATCGCGAGGCGGCACGCGCGGCGTACCACTGCAACAATTTCGTCACCGAGTTCGCGGCAGACGAAGCGCGCTTCACCACCTTCGCCGCAGGACGCGGGAGCAGCCGCCGCAAAATCTTCGAGCAGGCGCGCAGACACTTCAAATCGCTGCCGCGAGACGAGTATCCGACCCTCGTCGAATTGGCCGATGTCCTCAGCGAGGACGACCAGGACGGACTCTTTCGATTCGGCCTCGAAATCTGGCTGCGCGGCCTGGAGCGAACGCGCGCCGCATCACGGCCTTGAACGCGAACAAGGGCGGAACGGTCGCGCTCTCGGCCGCCGAGGCGCGTCGGCTCGCGGTGGGTTCACAGGAGTTCGGGCCGAAACCGGCGACCGCGTCGATATCGCACCTGCGGAAGCTGGCGGCGCGCATTCACGCGTTCCAGATCGACTCGGTCAACGTCCTCGTCCGCGCTCACTACGTCCCTGCCTTCGCGCGGCTCGGTCCCTATCCAATGAGCGCGCTCGATTTGCTTGCCTACCAGAAGCGCGAGCTCTTCGAATACTGGGGTCACGCCGCGTGCCTGCTTCCGATCTCGCTGTACCCCCTGATCCGATATCGCATGCGCGCCGATCGAACGCGGGAATACATGGCGTCGAGTCGCGGCGCGTACATGACCAGGGTCTACGCTGAAGTGGCCGAGCGCGGACCCATTGCCGCCGGCGATCTGGCCGAGCCGGGTCGGCGCTCTGGCAAATGGTGGGGATGGGGCGCGGGAAAAGCCACGCTCGAGCACCTCTACGATGCGGGCCTCGTCGCCATCGCCGGCCGTCGCGGCTTCGAGCGGCTGTACGACATCGCCGAACGGGTCATTCCAACGACCGTGCTCGACATCCCGGCGCCGCCCCGCGAGGAAGCCATGAAGCGGTTGATTTGCCTCGGAGCGAAAGCCTGCGGCGTCGGAACGCTGACCGACATCAGCAGGTACTTCTGCATCGACGACTGGCGCGATCGATTGCCGCCGGGACCCTACTGGGAGCGGCCGAAGGGCCGCGAAGGACAACGGGCGAAGCCGATCGGCAAACGTCTCGTCTCGGAACTCGTCGAGGAGGGACGGTTGCTGCCGGCGCGCGTCGAGGGGTGGAAGGAACCCGCT
>JBKPDW010000029.1:0-14374 GCA_046728115.1 Acidobacteriota bacterium | reverse complement strand
ATCCCGAACGGCTCGTGGCAAGCGCCGCACGTCTCTGGGGCGACGAAATGGATCGACTCTGGGGTGAGGTTCGGCCCGTCCCACCGGACGCCATCGTCGTCCTGCGCGGCGACGAGCAGATCGTCGCTGGCGGACGGCGGCTGCGCGTGGCCTACACGCCAGGACACGCATCGCATCATGTCGCCTACCTCAGCGAGGACGCCGGGATCGCATTCGTCGGCGACACTGCCGGGGTCAGGCTCGTTCCCGGAGGGCTTGTCCTGCCCGCGACGCCTCCACCTGATGTCGACCTCGAAGCGTGGCGCGACAGCCTCGCATGGCTCGGGCAATGGCGTGCTGAGACGCTCTTCGTCACGCACTTCGGACCCCATACTCCTTCGGGAGGCCACCTCATAGAAATGGCCGATCGTCTCGACATGCTGTCCGGTCTCGTCCGAGACTCGCTCGACCGACTCGACAACGACGAGGCGCGCGAGGAGTGGTATGCGGACGAGATCCGGCGGACATTGCGGCGGCACATGTCGCAGGCCGAGGCCGATGCGTACGAAGTCGCCGGCCGTTTTGATTTGAATTGGCGAGGGCTCGCCAGGTACTGGCGAAAGCGAGTGGCTCGATGACTAGGCCGTCGCTCTGGCTCGTTCGACAACCGACGCGCGTCGCGGATCCACCATCATGCGAAGGGCAAACCCCTGGGGCTTCGACGGGGTCTGGGGGGAGATCCGATAGATGGCCGAGAGGACCCGGCCGTTGATCAGGACCTGGGGAGCGGCGGCCGTCGATGCGCAGTCTCGATCCAGCTGGAATTGCACCAGGCGATACAACGGTATCGAAACCGGGGTTAGGCATTCGACATAGGCACCGACCTCGCTTACGTTTCGGGTGACGACCGATGCGAAGCGCGTGGCTCCCCGCGCGTCTTTCCACGTGAGGCGTCCGGGCAGCGTTACAGGTCGCCGCTCAGAGGCGCGCTGGTTGCTCTTGACCGGGCTCGGCGTCGGTTGCTGGCTGGAAATGAGATTCAATCGATAACTCCGTGTTTAGGTTTTGCACACGGATGAGTATCAAGTTCCAGGCCCAGTGAAAATCTGAGAATGGCTGAGACGAAAGCTGGTCAGTAACTTCAAGCACCACAATAACTTGGAGAAAGACGAACGGCAGATAGGATGAGGCGGGAACAGTATACTTAGTATCCAGTAGCCATGCTAACGGGATACTAAGTATCCACGGCCCTCAATGCGCATCCATCCCGCCCCGACTGTCCATGCCCAGCCGGCGCAGCTTTAGATAGAGGCCTCGGCGCGTAAGGCCCAAAGCCCTGGCAGTTTCGGCAATGTTTCCGCCGGCGCGGTCCAGGGCTGACTGAATCAAGTCGCGCTCCATCTCCTCGATGGCGGCTGCCAGATTGGGCGCCGCACGCGGCGACGGCATCGGCGCTGTTGTCGATGACACGGCGGTCGGTCGGATGTTGCTGATCTCCGGTGCCAGTTGCGACGGCTCGATCAGTTGCCCCGGAACGCTCATTGCCACCGCGCGCTGAATTTCATTCTTCAACTGGCGAACGTTTCCTGGCCACCGGTACTGTGAGAACAGCTCCAGCGTGTCGGAACTCAGATTAACGTCGGGTTTGCCCAGACGCTCGGATGCCTCGCGAAGGAAATACGCGCTCAGGTGGGGAATCTCTTCGCGCCGCTCGCGCAGTGGCGGCACGTGGATTCGAATCACGCTGAGCCGATAGTACAGATCCTCGCGGAACTTGCTTTCCGCGACCCGCTGCTCGAGGTCGGCGTTGGTCGCGGCAAGGATGCGGACGTCCACTTTCTGTGGTTTCGTCTCGCCGACTGGCAGAATCTCCTGTTGCTCGAGGAACCGCAGCAGCTTTGGCTGAATGTCCAGAGGCAGATCGCCGATTTCGTCAAGGAACAACGTTCCGCCTGCCGCGGCGCGTACGAGGCCGGGTTGGTCCGATACGGCGCCGGTGAAGCTGCCGCGCCGGTGTCCAAACAGCTGACTGTCGGCCAGATCGCGTCCGGTCGTCGTGCAGTTGTACGGCAGGAAGACCATCGTGCTGCGGTGCGATCCGACGTGTATCGCGCGCGCGACGAGCTCTTTGCCCGTGCCGCTCTCACCGGTAATCAGGACAGTGAGGTCGTTGCCCTGCAGACGCTGGATCTGTTCGACTACGCGCGCCATCGCCGCACTGGCTGAGAGGAAGCCTGGCAGCAGGGGTTCGAGCGACTTGTCGACGGCGACGCCTGAAATCGCAGGCGTCCGTTCGCGAGCCGCACACAGCGCGAAGCCCTGCCGCGCCACTGCGGCGATCGTTCGCACCTGGCGCATCACGGTGTGACCAATCGGACGTGACGACGCGATCAGGCCGAAACGGGGGCCGTCGCGATCCCGCCCGAGCGGTTCGATGACGAAGAGACCTCCGCGTCCGAACGGGCCGCCGTTTGTCGCCGTTCTCGCCATACCACGCGCCGTGTCCATATCGCAGCCGGCCGACGCCACGACTCGCACGCTGCCGGCTCCATTCAACGTGACGTAGACGATGCTGCATTCGGCGGCTGCGGCTTCGAGCAGCGCCGCGGCGGTTTCGCGGCCGAGGAGCTCGGGGAGAGCCGCGGCGTCCACAATGCGTCGCACCATCGCATCGTCGGCGTCCGCCGACGAGATCACATCGATACCGGTTCCAATCTGGGTCAACAACTGACGCGCGGCCAGGGTGTCTTCAACGTCCCGCGCCGCCCCGAGCTGCTGAAACACCCGGAGGGCGGCGTTGAGGTGACGCTCGGCGACCGAACGGGCCCCAGTCTCGGCCACGAGACGGCCGAGCGCCAGCTGACTGAGCGCGGACTGGTACCGCTCGCCGATGAGATCGAGGAGCGCGGTACTTTGCGAGAAATCGTGGTAAGCGTCGGCGCCGCTGCCGCCCTTGGCGTTGACGGTGCCTCGCAGGCGCAGGTATTCGCCCCAGCTGGCGGGAGCGACCTTGGGATCGAGCGCATCGGCGGCTGTGGCGAGACGCTTCTCGGCGTCGCCGAGACGATTGGCGGCGATCAGCGCTTCGGCCGCGATCAACGTCGCCTGCAGGGCATCGAACGGCGGCGCCTCCGCCTGCACGATTTCGTCCGCAAGTGCGAGCGCTTGTTCGTGATGGCCGCGCCGCAGCGCCAGACGGGCGCCGAGGACGCGCACCGACCATTCGTACCAGCGGCTGGTCTGACGGCCGTATGCGCCATAGGCGTCGCTGGCACGGCCCAGGCATTCGCTGGCCGCGTCGTAACGGCCACAAATCAGGTGAATCTGCGCGAGCGTATCGAGGACCGCCCCGGTTGTCTCGTGAAACTGAATCGGACTTCGCACATCGAGCGCGCGGTTGAGGGCTTCTTCGGCCCGGCCGAGATCGCCGAGCCGAACCCGGATCTGCCCGAGCGTGGCCAGGGCAACGGCGAGCCCGTGTCCGGATCCGCACGCCTCGTGAATCGCCACGCTGCGTTCGGCCAGGGCCAGGGCCTGCTCGTAACGATGCTGCATCATCATCACGTTGGCCTGGTTGCCGCAGATCGTCGCCAGGACATCGTCGGCGTGCACGGATGCGGCAAAGCGCTCGGCCTGCCGCAGTGTCGTCAGGGCCTCGTCGTAGTTGCCGACCTGCGCCATCGAGATGCTCGACAGCGATTCGACGAGGGCGAGGTGGCGCCGGTCGCCGCCGGCGTGCAGGGCGGACGCCGCCTTGCTGATGTGCTCGCGAACGATGGCGACGTCGCCGACCTGCCGATAGCACTGCGCGAGCTCGTAGTGCGCGAGTCCGATCGATCGCAGATCGTGGGCGGTTTCGGCCAGCTTCAGGGCGCGCTGGTGCAAGGCAATGGCGCGCGACTGATCGGCGCGGGCGAAGGCGATGCGGCCGTGGACGCGCCACAGCGTGGACAGGAGCGTCGGCCGGATGGTATCGCGAAACGTGTCGGGCGGACGACCGAGCACCGTCGCGGCGCCATTCAGGTCGTCCTGCAGCAACGCGGCCTCTGCTGCGGTCGCGCGAACGGTCAGTTCCTCTTCGCGGGTCAGCGCCGGAGATCGCAGCTGCGGCGCAAGCAGCTGCGAAGCTTCGTTCCCGCGGCCCCGCTCGAGCGCCGCGCTGGCACGTGTGAGGATCGACTGGAGAGCCGATGAAGGCACTGCAACGAGTATAGAACAGACAGTTCAGACTTCAGACTTTCGGAGTTCGAATTGATTTCAGATTTCTCGGCGCGCTCCAAATCTGCCCTCTGAACTCTGAAATGGTTTACTCTTGACAACCAAGAGGAACGCACCTATCGTCCAACTATGGACGAGACAAACACCGACGTGATCCAGGGCACTCTGGACATGCTCATCCTGAAGACGCTGAGTCTCCAGCCGATGCACGGCTTCGGAATCGCGCGGCGCGTCGAACAGATCTCGCGCGGGGTGTTCAAGGTGAACCCGGGGTCGCTGCTGACGGCGCTGCAGCGGCTCGAACGTGCCGGATGGCTGGACGCCGAATGGCGCCAAACCGAGAACTCGCGGCGAGCGAGGTTCTATCGGCTGACGCGCACGGGGAAAAGACAACTCGAGATCGAGACTGCGGACTGGGCGCGCCGCGCCGGTGCGATTGCGCGCGTTCTGAAAGCCGAGGCGTGACGCGATGAGCCTGTGGCGTCAGCTCACACGGGGGATGCGGGTCCTCGTCAGACGAACCGCCGCCGACCGTGATCTCGCCGAGGAGGCGCAGCATTACCTCGACGAGGCCACGGCAGCATTCGCCGCCACCGGGATGTCGCCTGAGGAAGCGCGCCGCGCCGCACGACTGGAGATCGGCGGCATACCGGCACTACGCGATGAGGTGCGTTCGCACGGGTGGGAAAGCATCGTCGACACCCTGGTCGCGGACCTGCGCTACGCAGGCCGCCGGCTGAAGAACCAGCCGGGCTTTACCGCAATCGCAGTCGTTACATTGGCCCTCGGCATCGGGGCGACGACGGCAATCTTCAGCGCCGTAAACCCGATCCTGTTTCAGCCGCTTCCGTACCCGCACGCCGATCGGGTGGTCATGATCTCGGATCACGCGGTCGACGGATCCCAGCTCGACGTGACATTCGGAACCTTCCGCGAAATCGTGGCCCGAAGTCGCGTGCTCGCCGCCGTGGCCGTGATGAAGCCGTGGCAGCCGACGATAACCGGTCAGGAACAGCCGGAGCGGCTCGACGGACAGCGCGTGAGCGCGACGTACTTCCGGGCTCTCGGTGTCGCCTCGGCACTCGGCCAGGATTTCGACGAACGCGACGATCGCGTGGACGGTCCGAACAGAGTGATGCTCAGCGACGGTCTCTGGCGCCGGCGGTTCGGCGGCGATCCCACCATCGTGGGACGCGACATCACGCTCAACGACACGCCGTATACCGTAGCCGGGGTCATGCCGACGAGGTTCGAGAATGTGCTGGCTCCATCGGCGGAGGTGTGGGGGCTCATGCAGTACGACGCATCCCTCCCGACCAACGGGCGCGAATGGGGCCATCACCTGCGCATGGTCGGGCGGACGCGGCCGGGGGCGCGACTCGATCAGGCGAGACAGGAGCTCGACGCGATCGCGAAAAACCCCGTGCCCGAGTTCCGGAGGGTCCCCTGGGCTGCACTCAGGCAGGGACTCCTGGTCGACGCCTTGCAGGCCGAGGTGACGCGGGCAATCAAGGCGGTGCTGCTGGCCGTCCTGGGCGCGGTGCTGCTCGTCCTGGTGATCGCGTGCGTCAACGTCACCAACCTGCTCCTCGCGCGCGGCGCGCAGCGCAGGAGCGAGTTCGCCATGCGCGCGGCGCTCGGCGCGGGCCGCGCGCGAATCGTCCGCCAGCTGCTGACCGAAAGCGTGCTGCTCGCAGCACTCGGCGGCGTGTGGGGAATGGCCGTCGCCCAACTTGGCGTCCGCGCGTTGATCGCGGTCAGCCCGCCAGGCCTTCCGCGCGTGGGGGGCGATTCGGCTGGACGGCACGGTGCTGGCCTTTGCGATGGCGGTCACGACGCTGGTCGGTCTCCTCTTCGGTCTCGTGCCGGCCGTTGACGCATCCCGCGACCTGCAAGCAAGCATCCAGCACGGTTCGCATCGAACGACGCTTGGCCGTCAACTGACGCGTCGCACGCTCGTCATCGCCGAGGTTGCGCTGGCGCTCGTGCTCCTCGTGAGCGCGGGCTTGCTGCTCCGAAGCCTGCAGCGTCTCTTCGCCGTCACGCCAGGTTTCGAGCCATCACATCTCCTGACGATGCAGGTGCAGGCCTCCAGCCATCGGTTTGACGACGCCGCAGCCGCGCATCGCTTCTTCGAACAGGCGCTGGACGCAGTGCGGCGCGTGCCGGGCGTCAAGTCAGCGGCGTTCACGAGTCAGCTGCCGCTCAGCGGCGATTTCGACAAATACGGCACGCAGTTCGAATCGATCGAGCGGGCCAGTCCCAACGAGGACCAGAGCGCCCTGCGATACGCGGTGAGCGACGGATACTTCGAAACGATCGGCATCCCGCTTCGTGCCGGGCGCTTGCTGGACCGGCGGGATCGCGCGGATGCGCCGGTGGCCGTGCTGCTCAGCGAGTCGTTTGCGAGACGGCTCTTTCCTGCCGGAGACGCCATCGGGCAGCGGATGCATCTGGGCAGCACCAACATCCCGTGGTACACCGTCGCGGGCGTAGTCGGCGACGTAAAACAGACGTCGCTGGCGGTCGGCGATCAGTCTGCTGTGTACGTTCCCGCGGTGCAGTGGTACTCCGCCGATCGCGTGCGGTCACTCGTGGTCCGGACGGCCGTCGAGCCCGGGAGTCTTGTTCCAGCCGTGCGGCAAGCCGTCTGGTCGGTCGACAAGGATCAACCGGTCGTTCGCGTCGCGCTGATGGACGAGTTCGTGGCGGCCTCCGGGGCACAGCGGCGTTTTGCGCTCATTCTCTTCGACGTTCGGCCTCGTGGCCCTGGCGCTTGCCGCGACCGGCCTCTACGGCGTCTTGTCGGGCGGCGTGACGGAGCGGATGCGAGAGATTGGCGTGCGGTCGGCGTTGGGCGCCTCGCGCGGCGACATCCTGGCGCTCGTCGTTCGGCAGGGGATGATACTGACGGCGTGCGGCGTCGCGATCGGATTGGGCGGAGCGTTGGTGGCGAGCAGTGCGCTCGTCACCCTCCTGTTCGGCATCTCGCGGCTCGACGCGACAACCTATGCTGGAGTAGTCGCGCTGCTGTTTGGCGTATCCGCCATCGCGTGCCTGGTGCCGGCGTGGCGGGCTGCGCGCATCGACCCGTCGACTACGCTCCGGGCTGCCTGAGAAACCTTCTGAACTACGTCGTTCGTGTCCGAGGTTTCGTTCAATGATCCCCTTCGGCCACTCCCGCAACTCTAAGGGCGCTCGCCGCGCTCGCCGCGTTTCCCCAGGAACGGTCGGCCCTTCGTCGCCAAGCGCGCCTCCAGGCGATCGGAGCAATCGCAATCGCAGCAGGCCCAGGCCTCTGTTCCATTCAGATCGCGGCAGCGGCTGCGCGCGTGCGCGTCCTGCACCTTTTCGAGCGTGAAGAATTCTTCCCAGTACTCACGCTCTTCGGCGAGGGGCGTCGGGCAGAAACAAACCTCCACCCACTGAACGCGGCCATCCTCGAGCTTGCGCGCCGCCTCCATATTGCGGAGGTATTCATCTCCGGCAACCGATCCGCGACCAAGGGTTCTGTCCTCGATCGCAGCGGCGAGTGCGTCCTCCTCTCCAGGCTTCACCCGGGCCGTCACCAGATACCGCATGTCTTCATTGTACGCGCCCGTGGCATCGTGATTGCTCTACCGTTGGGCGAGACCACCATGAGAAACATAGCCATCTGCACGGCCGCCATCGTCGTGCTGGCGTTCGCACCGGCGCGCGCGTACTGCCAGCCCGCGCCAACGCCCACGCAGCAGCAACCCCTGACGGTGCCTACGGTTGAGCCCGTGCCCATCGCGACAGCCGCGGACATCGAAGGGTCGCCGCTCTTTA
Source organism: Acidobacteriota bacterium (assembly GCA_046728115.1). Lineage (GTDB taxonomy): Bacteria > Acidobacteriota > Vicinamibacteria > Vicinamibacterales > CAVVIG01 > CAVSWN01. Next base: position 6,367 of record JBKPDW010000029.1, on the reverse strand, counting down.
CGGCCGAGGATGTGAAGACGATGCTGCAGCTGCTCGACCGCATCGATCGCATCGCAACGCAGGCGCGGTCGGATAAGGACAACACGAAGCTCGTCGGAACGAGCGGCAAGAGCCCGGCTGAGATAAAGGTCTCGATCGATGCCACCGCGCTCGACGAGATTCGAGCGGAAGTCGCTCAGCTCAAGCAGATTCTGCAGCCGCCGTCGAAGCCCTCGCCGCCTCGTTAAGACCTGGCGAAGAAACCGACGAGCGCGCGCATCGTGTCGTGGAGGCCGGTGTCGCGCGCCAGGGCGTGCAGTTCTGCGGCCACGGCGTCGGCCTCGTCCTCCTGCGGGACGCCGACAATCGACGGCGCGCCGGTTCCATGCGTGACGACGACGTGTGCCGTCGAGAACGCGGCAAGGATTTCTTCGCCGTTGCAGCGAATGGTCACGGACAGAATCGATTCTGATTGCCCGTCTTCATCGACTGTTGGCCATGCTTCGAGCCACCCGAGTCGTGCCGACAGCCATCCTGCGAGCAGCCAGGCGAGCGCGGCTTCGCCCGGTGCGTGGGCGACGCGAACGGCGCCCGGATCCCACTGAATGGTGCCGCAGAATCCGGCGACGAACGCCAACGCTCGCCGGAGCGCCGACAGCCGCCGCCAGTTCACGTCGACGAGATCGATGTTCAACCACGGAGCCAGCGCCTGAACTCCGCTGCGTACGTCACGCCATCGGCGACTGTCGTAAACCAGCTGGCGGCACATGTCCACGAGGGGCGCCATCTGCGCCAGCATCGAAAAATCGTCAGCCCACCATATCGAGATGGGCAGATTGCCGCGTGTGAATCGCCGAACGAGCGAGGGCAGCGAGGCTTCGGGGCAACTCGTTCGCACGACGATCTGTTCGACTCCGTACCGCGCCTGCGGGGGGCCGAATGTGACGATGCCCACCTTCGCAGTCAGAGTGCAGGCCGCGTCCGGCGCGGCGCGCTGGTGATCGATCACGAGCACCCGACTCGGATGCTGCGCCGCGACAGCATCGATTGGCGTCTCCGGCGCGCCGGCCTCTCGAGACGTGCGGACGACGAGCAGATTGGACATCATCGCGCGCGCGACATGACCAGTTCGGCCAACATCGAGCCACAGCGACCCAAGATCCGACTCGATCGCTTCTGGCGCCGACTCACGCCACAGCCGTTCCGCTACAGTTGCCGCCATCGTGGTCCTACGGACTCGATTAGTCGATCGGCCTCTGGTGGTCCCCACCCGCCGGCCGGATAGGTGGGGAGAGGCCGAACGTCCTCGACCCAGCGGTCGAGGATCGGCATCACCCATTGCCATGCGGCCTCGACCTGATCGCGACGCATGAACAACGTTTGATCGCCGATCACGACGTCGAGGAGAAGGCGTTCGTAGGCCTCGGGCGACGAGCCGCCGAACGTGCTTCCGTAATGAAAGTCCATCTGTACGGGATATACCCGCACGCGCGGACCGGGAATCTTCGAGCAGATGCCGAGCGCGAATCCTTCGTCCGGCTGGATCCTGATGGACAGCACATTGGTGTCGAGATGACCAGGCGGGTCTGCGTTGAAGAGAATTGGCGGAACCGCCTTCATGTGCACGGAGATCTCGCTGGCGCGCTTCGGCAGACGCTTGCCCGTCCGAAGGAAGAAGGGCACGCCGGCCCAGCGCCAGTTGTCGATGAAGGCCCGCAGCGCCACGAATGTGTCGGTGCGCGAGTCGCGGGCCACGCCGGCTTCCTGCCGGTAGGCGGGCGCAGCCGAACCCAGAACGAAGCCGGCGCCGTACTGCGCGCGAACCACGTTGGAGTCTACGGCCTCTCCTTCGATGGGACGCAGGGAGAGCAGCACCTCGAGCTTTTCGTCGCGGATGACGTCGGCATCGAGCGAGCGGGGCGGTTCCATGGCAATCAGGGACAGCAACTGCAGCAGATGGTTCTGGACCATGTCGCGCAACGCTCCGGCCTGGTCGTAGTAGCCGGCCCGCGTGCCGACGCCTTCTTCCTCGGCGACGGTGATCTGCACGTGTTCGACATACCGTTTGTTGAACAGTGGCTCGAAGATGCTGTTGGCGAAGCGAAGGACCAGAATGTTCTGGACCGTTTCCTTTCCGAGGTAGTGGTCGATCCGGTAGATCTGCCGCTCGTCGAAGACCGCCGCAAGTGCGTCGTTGATGGCGCGCGCACTCAGCAGATCGCGGCCGATCGGCTTCTCCACGATGATCCGCGCGAAGGGCACCTTGCCGGACCGTGCGACGAACTGCGCCCGGTCGAGCTGCTTCACCGTGGGCGCGAACAGGACCGGCGGAATCGCGAGGTAGTAGATGCGGTTGCCGGGCAGGTCGCGCTCGTGCTCGATCACGTCGAGCCGCGAGCCAAGCGACGCCATTCCCTGATCTTCACCGAAGGACGCACGCACGAAAAAAAGCGAAGGCGCGAAGGTGCTCCATGACTGCTCCTCCAAGGGCCGCCGCGAGAAATTGGAGATGCCGTCCCTGGCGAAAGCGCGATAGGCGTCGTCGCTCATGTCGCTGCGGCCGACGCCGGCGATGGCAACGCGCGGCGGGAGCAGTCCGTCCACGTGAAGGTTGTACAGTGCGGGCAGCAGCTTCCGGTGCGCCAGATCGCCGCTGCCGCCGAAGATCACGAACGTGACCGGATTGGCGGCGACACTCGCCGGCTCGCCCATCCCGAGCCGCTCGGCGACGGAATCCTTCGGAGGCGCGACAGGCGCGTCAATCATGTGCGCGTCTTGACGGGATGGCCGCCAAACTCTTTTCGCAGCGCGGCAAGAAGGCGTTCGGCGAACGGGTTGCTCTCGCGCGAGCGGAAGCGGGTGAACAGCGCCGCCGTGAGCGAGGGTACCGGCACGCTGTGGTCGATGGCTTCCTGGAGCGTCCAGCGACCTTCGCCGGAGTCGTCGACGTGTGCCTCCAGTTTCGAGAGATCTCCGTCGGCTTGCAGCGCCCGCGCGGCCAGTTCGAGCAGCCAGGATCGCACGACGCTGCCGTGGTTCCACAGCGCCGCCACGGCCGCGAGGTCGATCTGATAGGTGCTCTGCTGCATCAGCTCGAACCCTTCGGCGTACGCCTGCATCAGCCCGTACTCGATGGCGTTGTGCACCATCTTGACATAGTGTCCGGCACCGTGGCTTCCTACGCGCAGGTAGCCATCCTGGGGTGCAAGCGTCAGAAAGATCGGCTCGAGCCGTCGACAGACGTCCGGGTCGCCGCCGACCATCAGGCAATACCCCTCCTGAAGCCCCCAGACGCCGCCGCTCGTTCCTGCGTCGACGTAATGAATGCCGTTCGCGCGCAGCGCTTCGGCTCGCCGGATGTCGTCGTGGAAGTTTGTGTTGCCGCCGTCGATGACCATGTCGCCGGATGAAAGCGCGGTGGACAGCGCCGCGACTGTCGATTCCGTCGGATCGCCCGCGGGCACCATGACCCAGACTGCGCGCGGCGGCTTCAGCGCTCCGACGAGCGCGGGCAGCGTCGAAGCGCCGCGCGCGCCCGCCGTCTCCGCGCGTGCGACAGCGTCCGCGCTGCGATCATAGGAGAGAACCTGATGACCGCCGGCGATAAGACGCGTCACCATGTTGAGGCCCATGCGACCGAGCCCGACGAAACCAAGCTGCATAAAGACCTCTCATTGCAGATTGCGGATTATTGATTTATTGATTCGCTTGATCAGCAATCGGCAATTTGCAATCGTCAATGAACGTGTGCCAGTAACGCAGCGGCCAGCGTGCGAATCAGCGTCGGATCCTCCGATGGCAAGTGCACGTGCACGGCCCGCCGTGCCGCGGCGTCGAGCGACGCGAAGTCGCCGAGTGCCTGGGCCTGTTCGAGCGTACCAAAAGTAAACGGTTGGCCGGGAATCGCGACGTCCTGTGAGGGCGTCGCCGAAATCACCACGAACACGCCGGTATTCGGCCCGCCTTTGTGCAGCTGACCCGTCGAGTGCAAATAGCGCGGACCGTATCCGAACATCGTCGCCGCGTGCGTCGCATCGCCAATCGAGCGGCGAAGGTCTCGCAAGGCCTCGGCGATAGCGGGATTGGGTCCGACGAAAGCCAGCAGCGCGACGTAGTCACCCTGGCGCACAAGGGTCAGCATGGCATCCGGCTTTCGATCGCCGAGATATTTGCGCGCTGATTGGCTTGCAGTCAGAGCGATGCCGCCGTCGAGCGTGAGTCCCGGCGTTGGCAGCGACAGTGTGCGCGTCGCGGCGTACCGATCCAGCAACGATCGTGTCGCGTCCTTGGCTTGCTGCACGTTCGGCTCGTCGAATGGATTGATCTGCAACAGCGCGCCGGCCACAGCGGTCGCGATCTCCCAGCGGATGAACTCCGCGCCGATCGCGCCAGGTTCCGGCACGTCGATGGTGACCGTCGGCGCCTGCGGCGCGTGGGCGCCGGCGAGTGCGACAAAGAGGCGGTCGCTGCCGTAGGTACTGACGTCGGAAATCTGCTCGCCGACGATCGGCACGATTCCGGTCCCGCGCTTCCCGGTGCTTTCCGCGATGAGTTGTTCGACCCACAGTCCGAATGGCTCGAGCGATGGGGGAGTGACAAGCGTCAGCTTGTCGCGTCCCGCTCGTGCCGAGGCGCCGAGTGCCACGCCCAGCGCGGTTGCCGGATTCGTCAGAGCGGTGCCGAATCCCGGTTCGGCCGCTGCGAGCATCGCGAGCCCCCAGCTCAGGATGCTGGCGACATCGAGTCCCATCAGCGCGGCCGGCACGAGACCGAAGAACGACAACGCGGAGTAGCGTCCGCCGATATCGGATGGATTGATGAAGACGTCACGGAAACCATCGGTCCGTGCCCGGCGCGCGAGTTCGGTGCCCTCGTCGGTAATCGCGACGAACTGGTCAGCCCAACGCGGTACACTCGCGTGCTCCAAACGCTGCCGGAAATGTGCGGCGAGCGAGTTGGGTTCGATGGTCGTGCCGGACTTGCTCGACAGCACGTAAAGAGTCGTCGGTGGCGGGGTTGCGACCGCGCGCACAGCCGCCGGATCGGTGGAGTCGAGCATGTGGAACGCAGGCCAGCCCGGCGCAACGCCGATGATGGCCCGCAGTACCTCCGGCGCGAGGCTCGAACCGCCCATGCCGAGCAGCACCACATCCGTGAAGCCGTGATTCTTGACGCCCGCCGCGAAAGCAAGAACGCGATCGATCGACTCGGCCATAAGGGCTGGTGAATGCATCCACCCCAGCCGATTCCGGATCCTGGCCTGCTCGGCGGCATCGGTGCTCCACGCTGACGCGTCGCCAGCCCACAGTGCACCGGCGGCCTGTTCCGCCGTGATTGACGTGGCAGCGATCAGATCGTGCAGCGGGCCGGGCGCGAAGCGCAGCGAGTCTTGGAGACGGGCACGCTTGGCAGCAACGTCGAGCGCCGGCCAGCGCGTCATGAGGTCGCGCGCGCTGTGCATGCCCAGTAGAATACTGTGAGTTGGTGAATTGGGGAGTCTCGCACGAATTGGTGGGTGGCAGTGGCCCGCGGCTTCGAGAGTAAAGACGTCGAGTTTCAGCAGGCGGAAGCCGCGCGAGCGAAAACGCTCCGCCCGGCGCTGACGCCTGCCGAGCGCGACAGGCACGCCAGACGGCGGACGATCGAGCTCGCGCTGGCACGCGCCAGGGCCGACTTGGCGGTGGCTCGCACTGCAGCACATCGACAGATGCTCGCCGATGCCATTGGCGCCCTCGAAGATCAGCTGGGGGCGTTCACGCCAACCTCCGTCCCCGCGCCGACCTCCGTCCCTCCCGCCGGGACAGAGGTTGTGCACAGGACGCGTCGGTCGAGATGAGCTTTCGATTCTGGATACGAGCGCTGGCCGCCTCCGTCATCGCCGCCTGCATTGCCTGCGACGGACGCGAAGCACCGGCGCCAGCACGAGAACAACCGCGACGGACGGCGCCGGCACCCGAAACAACGCCCACGCGTTCTGGTGCGCCGCGGATCGTCATGCTCGGCGACAGCCTGACGGCCGGGCTCGGCTTGCCGGTTGACGCGGCGTATCCGGCGCTGCTGCAGAAACGTCTCGACGCCGAGGGCCTTCGATACGAAGTCGTCAACGCGGGCGTTTCGGGCGATACCTCGGCGGGCGGGCTCTCGCGGCTCGATTGGGCGCTGCAGGGTGACGTTCGCATCCTCGTCGTCGCGCTCGGCGGCAACGACGCCCTGCGCGGTCTGCCGCCCGATCAACTGCGGCGCAATCTTGCACAGATCATCGAGGCGGCCCAGCGGCGTGGCATCAGCGTGATCCTCGCAGGAATGGAATCGCCGCCGAACTGGGGACGCGACTACAACGTCTCTTTTCACAAGGTGTATACGACGCTCGCCAGTCAGTACCATGTGC
>JBKPDW010000028.1:0-6544 GCA_046728115.1 Acidobacteriota bacterium | reverse complement strand
CGATAGGTCAGGACCCAAGTTGATCTGCGCGATTTGATTGAGGCCGATTTGATTCACGTACAGGCGGCCGCCGTCCAGAAGGATGCCGTCAACGGTTGGGACGTCGACGCCCGCGACCTGACTGCTCGCGCCGGTTGCGGGATCAACCGTGAAGATGGCGTCAAGCCGCGAATGTGCGACGACGAGCATATGGCCGTCGGGGGTCGCGGCAATTCCAGTGAGATTCGGAAAACCGTTGATTGCGCCGGCGGGCCCGGTCACCACGAGGGTTCGTACGTTCCCACCGGGCGCAATCGGCACTTGGTAGAGATGCGGCAGCAGTGAGTCGGTGAACCAGGCCGAGTCGTTCGTAACAACCACGTCGTTGATCATCGCGCCCAGCTGAAAGGACGCGAGAGGCGCGCCCGTCTCGAGATCGTAGACATACGCCTGGCCGGTGAACCCCCCGGCGACGAACAGCAAGCCGTGGCGAACGTCTGCTTTGAGGCCGAGCGCCATTCGGCCAGCCGGCGCCTTGATGAAACGCTCGAAGGCGCCGGATCGTAGATCGCCTTGGAAGATGTCTCCGGTCAGGAAGTCGCCCGCATAGAACGTCGACCCTCTTCCGAGGGCGATGCCCTCCGCGGATGTCGCAACCGGTAGAACGATGACGCTCGGAAACTCGGCGGAGGACGCCGTCAACGTGCGCGCAGACGCGTTTGGGCGCTATTTTACCTGCGCGGGTCAGAGCGGTGACCTCATGTCGGGAGATCGTTGTCGCGGCAGCTCGAGATGTCTCGACCCGTCCCAGGCCGCGCCGTCGGGAGGTATCTATGCGGTGGTTCCTGAAGTTCATGGGCGTCACGGTGGCAGTGGTCGTGGTGCACGGGCAGGCGGCCGAGTCGCTGCAAACCGTGGTTCACACGCAGTCCGGGCCGGTGCGAGGCAGTGGCACTGACGTCGTGGTGTTCAAGGGCATTCCGTACGCCGCCCCTCCCATCGGTGACCGTCGATGGCGTCCACCCGCGCCGCCCGAACCGTGGACTGCCGTTCGAGACGCCACGCGCTTCGGACCGCAGTGTCCTCAGCCCGGAAACTTCACGCCGCGCGGGCTGGCGCCGACGCCGTCGAGCGAAGACTGTCTCACGCTCAACGTCTGGACCCCGGCGACCGATGGCAACAAACGGCTCCCTGTGATGGTGTGGATCCACGGTGGAGGATTCACCGGCGGTAGAGCCGGATTGCCCCGAACCGATGGAACCAACCTCGCTCGTCGCGGCGTGGTTGTGGTGAGCATCGAGTATCGGTTGGGAGCGCTGGGGTTTCTGGCGCACCCGGCGCTCTCGCGCGAATCCGAACATCGAGTCTCCGGCAATTATGGGCTGCTCGATCAGATTGCGGCGCTCCACTGGGTTCGCACGAACATCGCGGCATTCGGGGGCAATCCGGAGAAGGTGACACTATTCGGATCGTCAGCGGGCGCGTCCAGCCAGGGATTCCTCATGGTCTCGCCGCTCGCACGAGGATTGTTCCATCGCGCCATTGCGCAGAGCCTCGGGGCGACCGTTGCCGGCCCGAAGCCGAAGCTGCGTGTTCCACACTACGGCCTCCCGTCTGCCGAAGCCCAGGGCGAGTCGATTGCACCGGACATCAAGGCACTCCGCGCGTTGAGCGCAAACGAAGTGCTCGCGCAGCTGCCGACGGACCGGTGGGGAGCGCGCTACGTCCCGCTTATCGATGGCTACGTCGTGCCCGACGATCCCGTTGTTCTCATCGGCACGATGAAAGAGGTGAAAGTACCGCTGCTCATTGGCCACAATGCCGACGAGGGTCTGTTCTGGGCGAGCGAATTGCCCAAGACCGTGGCCGACTATCGCGAATCTGTCCGCGCGAGGTTTCCCGCAACTGTCGCTGACGCAGTGCTCGCACGGTATCCAGCAGCAACCGACGCCGATGTGGCGGTCGCGGCGCCGCTGATGCACGGTGATTTTCAGATCATCGCGCCGACGGTACTCACAGCACGGGCGGCATCGAACGTCACCGACGTCTACATGTATCAGTTTTCCCGTGTCGGGCCGTCCAGCCGGTCAGCCGGTGGCGGAGCCGCGCACACCACCGAAGTCCCGTACGTCTTCGACAACACGAACGGGGACGTTTCACAGTTTGAGGAGATCGACCGCACCGTGTCGCGAGCGATGGCCGACGCGTGGGTGCAGTTTGCCAGAACCGGAAATCCAAACGGTACGGCGTTGCCTCAATGGCCTGTTTACCGTTCGCCTGACTATCGATTGCTCGACTTCGGCGATCGCGTGACAGTCCGCTCCAACGCGCAGAGTCCGCAGGTGGACTTCTATCAGCGCGTCTTTGACACGATGCGCGGGACACCGTCGACATCGGCGGGCGCGTTCCAGCAATCGGCCTCGCCGGCCGTCAATCCTGCGCAGGAACCGCCCATCCGAACCGGCGCCGTCCCCGTACCCAATTGCGAATTACGCGGGCCGTTGATTCGCATTCCGTCGCGGTCCGCGCGCGACGGCGTGCAGATACGAGTCTCGCCACCGGTGACCCCCCCGATATCCTGAGGGCGCCCCGGTCATCGTCCACAGCGCGGCGGCTCCATCGGTCGACCGGGTGGGCGGCGGCTGCTTGAGCGGTCGAGGGTTCGTCGAGGTGGCGTTTCAGTGTTCAGGAAATCAGGATGCCCGGTTCACTCCTTGTTCCGAGGCGCTCGCTGATGTACTGGCCTTTGCAACTGGGCGAATTCGCTCGATGGAGAACAAGTCCATCGAGGGGTACACAGGCACTATCAAGGTCCAGACCACGAACGTGGGCATGGTCGGTTGGTCGGGTGGAGGTAACCGCGCGGTGCTGACAATGGCGCGGTACGGCGATCGATTCCCCGGCTTGAAGTGGTACGCGAGTTGGGAATCGCCGATGCTCAGCTCAATCGATACTGGAACGGGAAGCATCTTCCAGCTCAATCCCTACTACGATCGCGCCACTGGGACCATGGATTTCGCCCGCCTGCGCTACAGCCCTGAAATGCCGCTGTGGGTATGGCCGATTCAGGCACTACCGCGTGACCCGACGTGGCCTCGTGGCGGTTTGTACCTTGATGGTGACGGCAACGGGACTTTCAACAAAGACAAGGACTATGGATTCTGGGCGGTTTACGACTCGCCCACAGCCGGGCAGCCGCGCAAAGCCTTTTACTTCCCGGCGATCATCCGCGAGGCTCGTGATCGAAACGTCTTTGGCCCAATGTGGTCACCCCACATCGCAACCATTGACGAAGTCGAGGAGCGCGCACGCAGCGAAGACGCACTGCGTTACGTACGGGACGCGGTTCGGCGCCTTCCGCACCTTGCGGTCCTTGTGTTTGAATCCGAGGCTCATCATGTTACTGCTGACGCTTCTCACGCTATCGCCCAGGTGAATGCCTGGCTCGATGCCGGCGCGCGTTGGGTCCGGTTCAACCCCGACGCGCACTACGTTGAAAGCGTTATGGGGAAAAGTCCGGCGCGCGGTGTGCAGAACCCAGCAGGGCAGCGGCTCGATCGAAGCAGGATCGTCAGTCTGCTCGAGCCTGAGCAGGCCAACGGCGGCCCGTCGGATGCCCAGGGCGTGGCCGCGGCGGTTTCAGAATTGGCCGATCGAACCCATCGCAGCAATTGGACGCCCGTGTTGACGGCGGTTCTCGTTCAATGACAATGATCTACGGGGCGAAGCGAACGCTACACCGTCTCGCGCGCGATGGCCGACACGTGTGTGCAGTCGCCAAGACGGGCAATCCCAACGGTGCGGCGGTGCCTGAATGGCCCACCTACCCATCGCCTGACTATCGCATGCTCGATTTCGGTGACCGCTTGACAGTCCGCTCCAACGCGCAATTCCCTCAGGTCGCCTTCTTTCGGCGAGCCTTTGAGACGATGCGCGGGAAATAATCTAGGCCCAAGGGACATGACCCAAGCCATGCGAGGTGCAGTGATTGGCGCCGGAATCGCAGGCATCTCGATGGCACACGCCCTCCGTCGAATCGGAATATCCATCGACATCTTCGAACAATCACCGACACCGCGCTCCACAGGGTATCAACTCAATGTCCACGCGAACGGCAAGTATGCGCTTGCGCAGATCGGGATCGGGGATGCGCTCGAAAAATCGCCAGATGGCGCGGCTGTGAACTCGGCCCCCATCATCGACGGTCTGAGTGGCAGGGTCGTGCGACGAATCGCCTTCAGGACTGCCAGCCAGTACTCGGCCACGTCGTTCTATCGAGGTGACCTGCATCGGACCCTGCTGCAAGCGCTCGAGGGTGCTCCACCCGAGTGCGGCCATGAAATCGAATCCGTATCGGACGATTCAGGTCGCAGCAAGGTCACAGTCTCCTTCGTCGGCGGTGAGGTTCGGGAATTCGACTTCGTCATCGGCGCGGACGGTGCCCATTCGAAAATCCGTCGCCAACTGTTTCCTACCCATCGCGGCTATGTGCCACGTTTGGACGCTCTGATGTTTGCCACCAGGGTCGACTTGACGGGACAAGGCGAAGCTGAACGCCTCTTCGCCCGGCAGATCCGAGAGCGGGAGTTCGTCCAGATCAATGCGCCCGGCACAGTCGTCATTCTTTCTGGTGCAGGTGGCGGCCAGTTCGGCGTGATCGTCTGCACGGATGATTCGAGTCACACCCGCGACATCTCGACTCCAGAAGACGCCAAGCGACTCGCCCGCTCGCTGGTGCACGACGTCAAGGATGCGCGCGTGCACCATGCCATTGACACGGGATTCTGGGACCCTGGCAACCCCCTCATCTGGCGCATCGGCGACATCGATCCGCTGCCCCGATTCCACGTGGGTCGAGTCGCCCTCACCGGTGACGCGGCGCACGCGATGTTCCCGATGTTGGGCCAGGGTGCAAACCAGGCATTCGAGGACGCGATGGTGATGGCACGCGAACTGGCCACCAACGCGGTAAGGGGAGAACACGTCTCGATGAATACCGCGATGGCGTTTGAACGCTATTCGGCAGAGAGGCAACCGCATGTCGCGCGGGTCCAGGCACTCGCGAGACGTACTGCACGAGGCTTGATTTCACGAAGTCTGTTCGGTCACCGCGTGAACAACGTCGTCACGCGCTGGTTGCCGCAACGAATGCTGGACCGGTTTCAAGATCACCTTCTCAAATATGCGAGTGCGAATCCCGCACGCGAAATCGAAGCCCGGAAGTGATCGGTCAGGCTTCACAGGTGGGACGTCGATAGGACGGAACTTCGGCCCGTCCTCCTTTGTGCGCAGGAACGCACCGGTTCAGGAGACCGGGACCTACCGCCGGCCCCTTCGCCTGCCCGCTCTGCGCGCGCTTCGCGTCCTCGACGCACGACCAACTCAGAAATCTGGAGCCGGCTCATGCGAGTAAAGCGGCGCGCTCCAATCAGTTGCCGGCATGGTTGTCGGCGAAAAGAACCGCTGCGTTCGGATCAGCGCCCCGGTGCAGTGTGCCGCGCCGTTTCGTGTCGGTTCTGAAAGTTGGCAGGGACAATTTCAGGGACAGAAACGGGGACAATCTGCTCCGCTTAAGTCGATGCCTGTCGTATACTCAGCTTTCTCGCGCGGTGAGGTGGCCGAGAGGCTGAAGGCGGCGGTTTGCTAAACCGACCAGGGTCCGATCAGCACCTCACGAATTGTGCCGAATCTCACGGTTTCAGGCCGAAAACCTCCCGATGGCGATTCTGTCCCGAGCTGTCCCGATCCGCCGTTTGCCGACACGATCGCTGCACAATTTGCTGCACCTGCGAAAATGGAATAGCCACGCGCTTTGCGTGCCCACGTCGTCCCGCCCTGTAGTCACTGAGGTACTTAGCCTGGACGACGCCTAGATGTGGAACCGGAACTCCGGCGGCCCGGCATCAGCTTCGAGGACTTCGTCTTCCACTTCGAACGCGGCCACCTGCTCGACATGCTTGAGCACTTGAACCCGACCGCTATCCTGTCAGCGCATCTTCGTCGTCCGACGCGACGGCTAGAGATCGCCGCGCGCCACGGCGGAGACGATGTCCGACTCGCTGAGGATGCCGAGCAGAGCATTCCCTTCCACCACGGGGAGCAACCGATCTTTCGATCGACCATCATCTGCGCCGCCGCCGTGATCGGCGTCTCCGCCGTCGTCGTCACCACGTCCTCCGTCATGACCTCCTTCACTGCAATCGAACCGAGGGCCCGGTCGCGTGCCACAGTTCCGTGACCGAGCGCCCGCAGGAGCGCATTGAGGAACAGATCCCGCTGGCTGACGATGCCAACAAGCTGGCCGGCCTCGTCCAGGATCGGCACGTGGCGAATCCGCTCGTCGCGCATGATCGTGTCGGCGATCGACAGCTTCTCATTACGCTCGAGCGTCCTGACTGGGTGACTCATCAGATCACGAACTTGCTTCTTCGACTGCAACCGTCTCTCCTCATCGCATTCTACGCGTGCCTGCCTCCGGCGAGATCTCCAGAAAGTGGGGCTGTGGCCGTTGAATCACGTGAACAGCTCAAGGATCATTCTCGCGTGCCGTTGCCTGACGCAGACG
>JBKPDW010000027.1:0-10626 GCA_046728115.1 Acidobacteriota bacterium | reverse complement strand
CGGCGCCATCCTCACGCTCGCGCTCGCGATGGGCGTGGCGAACACGACCTTCATCAGCACGTATGCCGACCTGTGGCGCGACTTTCCGTTCGAGCGCCCGGACCGCATTGCGATCATGAGGACGGTCGATGCGCGCGGCCGGGAGGCCGGCCTCTCGTTGGCCGACTACCAGGATTGGCGCCGCGACGCGCGGGTCTTCGACGGCCCGTCGGCCGCCTTTGCGATCGGCGCCATCAGTCTGGGGCGCGACGGTGCCGCACCCGAGCAGTTCGAGGGGCTGTATGTGTCGGCCGACACGTTCTCCGTGCTCCGCGTCAAGCCCATGCTCGGTCGCGACTTCTCGACGGACGACGATCGTCCCGGCGCCGAAGCCGTGGTCATCATTTCGAGCAACATCTGGAAGAGCCGTTACGCGGCCAGCCGCGATGTGCTGGGGCGCAAGATCTCGGTGAACGTCAGCACGCCCGCGACGATCGTGGGCGTCATGCCCGACGGCATCCGCTTCATTGACTTCACCGATATCTGGATGCCGCTGGCGCAGATGCCGGGCCTGGGCGGGCAACGTCGCGACACGCGCCCGCTGATGATGATCGGTCGCCTCCCTGACGGCGCCGACCTCGACCGCGTTCGCGCCGAGCTCTCGCCCATCGCGGCGAACCTCGCTCTGGCGCATCCCGACACGAACAAGGACATCCGGCCGCTCGTGAACACACTGCTCGAGGCGTACAACGGAGGCGCAACGTTGACCGTGTCCTCGGTCTTCGTGCCACTGCTGGCCGCCGCCTTCGTTCTTCTCATCGCCGCCGCCAATCTGGCGAATCTGTTGCTGGCACGCGCCGCCTATCGATCGCGCGAGATCGCGATCCGCCTGGCGATCGGCGCCACGCAGTGGCGGATCGTGCGCGGGCTGTTGATCGAGAGCCTGCTGCTGGCCTCGGTGGCGTGGGTGCTGGCCGTCGGATTTTCATGGCTGGCCCTGACGATCTCGGCGTCGCACGCCGCCCCGCATCTGCCCTATTGGCGCATCAAGATGGACGTCCGCCTGCTGGCGACGCTCGCGGCCATCGCGCTGGTTACTACAGGACTCTTCGGCCTGGCGCCGGCGATCTATGCCTCGCGTCGCGCGACCGCCGATGGACTCAAGGAAGGCGGCCGTCTGAGCACCCCGCCGAAGGTGCGGCGCTGGACCCAGGCTCTGCTCGTCGGGCAGTTCGCCATCACGCTGGCGCTCCTGAACGGCGCCGGATTGGCCGCTAGACGGTACCTCAATTTCTATGCGCTTGACCGCAACGTGCAGACGTCGGATGCCGTGACGACACTCATTCGACTGCCGGCCCGGACCTATGCGACGCGTGACCAGCGCGTCGCGTTTCACGATCAGCTGAAGGCTCGCCTGCTGTCGGTCCCCGGCGTGACGGCGAGTACGGTCGCCAGCGCGGCGCCGTTCTCGCCGGCTGGAAGGCGCCAGCTCACGTCAGTCGATGGGCGGCCCACGACCGAGCCGCCGCCGGACATCATGACCGTGCTCGTGGAGCCCGCATACTTTCACACCGTCGTCCGCGGTCTCGTCCTCGGCGAGTCCTTCTCCGAGTTGCACGGGACTCCCGGGCACGAGGCGGCGATCGTGAACCAGCGATTCGCCGAGATCTATCTCGCCGGGAATCCGATCGGCCGTCACCTCGAGATCCGGCCGCCAACAGCCCAACGGACGTACCTGAGAGAAGCCGACGCCCCTGCGCCGCCGGTGTCGGTGGCGATCGTTGGCGTCGCTCCGGACATTCGACAGGTCCGCGACGCAGTACCCACGGTGTATCTGCCGTTTCGTGCCGAGGCGCCGGCGGCGGTTTCGCTGATCGTGCGCGGCTCCGGCGGCCTGGGTCCCGCCCCGACCGTGCGTGACGCCGTGAACGCCATCGATCCTGACCTCGCGCTTGGGGTCGTGAGAACGCTCGACGAGCTCCGCGATCGCTCGAGGGCGGGCCCGGCCGATATGGCGTCGCAGTTCGCGACAATCGGCGGCATGGCGCTGGTCTTCTCCGGCGTGGGCCTCTACTCGGCGATGGCGTACGCCGTGAGACGCCGCACGCAGGAGATTGCGGTCAGAATGGCGCTCGGCGCCCAGGCCACCCAGGTGCGCTGGCTGTTTCTCAAGACGGGCAGCTGGGTCATCAGTGCCGGTCTGGTCCTTGGCGTGCCTGCAGCACTCGTTGTCGGCCGGCTGCTGCAGAACACGTTTGTGGGCACCGAGGCGCAAGACGCTGTGACGCTCACCGTGACCGTCGCTCTTCTCGCCATCGTTGCGCTGGCTGCGTCAGTTGTCCCGGCACGGCGCGCCACGCGGATCGAGCCGACCGCCGCATTACGGATCGAGTAGTGAAGCGCGCCGAACGTTGAACCGTCGGCACCGATCGACAACGACGCTGCGCCTCGCGCAAATCCTCGATCTTTGTTGGGAGGATGGTTGGCGTCGTGTTTCTGCGGGTGAACTCGATGTGCGCCCACCAGCTGCGTCCACCCTCACCCTAAGCCGCCTGGCCGAGTCGAAGAAAGCGATTCTGGATTTGAGAGCGCCAACATGTAAGCTTTGCGGACCGTCGAGCTGACGACGGGAGTGGGTCAGAAAGGGTGCAGGGTTCCGATCATGCGTGGAACGTGGCAAGACGTTGCGTACGCACTTCGAACCTTTCGGCGGCAGCCCGGCTTTGCTCTCGTCGCGATTCTGACGCTGACGCTCGGCATCAGCGCCAACACGGCAATCTTTTCCGTCGTCAACACTGTCGTCCTTCGGCCGCTTAAGGCACCCGACGCCGCCTCGCTCGTTCGATTCATCACCACGACGGGCGCGTCGACGTCGATCGCCGGCGTCCAGTCGTTCGACGTCTGGCGGCGGCAGACCGCGGTTTTCGAGGACGTGTCGGCGCACCGTCTCGAATACGTCAACATGGCCGAAGGGAGCGAGCCAGAACAGATTCCCGTAGCGCGCGTCACCGCCGAATTCTTTCGGCTCTTTCGTGCGCAGGTTCTGAACGGTCGTACGTTTACTGCGTCAGAAGACCGGGTGGGCGGCCCGCTGGTCGCCGTCCTGAGCCATGCGTTGTGGACGCGACGGTTCCAGAATGATCCTGCGGTCCTTGGTCGTCGTGTCTCGCTTGGCAACCTGCCGTACGTGGTCGTCGGAATTCTGACGTCCGAATTCGACACCGAACAATTCGATCCGCAGCCCGATGTGTGGGTGCCTTTTCAGCTCGACGCGCAACGCGCCGACGCTGGAAATCTGTTCACAGTCACTGGCCGACTCGCGCCAGGGACAACGCGCGCCGCTGCGAACGCCCAACTGGCCGTTGCCGCCGCTGCTTCCCGTCGTGACGCGCCGGGAAGCGTGAGCGCCCGGACCGTGTGGAGCGTGGAACCGCTCCACGACGCGATGGTCGGCAGCGTGCGATCGTCGCTGACCCTTCTTCTCGTCGCAGTCGGCCTTCTGTTGCTCATCGCGTGCGTCAACGTCGCGAATCTGCTGCTCGTTCGCGCTGACCTCAGAACACGCGAGATGGCGATCAGGACAGCGCTGGGCGCGGGGCGTCGGCGCATTCTCCGCCAGTTGCTGACAGAAAGCCTCGTCTTATCAGTCACGAGCGGCGCGCTAGGGCTCCTCGTCGGCACCATCGGTGTGAGGATGCTGTTGCTGATGTATCCCGGCAACAATCCGTTCCGATTAGGTGACACGACCACGGCGATTCCACGGATCGGTAGTGGCGGTGCCGCAGTCACCATCGATTGGCGCGTCTTCACCTTCACGATCGCCGCCTCGATCGTGACCGGCGTCATCTTTGGGTTAGCGCCTGCCCTTCACGCGTCTCGCGTTGACTTGGTCGCGGCGATGAAACGGGCCGTCGGTGGACGCGGTGGTCGACACTCGAAGGTGGGTGCAACGCTTGTGATGGGCGAAGTCGCGCTCGCCATGATGCTTCTTGTGGGTGCCGCGCTGCTGATCCGTACATCGATGGCCTTGCGTGCTGTCGATGCGGGCTTCGACGCACACAACGTCGTCACGATGCGTACCTCCGTCACTGCGACCCGGTTCGAAACTCGAGCCGGCATCGCGGAGTTGACACATGAGAGTGCCACTCAGATTCGCGGTGTCCCTGGCGTCGTGGCGGCGACCGCCACGTGCTGCATGCCTCTGGAAACTGTGTGGCAGCTCCCCTTTGTCGTGTCGGGCCGGCCGGCGGAGACATTGACAAGGACTAGCAGCCTCGCGTTCACCGGCTTCGCGGGTTGGACGTTTGTCGCGCCAGAGTACTTCAACGTTCTGAGGATTCCGATCATTCGCGGTCGCGACTTCACGGACCGTGACACGGCCGGCGCGCCAGGTGTCGTGATCATCAACCAAGAAATGGCGAGGCGCTTCTGGCCGACTGGTGATCCTCTGAACGATCAATTGATCATCGGTAAAGGAATGCGCCGTGAATATGACCAGGAGCCGCTTCGCCAGATCGTTGGCATCGTCGGCAACGTGCGCGACACGGGGCTGACGCGTCCGGCGAGGCCGGCGATGTACGTGCCGATGGCACAAGAACCAGACGGAGTGACAACTCTGAACGTGCGGCTGTTGCCGATCGTGTGGATGGTTCGCACCGCCACACCGCCGCTGGTCGCTGCGACGTCGATCGAAAAGGCGCTCCAGCACGCGAGCGGGCTCCCTGTCACCCGAATTCGATCGATGGACGAGATCGTCGCTGAATCAACGGCGCGGTCCCGTTTTGACACGTGGCTCATGACGCTCTTCGGTGGCTCCGCATTGCTGTTGTCCGCGATTGGTGTGTATGGATTAATGGCGTATTCCGTTCAGCAGCGAACGGCCGAGATCGGGATCCGCATGGCGCTCGGCGCTGGCGAGAACAGCGTGCGCAAGATGGTCTTGCGTCAGGGCATGGTCGTGGCAATCTCGGGCATCGCCGTGGGCCTTGCATTGTCGTTCTGGCTCGCTCGAGTACTCTCAGGCTTTCTGTTCGGCGTGGGTCCACGCGATCCAACAATCTTCACGACGGTCACACTGCTGCTTGCCGGCGTGGCGTTCATCGCAGTGTGGCTTCCCGCGCAGCGGGCCACCAGACTGGATCCGGTTACGGCGCTGCGCCAGGAATGACCGGCTAGCACCAGTCCGAACCGGGAACAGCCCCTCTCAGCGATTTGAGAGGTGCTCACAACCAGCTGCTCCTCGATCTTTTTTTCGAGGATGGTCAGCTCAGTGTTTATTCGGGTGAACTCGACGTGCGCCCACCAGGTGCGCCCACCATTCGGGCGGGGCGACTGCGGGAACGTCAGCCCTAAGGGCGCTGAGACAGCTCGCTGGACGGCGCTGTTCTAAACAGCACGGCGTTTATCGGGCCGAAGGGACCCATCAACGCCGACTGATCGGCTCGCGCCGGGCCGAACGCTCGAAGGCGTGCCCAAAGACCGGGAATCGTCGGTTATCTGTCACCAGAGGTACGATGCCTCATGCGCCAGTTTGAACTCGAAGGCCTTTGGTGGAGCCCTGACCAACCGGAAAACCAATGGACCGGCAAACTCTCGTACCACCAACGAGACGGAATTACTCTTTCAATAATCGAGTCACTCCGATCTGTGCCGTCGTTCTCATTCGGTGGCGGTAGAAACGAGTCGTACGAGGTGCTGCACGGGCGTACGACAGATGGCAAGCCGATCAGCCTTCTTCACTGCTACGAGACGTCCTCCCGGATGAGTCTTGGCAGTGAGGGGGCGCCGCGCACGCGCACGCTTGGGGCGAACTCGGTGGTGGTCGGGTTGCACGCGCGATCAGCGGACTTCGCTGTGTCGTCCGCCAGCCTGTCCGTACAACATCTCAGCGAGTGGTGGGGCCGTTCCGGCCTTGAGATGGACGCCACCGTCGTCCGGCCCGACGCGGCCGTCAAGTACACAGCGCCGCCGCCGCTGTTGCTTTGCGACGATGGTGAGTACCGTGTATCCCTGCGCCTCGGTGTCAGTGGTGGTGTGGTCAAGGGGAAGGCCTCGCTCGAAGAGTCTGTGACTTTCGAAATCGAGGCCGTGGTTCCAATGCCGCTGTCGGACATTCAGCGACGGGTCCGCACGTGCGCGGACTTTCTGTCGATCGCTTGCCTGGCTCTCTGCGAAATCGACGAACTTGAATTGGAACAACCGGGGTCTGCCGACCAGCCAAAGCAGCGCGGGACGTTTCACGCAGTGCCGCTCTATCGCAGCCGCGAGAAGGCTTCGATCGTTCACATGCTCTTCCGGGGCGGCGAGGCCGAGAAGCGTCTACCCGACCTTTTCTCGGCTTGGTGGTCGCGCGCTGAGATCCTTTTCGACGTGCGAGCTCTGTACATCGCAGGAGCGTACGGTGGAGGCTTCATCGAGGGAAAACTGCAGTCCCTGACGCAGTCCCTGGAGGCCTTTCATCGCCGGTTCCGTGATGGCTCGTACATGGATGAGGAGCTGTTCCAGCGGGACATTCTCGCGCCGATCGTGGCAGCGATCCCTAAGGAGACCGATGACCGCCTGCGGCAGTCGATCATCTCCAGACTTCGCTACGCGAACGGTTTCTCGCAGCGCCGACGCTTCAAGGGTTTGTTCCGAGAGTACGCTGCCGCTCTCGAAACGTTGGTCACAAGACCAGTCGAGTACGTTGATCCGATTGTCGACCACCGAAACGAGTTCACGCACTTCGATCCAGATCGGCGCACAACAACAATCGAAGTGCCGCCAGAGCGCGTCCTCATCTACAACTTCCTGCTTCGGATGCTGCTGGAGGGCTGCTTTCTGGAGACCATGGGCTTCACCAAGGATCAGATCGTAGCCCTGCTGCGCCGCTCAGAGACCTATCGGCAGCTCTCCGTGCGGTTTCGTCCCTGGGCACTCGAAACGGAGCGTGCGACAGCGAAGCCGAAGGAGCCGGTGGCGGACGCCGTCCCGGCAGCCGAGCCGCGTGAGCCCGCGACGGGAGCCGCCGCGACAACAAGCGCCGCATCGAGCTGAATCTTCGGTTCGCCCTTGAAGCCGATAGGCGCGGTTCTCAGCCCTGCCGGGCCCGAGTTTTTGAAACGCTCGAATCAGGTACACGTCACATGGCAGGTTTGACCGGCCTGCCGCTGTTCACCGAATCGCCGATGCTGATCAGACGGTCGAACTGCTCGTCGTCGATGACACCTATCCGTCCGGCCCGCCCGCATGGGGCGTCCGCGAGCGACATGGCGCGCGGGGTGATTTGCGGCATCGTCTCCTTCTCGGGTCGCGACAAGCTGGAGGTCGTAGCATTGCCGACGAGCCTCCACCGTGCGGCCGAACGTTGGCGAACTCGAGCGGCGCGGAGGATCCGTCGGAAAACGGAGCGCGCCGACAGCTACCAGGTGATTTGGCTGTTGATGTCGGCGCAATAGGCGCGAGACAATCGCTGAAGCGTGGCAGCCAATAGCCCTACTGCTCTCGTGAGTTACGCGCACGAGGACGCGGCGTCGGATCGCCGGGTCCGCGATCTCGCGGACCGCCTGCGACGTGACGGCGTCGGGTGTGAGCTGGATCAATACCAGGACGCGCCGGCTGAAGGTTGGCCGGCCTGGATGAGCTCGAACGTCTTCGCTGAAGGCCGCTACATTCTCGTCGTCGCCTCGCCGAGTTACGCGCGGCGGTGGTCCCTTGCCGAGCGGCGAGGCGTCGGCCTTGGCGCGAAGTACGAGGGCAGGCTTATCCGGCAGGTGCTCTATAGCGAGGAAGGACTGAATGGCCGGGTGATCCCGGTCGTGTTCGAGCCTGATGCCATACGGCACATACCGAGGGAGCTCCAGGACACCACGCGATACGACGTCAGCACGGCCGAAGGGTACGACAGGCTGTTAAGACGGCTCACGGACCGACCTGTCGTCCTGGCACCGGAGATCGGGAGCGGCGTAACCCTCCTTGGCGAACAGACTTCGGTTTTGGCCGCCGCGTTCTTCGTCCTGCAGAATGCCCCCGCCCCACTGCCGGTCGAAGTTCTAAGCGCATCTGTAGGCACGGGACGCGCGAATCTGTGCGGCGCGATCGCGTCTCCGGAGCTCGCGCCATGGTTCACGTTGAGCGAAGAAGGTTTGTTGTCCACGACATACTACCGGCCCGTTTATCCCGTGCCGGGCGCCACGTATGAGTTGCTGAGCGCTGCCCTTGACGCGTTGCTCGGCTACGTGGAGCGACACGGTGTCCACGTGGCGACGCGTGAACAGCTCAATAATGCGCTCGCGTTTTCCGGGCAGATCGGCATCCGGCGTGGCGTGGTAGCCCGCATGTTCGGCGTGTTGCAGAAGCCGCTCAAACGGCTGGGCGACAAACGTCTCGTCTGGAAGACCGCGCAAGCGTCGATCGAAGCGGCCAGTCATGAGAACCGATCGGATCAGGACGCCCGGCAGGAAGCGCTGGCGCTGATCTGCGGCCGGTCCTGGGTTCTTCAGCGTGTGGGGAAAATTGATGACGCGAAGAGCGATGCCAGGCGGAGTCTTGACGTTGGAGAACGGCTGAAGTGGCATCGCAACACGGCCTTCTGCCTGAAGTGCCTTGGCCGGTTGAGCCGCATGCAAGCGGAAGCGGCGTCGGATGCGTCGGTCAGGACCGCCCTGTTGGTTGAAAGCCAGACGAGTCTTCTCCAGGCGATCGACGCGTTCACCCGGCTCGACGATACGGACCGCGATGATGAAGTCGGCGAATGCTACAGTCTTCTCGGCCGGACGCTGCTCGTCGGCCGGCGGCTCACAGAGGCGAATGACGCGGTTAAAGAGGCCGGACGGCGGCTGCACGACCTTGTGAGCAAGGAGTATCAGGATCTCCAGATTTTGCGCGGCGATCTCGTAGTCGAAAAAGATCCGCGGCTCGCCGAGAGTTTTTATTCCGAGGTGATCAATCTTGGTGCGAAGACAGACGCGCAATATTCAGAGATTCGCGCTCGCGCATTCTACGCGCGCGCTCTCTGTCGCGAGAAGCAGCGTCACACTGCCGATGCCAAGAAAGACTTCGATGCCGCCGCGGAAATCTGGTCGAACCTCCAAGATCCCGCAGAAAGTCTCGCGGCATGGGGGGCACTCCGCGCAGGCGGCAGACTGCCGGTCGACCCGGAGTTCCTCAACAACGAGGCGGCAGCTGTTCGGGTCCGCGCGGTACGAATCCAGCAAGAGCGTGTGCGTGGCGTGGGGGCGCGGCCGGCGCGGCGGAACGCGAGCCTAGAGCCCGCATATGTGCGTCGTCTGATCGACGAGGCGAAACGGCAGCTGGCCATCGAAGAGATCGATTGGATTGCTCGAATTACCGGCGAGCGAAGGTGACAATGCCTGACGGAAGGTGGAAAAGTGCGGCCGCGAGGCGGCTGTGCGAGATGACCGGCGGAGAAACGGTTGATGTTGCCGTTCCTGCCGTAATCGCTCGTCTTCTGTCTGGCCTCACATGCCCGCCCACGGATCTGTATGGGCTTTGCGATCGCTTGAATGTGTCGGGCATCGACGAGGACGAGAATCTTCCCGTCGTCGGCGAATTGCGCCGGGCCGGCAAGGCCTTCCGTATTGTCTGTGCGGCGAACCAGTCGCCAGTGAGGCGGCGATTCACCATAGCGCATGAACTTGGCCACGCGGTGCTCGAGTCGACCGGTCCGCGAGCGCCCCGGGTAGGATCAGAGCTGGAGAGATTGTGTGATCGACTCGCGGCCGAGATCTTGATGCCTTTGGTCACCTTTCGGTCGGCGCTGGGCGACAGGCCGGCGGTTGCTTCAACGATCCGCGAACTAGCGTCGCAATTTCAAACGTCGCTGAGCGCAGCGGCTATTCGCTGTTCCGAGTTGCGACCGATCTCGGTGCTCGAGATTCAACGTGGCCGGATCCGGTGGTTTCGTGGACGGGCGAAGCCCGGCCACCATCAACTGGACGACGTAATGAGACAGGCTTTTGACGGCGAACCTGGCGATGGACTCGTATTCATTGGTGACGGCGCGCGCGCCACGGCGTATAGCACAGAGTGGCTACGAATGTCCTCGGAGCGCTCCGGACTGCTCGTGATGATCCCACACGATGGTTCGGTCGCCTGACAGGTCCTTGTACTCATGCCGTTTCCCAGTCGCGAAGGACGTTGAGACCAACCCCGCTAGGTCGGCGCGGTCGCTACGCTGTCTTCATCCTCTACTCGGTATCTGGAAGAGTCGCCTTTACTTCTTGGGCCACCGTCAGAAGCGGATCACGGTGCTCTTTCGGATAAAGCGCCTCGCTGGTAGCCGGAGGAAAATTCGGACTCTTCCAGAACGTGGCAGGATCAAACCGGAACTTGGCGATCAGCCGTCGTCCAAAATCCATTTCATAGTGTGAGTAGTGCGCGTTCTGCTCGAAATCGGCAATTTCTGGATACTCTCCAAGCAGATAGCCTTCCTGAACATGCGGTCGAACGGCTTCGGGAGGACACGCGCTTGAGAGCCGAACAATCTGGAGATTGGCTTCGGAGCTCGCTGTGATGGCTCCACTCATATTGGGCACGCCGAGTACGAATAGGTATCGCTCGTCACCGTTACCCATCGACGCGAACGACGCGGCGATGCGAAGCGACTGGGTCACGTCGAGGAGCGGGGTGCGACACACTTCATAGTGC
>JBKPDW010000026.1:0-8584 GCA_046728115.1 Acidobacteriota bacterium | reverse complement strand
ACCGACGACGACTTACAAGTATCGACCGACGCGACCGCCGGTCATCATGGACTGGTGGACGTTCAACGAGTCATATGACGCCGCCCATGCGACCTACACGACGATTAGCAACTGGGCTCAGACGGGCAAGGACCTCGAGTGGAACGGCGATCGTTACTTGTGGAGCAAACACTGGGAGTTTCTGAAATTCATCGATTTGCCGCGACGCGTGAATCGCCGATTTGAGCTTGCACTGCTGTGCAAGACCGCAGAGGACGCCCAGGCAATCCCGCTGCTTAGCTCGCACGGGTGGTGTGTGCGAGACGCATTGAGCGTGTCAAAGGACATCCTTCCGTATCGCGAGTACATCAGTGGGTCACGCGGTGAGTTCACCGTTGCCAAGGATCAGAACATCCGGCTGCGCAGCGGGTGGTTCAGCGACAGAAGCGCATGCTACCTGGCGGCGGGCAAACCGGTCGTCACACAAGACACCGCCTTTGACAAGGTGCTCCCGCTCGGCTGTGGCCTTTTTGGGTTCCGAACCATGGAGGATATTGTTTCCGCCATCGACACCATCGAGGGGGACTACCAGTGTCACTCACGGGCCGCCCGTGAGCTGGCTCGTGATTTCTTCGCAGCCGACAAGGTGCTGGGGCAGCTGGTCGAGGACTGGGGCATCTGAGGTGGCGCGGATAGTGGTCGCCGGATATGCGATTCGCCATCCGGTCGGCGGCAATCTGATTGCGTGCCTTCACCACATTCTTGGGCTGGCGCGCCTCGGACACGAGGTGGTGTACGTGGAGGATGCTGGATGGCCGTTCTCGTGTTACGACCCCCTGAAAGGCGAGTACAACGACGATCCCTCTTACGGCATCCGGGCAGTTCGTCAGTTGTTGACGGCGCATGGCGCTGAGGTGCCAATCTGTTACTTGGCAAGCAATGACGTCGGGACGCTCGGCCTAGATCGGACGTCTTTGCTGCGCGCGCTTCGGGAGGCGGATCTTCTCCTCAATGTGGGTGGCGTGTGCTGGATATCCGAGTTCGAGTCCACCCGTCGGCGCGCGCTCATCGACAAGGATCCCTTCTTCACGCAGGTCGGTCTGTTCGGCGGTTCCGTGGCGGACCGACATCACATCCACTTCAGCTACGGGGTCAACATTGGACGGCAAGGCTGCTCTATCCCTGATGCCGGCATCCGCTGGCATCCGACGGTTCCCCCGGTAGTGTTGGATCTGTGGGTGCCGGAAAACGGGAATGTGGATGCCCCATTCACGACGATCGGAAGCCTGAAGCCGATCGCGACGGTGACCTACAACGGCGAGGAATACGGACAGAAGGACGTGGAATTCGCGAAATTCATGGAGCTCCCGCGGAGAACGTCTCAACGGCTGGAACTGGCCCTGAAAGATAGTCGGGAAATGATGGACCGGATGGCATCGGCGGGCTGGTCGGTGCGCAGCGCGGCACAAGTGAGCACGGCCCCTGAGGCATACCGGCGCTATATCTGTGGTTCGAGAGGCGAGTTCAGCGTCGCGCAGAACGGCTACGTGAAAACGTGGAGCGGATGGTTCAGCGACCGCAGCGTGTGCTATCTGGCAGCCGGGCGACCCGTGGTAATTCAGGACACGGGTTTTTCTGACTGGTTGCCCACAGGCTGCGGGGTCGTGTCGTTCAAGACGGTGGACGAGGCGGTTGAGGGCCTGAGCAAGGTGAACGCGGAGTACGCCGCGCACAGTGCGGCAGCTCGCGAGATTGCGATGACGACGTTTGACGCTGGGGTGGTGCTTGCGCGGCTTCTTGACGTCGCCCTCGGATATTGCGCGTGAGGGTGAGGAGTTGTCGTGAGCACTGAGCGGTACCTCGTGGTCAACGCCGATGACTTCGGTTACGGCGCTTGTGTGAACGAGGGGATCATCGAGTCGTACGAGAGAGGCATAGTGACCAGTGCAAGCCTGATGGTCTATCGCTCCCAGGCTGTTGCTGCTGCTCAATATGCTCGCCGGAACGCGTCATTGGGCGTTGGAATCCACCTCGATCTTGGTGAGTGGGTTTACAGCGATGGTGACTGGGTCCTCAGCTATCACCGCGTGGATCTCGCGGACCCGTCGGCCGTCGCTCACGAAGTGCGCGAACAGATCGCTGCGTTTCGGGATCTCGTGGGACAAAACCCTACTCACATTGATTCTCATCAGCATGTTCATCTGAGAGAACCTGTGCGAAAGGTTGTGATCCGGCACGGGCGGACGATGGACATTCCGGTGCGCCAATTCAGCTCCCGGGTCCGCTACTGCGGCGACTTCTACGGCCAGACGAGGGAGGGCGAGCCTCTACCGGAAAAGGTCTCCACGCCGGCCCTGTGCGGGTTGCTCGAGGCGCTGGCGCCCGGCGTTACGGAGCTGGGATGTCATCCTGGATCCTCGCAGGGCCTGGCGTCGGTCTACGCTCGAGAACGGGATTGCGAGGTCAAGACATTGTGTGATCCGGCTGTCCGTGAACGCCTGGTGTCGCTGCATATCACGCTCGTATCTTTCGCTGATCTTCGAGTTGCGGGCGTGTCGTAGCGCCTGAATTAAGAATTCTAGTTCCTGTGCCGCGGGGGCGCTATGAAGGATCGCGAGTCGATTCACGAACACGCGCAGGCATTCTTCGACGACATTTGGCGGAACGGGGATTTCTGGGAGCTCGAGACCTCCGAGTTTGAGCGTCTCAAGTACGACCAGCAGATCAACGTGTTGACCAGCGGTCCGTACGACCGGGTCCTGGAGATTGGCTGCGGTAGCGGTTGCTTGTCCCGGCGGCTCGCCTCGGTGTCCGGATACCTGCTTGCCATCGACATTTCACCTCTTGCGATCGAGCGCGCGCGCGCTCTCTCTCCGGCTCCTCGCGCGATTGATTTTCGAATCGCCAACATCATGGAGTTCGATCCGAGATCGCACGGCCCATGGGATTTGGTCGTCATGAGCGAGACCATCTACTACCTTGGCTGGCTGTACTCATTCTTCAACGTCGCATGGCTGGCCGTTCAGCTGTTCGAGGCGACGCGAGACGGCGGGGAGTTTCTCATGGCGAACACGTGCGGTGGCATCGATGATTATCTGATGCAGCCGTGGCTCATCCGCACGTACCGTGATCTCTTCATGAACGTCGGCTACGAGCGAAAGATCGAGGACTTCTTCCGCGGCCGAAAGGACGGACGTCAGCTCGAAACACTCGTGACGGTATTCACGAAGGCGCCGAAGTCGCTTCGGGGTCCGGCCAGTTGATTAGGGCCGCGGGTGATCCAGATGGCCCAGCCACCTTTCGCCGACTGACGCGATTAGACGTTCCCCTTGTGCCAGCAGGAAACCGATTTCGGCATCGGTAGGACTGTCCGCGTCGTGCAGGAGTCTATTCAGGCGACCAACCAGCGCGAAGGTGGTGAAGATAGCCACACGGGCCGCATCCAGCGGATCGCCACTGTGCTTGACGTAACTTGTCAGGAACGCTTCGTGTCCGTGGTGCGAGGCGTCTTCGTCGCGCTGAGTGGACCCGAACCGTAGCAGGTCCGCCAGAAATCCGCCCAGGTCGAATCCGGGATCGCCCATCCGGCAATTTTCGAAGCGATAGAAATAGAAGCGTCTGTCCGCCCCGTAGTGCAGGCAATCCCAGCTTAAATTCCCGTGAATGAATGCCGGCGGCCGAGGCGTAATGGTCGCCGCTCGGTCTCGGAGACGCTGCACAAGAGCGTTGAGCCTTTCGGCGCAATCGCGGCCTAAGGCGACCGCACGCAGCCTGCGCCTTACCTGACGGCAAAGTAAATCAAGGTGTTGCTCCACTGCAATCGTCTTGACGTGTCGGAGGTCGACCGGAATTTGGTGCAGAGTGGCCAAGGCCTTTCCGAACTTTCTCGCTACCCACTGTAGCCGCTGTGGGCCACTCAGATGGATCAGAAACTCACCAAGGTTCATCCAGGGGTCGAAATCGTAGAGGACAAGTCTCGGATCGTGCTCGGGTCGCGCCAAAGGCCGCGGGATCCGGAAAGATTTCGACTGGAATTCGCGGTACAGTCTGTCGGCGGCCTCGAAGTCGGCAGCCGCAGCTTTTGCGGTCGCATGCACTCGGCCGGTGAGGATCCGGTATTCGCTTGTTTGAGAGTCCTGCTTGGCGATGTGCAGGACATACCGAATCCCGCAACCATCGCGCGCCTTGGAACTGCGGCACCTCGTGAGGGTTCGTCCGTCCTGGAGTTCTGGCAAGATGACGGTAAGACAGAGCTGCATCCATTCGGGATCGAAGAGACTTCTCGAAGCTTTGTGTGAGACCCGCTCAGGATCGCTGGTGTGCGGCCGAGTCGTGTCCCTTCGCGGCACGCCCGGACTGGTGGTCGTGGGCGGCCGGAAGCAGAGCAGCAGAGTGCGGCCGCCGTTCTCGTATGCAACGAGCGACTGTGTCTGGTCGAGTCTACGGAACCCAGTGCCATGGTTGGCGAAGTAGCGCTCTCCATTCTCGAAGCGACGCACGTTCCCCCCAACGTCGAAGCCCGGGCCTGCGTCGGTGATCGAGATCAATGCACCCAGTGGTGCGAAGCGGATCTCAACGGTGATCCACTTCTCGCGATCCAAGCCGTTCCCATGTTTATAGGCATTCCCGAGGGCGTTCTTGACCGGCACAAGCACGTCTCGGATCACCAGGTGACGAGGAACAGCGGCGAAACGCTCGGACAGCACCAGCTTCAGAAGTGGGAAGAGCTCGTCTCGCGTGTGTGCACGGAGAAGGAGTACGACATCGTTGGAACCTAGAACTGACGTGTCGAAGGCATCCGTGACTGGATCGCGGCAGGAGTGAGATGCCCCAATGGTGGCGAGAAGCTCTCCCTTGGTGCGGACGAGGTCGATCATGCAGGAGGCTGGTTTCCTTTCTCCGGATGTCAGCGAACCATCACGCCTATCCGCCCGTCACGTTTTCTTCGTCCGGAATTCGGATTTTGAATGTCGCAGACCGTGTGCGGCGCAGTGAAGCGCAAAAGCGTTCGTTCAGCCGCTTCATAACCATCGATGAGTTCTGCCGCGACACCGGCCTTTCGTATTATCGACCAGAGGATTCCGACATTCACATGCGCAGCTGCTAGCCATCGTTGCCGCGCCGACGCGTCCAGTTCTTCGCGAACCCCATAGCCGCGCCTTTTCATGTGCATCTCGGCAATCTGCGGTGGGATAGCAAAGATGAGCGCATGATCCGGTTTTGGAAGAAGGGAAAGGTATGCACCGATCACGTCTGGGCTCATGGCCTCGTTGAACAGTGAGACGATGTTCTGCAGATGTCCTTGGTCAATGATCGCCTGGTTCATTCGCCGCGCTTTCATCCACCTCGCATTTCGGACTAAATAAAGATTCATGAATTTGGTACGCCAGCGCCTGCGCTCGCCGCGATATGACAAAAGCCAAACCATCTGTCGGAGCGCGTTCACCGGATGCCGGAGAAGAAAAAGAAAGTTGTACCAATAGAGCTCGCCGTTGCCGTCAATCCGGACGCGCTTCCACCCCATCATCTTCGCTAGGCGTTTCGCGAATGTCGTCTTCCCAGCGCCAGGGACCCCCGCAAGTTCAATCACCATGGAAAGACAATATCGCGTATGCGGCTTTGCAGGCGGCTGCACGCCAGGTCGTTTCAACGCTGTAGGTGATACTTATCAACAGCGTGTAACATGGATCAATCCTGCCAGCAGGCTAGCCCGATCGACGTACTCTGCTGGCGCGCGGTACGGAGGCATCACAGGCCGCGCGCATTCAGCAGCGACCTCGCGCTTATGGCGGCTCTCATTAGCCGACTTCCATCGGATGGACCGGATGCGCCCCATGCGTGACGTCATCTGACGCGGCGTTTCAGGAATCCTCGCAGCGCTATCCAGCGGGTGCCCTCGTAAAACCACTGACCAAGCAACGACACCTCGCACCACCCGATCGGGTTAGCCCTCTCGCGGCATTGCATCGACCGTGTCGCGAACATATTTTTGCTGCTCCGATTCGCCGAATAGTGCCTTTGGAGACGGGTCCACGATCGGCGGCCTCCAACGCCAGCGTGAATGTGATGTCCGCACATTTCGCTCGTCACGACCGACAGATCCTCTTTGCAACTGCACTTGTGTGTGCTGCCGCAGGCTCTACACCGCACGCACAAGCCACGGATGACAACATTCCCCGCGGGCACACTCGCATGCTGCAGGTGTCTCAGACCGATGTGGCGCCGGTTATCGACGGCGTCATCGACGATCAATGGGACGTGGGTCACGTTTCATCGATCGCGCTCAATTTCGGGATTTCAGAGCACCGCCGCGCACCTGCTGAGCAGACGGAGGTCCGGGTGCTCGCAGATCAGCAGGCGTTGTGCGGCTTCCGCAGATCCATCGCCATCGCCACCTCCATTCGCACGGAGGAGTACCACGGCCACCGTACTACGTACAAGTCAAAAATGCTCTAGGATCCCGGACAGAGTACGGTCGGCGCACGACTCCTTGTGCCGTCTGCCGCGATTCGAGGATTCTCCGATGCGCCTCCGGACGTTCACGCTCGCTGCGCTGCTGACCATCGCGTTCGCAGCGCAACTGACGCACGCCCAGTCTCAGCCTCCAGGGCAGCCCATCACCGGCACTGTCTTCGACTCGACAGGAGCCGTCCTCCCTGGAGCGCAGATCGAGTTGAGAGCCGCTACGGGGACTGTCGTGGGCGGGACCATGGCCGACGACGTCGGTGCGTTCCGACTCGACCGTATCGCGCAAGGTCGGTATGACCTCGTCGTCACATTCGAGGGGTTTCGGCCAACGACGGTTCGCGTCACGGTAGGAAATCGAGCCCCCGCACCACTGCGGGTGACCTTGCCGCTGGCGGCGATCAGCCAAGAAGTGACGGTGGGCAATGGCGCCGCCGAAGTCAAGGTCGACACCTCGTCCAACCTCGACACGTCGTCCATCGACGCAACCGCGATCGAGAACCTGCCAGTCTTCGACCAGGACATCCTGACGACGATGTCGCGGTTTCTCGACTCGAGCGCCATCGGGACGAACGGGACGACGCTCGTCGTGAACGGCGTCGAGGTGAACAACCTGATGGTGTCGGCGTCCGCGATCCAGCAGATCAAGATCAATCAGGATCCGTACTCCGCCGAATATCCGGGCCCAGGGCGCGGACGTATCGAAGTCGTCCTGAAGCCAGGTTCTCGGGAGTACCACGGCCTCGGCAACTTCGTCTTTCGCGACTCTGCGCTCGACGCGCGCAACGCGTTCGCAACCGTCAAACCACCTGAACAGCGCCGCGTCCTTGAAGGCTTTCTAGGCGGGCCGCTTGGGCGCTCCGAGAAGACGTCGTTCACGTTTTCAATAAGGACAGCCGCGGACGACCACCAGGCAGTCGTGTTCGCCGAAGGCCCTGCGGGCTCGATTCAGCAGAACGTCGCGGCACCACACCGGAATTGGCTCGCCGCTGGGACCGTCACCCATCAGCGGGGCCAGAACACGACCATGTCGCTCACCGTCTCCGTTCAGGACCAGACGCGGCGCAATCAGGGCGTGGGCGGAGTGAACCTCCCCTCTGTTGGGACGACGTGGAGCTTTCCCCAGCAAAGTGTGACATACACGCAGCAGTCGATCCTTACGCCGACACTTCTTCACCAGATTCGAGTGTTCTACGGCCAGGAGGGCGAGCCGACGACGAGCATCGATCCGGCGCGCAAACTTGTCGTACTGGACACGTTCACCGGTGGCGGTGCGCAGAACGACCAGCTTCGGACCGAGCACCACGTCACGCTGACAGACATGGTGACCTGGTCTGTCGGGCGGCACACCCTGAAAGGGGGAATCAATATTCCCGACTGGAGTCGGCGGCGGTTCGATGACAACACGAATATCGACGGCACGTTCTATTTCTCCAGCATCGATGCCTATTCGGCCGGCCGTCCTTATTCCTTTATCCAGCAGGTTGGCGACGGCCACGTCGCGTTCCTCGAGAAGGTCCTCGGCTTCTTCGTGCAGGACAAAATTCGCGTTGGTCCGAGGCTGTCGGCCTCGCTAGGCCTCCGCTACGACTGGCAGAACTACTTTCACGACGACAACAACGTCGGCCCCCGAGGATCGTTCGCCTTCGCACCGCACGCGGGAGGGAAGACCGTTATCCGCGGCGGGGCTGGCGTCTTCTACGATCGGACCGGGCCGCGGCCGATTCAGGACCTGATCCGCTACAACGGCGAACAGCAGTTGAAGTACGTAATCGCCGACCCGGGATATCCGGAACCATATCCGCCGGGGCAGGGCCCCTCGTCCGAACCGCCGAGTGTCGTCCAATTGGCGCCGAACGTCCAGCTTCCATCTACCTTGCAGTACAGCGTGAGCCTTGAACGTCAGCTGGCAAAAGCGACAAGCGCGAGCGTGACGTACACGGGCACGCGCGGCTTCTATCAGTTTCTCTCGCGCGACGTGAACGCGCCGCCCCCGCCATTGTACGAGGCCCGACCCGATCCGACCCGCGGCGTCGTCCGCGAGATTGAATCAACGGGCAAGCTGATTGGTCATTCGCTGCAAGTGACCTTGCGCGGTCAGGTCACGCGGCGCTTCAATGCGTCGGCGCAGTACACGCTC
>JBKPDW010000025.1:0-35062 GCA_046728115.1 Acidobacteriota bacterium | reverse complement strand
GTCCGAAGCAAACTTGTAAACGGTCTCGTCCTGCGCGGCGCCGTACGCCTTGAACAGCTTGTCGACCATGTCGATGGCGCCCTGGTGATGCTTGATCATGCCCTGCAGGAACAGACGATCGAACTCTGGCCCGCGTGCCTTGTCCAGCGCCGCCATCTCCTCGTCGGTCAGCATGCCCGGCATCAGCATCTCGTGGACCGTGTCACCCATCTTCATCTTGTGGCGCGTGGACGTCGCGTCGGGGACTTCGAGTCCGCGGTCGCGCAGCCACGACTGCATCATCGCGATCTCGTCGCGCTGACCGACGACGATGCGCTCGCAGAGGATGGCGACGTCCTGGCGGGCGCCGTGGGTCGGCGCCCAGCCGGCCATGATGACGGCCTGCGCGTGATGGGGAATCATCCCCGCCATGAAGTCCACGTCGGCGTCGCTGTACGGAAGACGGCCGAGTCCGGACGGCGTAGGATGCAGGCTGGCCTTCTGCTTCGTCGCGCAACCCGCGGCCGCCGCGGCGCATATAACGAAGAAGGCGAGGATCGTGGCTCGTGACTGTTGGCGCATACCGTTCGACTCTCGCGGCGTATGTTATGCGATTCGGCGGCGGCCGGGTAGACCTCTGACCTCGGACCCACGCGCCCGTGTCGCCTGATGTGAACCGCGCAGTGATTGGCGCCCGACCGTCCCGATTGCGAGTCGGTGACGCGGCGACCTACCTTAATTGGGCGCCGGGGTCGCGCGCCGCCGGCGAGCGACGACAGCCGCGGATTTTGAGTAACGCATTATTCCGGACACGTGTTCGACAGTTTGCCGCAAGGAGGCGCATCGTGAGGAAATTGTTGTTCGCAGTGCTCAGCGTGGGATTGGTCTCGAGCCAAGGGATAGCAGGTCAGTCGACGCGAGAGTCGATTCAGGGCGTTTGGCGGGTTGTGGAAGCCGCGATCACCGGCCCGGGAGCCCGCACGATCGCATTCGCCGAACGACCGAACCTGACCATCATCACCGCCAGGCACTACAGTCGAGTCGAAGTCCAGGCCGATGGGCCGCGACCGATTCTGGCGGATGTGGCAAAGGCGAGCGCCGACGAGTTACGAGCCGTGTGGGGACCATTCGTCAGCGAAGCCGGGACATATGAGGTGACACCCGGCAGTCTGATCACGATGCGACCGATCGCTTCGAAGAACCCCGCGGTGATGGGTCCAGGGGTGTTCATCACCTACTCTTACAAACTGGACGGCGACACGCTGTCGTTGACCCAACAGCGAAACCAGAATGGCCCGTTCGCCAATCCGTTCACACTCAAGTTGCTGCGCGTCGAGTGAAGCACCCAAGGAGAACCGGCCGCGAAACCAAACCAGTGAGCGGACTTCACGAAGAGACCCTCCGGAGTCTACTCTCCACCGCCATTGTCGAGAGCCTCAATTGGCCGAAATTGCCGGCTGGCCGGAAAGCTCGCCCACACGGTGGGCGGTTAGTACTGGTCCTTCTCCAAATACCGACAAGTCGCCAAGTCGCCAAGTGATGACGAAGTCATCTGTTTGTGAGCGGGCCGTCATCACGTCCGCAGCTCAGTTGGATTGATCACAGTCCTTCGAAGCCTGAGCCGGAGGTTCGTTCGTGGACGCGACCCGCAATGTGAGAATCGGCTATCATCGTCTCCCTGTGCAGCCCAAGGTTGCCACGCTCGTACTGTTCGGTGCGGTCGTACTGCTCGGATCCGCGATCGGATTCGCGCAGGACTCGAAGCCACAGAATCTGCCGTATGCTGCCGTGCACAACCCGGAATTCATGTCCGCATCGGCCGCGACGTTGATGCATGCGGACGACCGCGTGATCGGACTGATGAGCGGCAAGACCGCGAAGGCGTATCCAGCCGGCATCCTCGCGCAGCACGGCCTCGTCGAGGACGACTCGCCAAGCGGCCCGATCGCCGTCACCTGGTGAAGCTACTGCAACACGGCCCTCGTGTTCAGGGCCCAGGCTCGCGGACGTAATCTGGTGATGGAAAACGCCGGCGTCGTCGGCGGCAACGAAGTCTTCAAGGACGTCGAGACCGGCAGCCGCTGGCAGCAGTCGAGTCTCGAAGCGATCTCCGGTCCGCTGAAGGGCGCGCATCTCGAGCTGTATCCCTTTCTGCTCACGAGCTGGGAAGAGTGGCTGCGGCTGCATCCGGACACCCTCGTCCTGAAGCCGCTGCCCGGGTACGCGGAGCGGATTTCCGCGAAGAACGCGCAGCTGCGCGCGGGCTACTCACTCGAGAAATCTGCACCTGCCGACGTCGTGCGCCGCGACGATCGGCTGAAGGCGTACACGAAGGTCATCGGACTGACCGTCGGCGGCGCGAGCCGCGCGTTTCCGCTCGACGCGCTCGATCGCGTCCGCGTCGTCAACGAGGAGCTCGGACGTCAGCCGATCCTCGTCGTGCATCAGCCGAAGTCGGACACGACGACGGCGTTCGTCGCGCGCGCGAACGGGATGCGGTTGACGTTCGACGAGGCCAACGCGGCCGCCACAGAGTTGATCGATCGCGAAACGCGATCGCGGTGGGATGCGTACGGAAGCTGCACGTCGGGCAAGATGAAAGGCACGCAGCTCGAAATGTTGATCATGGAACCGGAGTACTGGTTCGCATGGTCCGAGTTCCATCCGAAGACGACGATCTTCGAGCCGCCGCCGACGCGCTAAACGCGCGCGGACTTCGCACATTGCGCGAACGTAGCACGAGGATCTCTTGACTCGCGGGGGATTCACGAGCGTCGCCGTCGATAGACGGAAGAATTATTGGATATGCGCGACGCGCCGGCGGCCGTTGATCTGAGGTGACGTGATTCTCAGTTCATGAGGCCCCGAGCTTGCCCAAGGGCCGCAGTCTCGCGCTACCCCTTCGGGATCGTGCCGTCCGGCGTCAGGCGATCGACAGCTTGCGGCAACACGTCTTTTCGAATTCGCTGACGACGCCTTGCAGGCCGCCGTGCTTCTCGAGGAGGTCGTTCACGATGCCGGAAGATGCGCGAGTCGCTACGAAGTGATGTCTTCTCCAACCGTCGGCTGAAGGCCAGCACACCTGGTGGCCGCAGCGTAGGATGCCGATCGTCCACAGCCGAGCCGCATAATACTTCCAAGGAGCCTGCCCTATGACCGATGCGCAGATTCAGGCACGGGCCACGATTGCCGCGGCGCTCATTCAGAGCCGAACCGTTGACGCTGAAACGTTGGGATCGTTGAACAAGGACATCAGCAACCACAAACTGGCTCACCTGCGGGAGCTAACGGAACGCATCTACGCGGCGCTAGCCGGAGAGCCCCCGCGTTCGTCAAATGTGTGACGCTTGCGGCGGACGGCGGCGAGTCACCCGTTCTATCGGCGGCTGAAGCAGTTGCTGCGCGAGCACGGGTTCGACGATTTCGCCGAAGCGCAATGTGCAACGTTCTACGCGGAGACCATGGGCCGGCCGGGTCTGCCGCCGGGGGATTTATTTCCGGCTGTCGTTGATTGGCTACTTCGAGGGCATCGATTCGGAGCGCGGCATCGAGTTCGACCAAAGCACCACGATGCAACGCGCGGCGTCGAGCTGCTGTTGAATGTAGGCGTTGAAATCCTTGCCGTGGGGGATGCGACGGTCCCCCACCAGATGGACCAGCCGTGTGCCTCGAGGGCGCTTCGTCTAGCGGGCTTCCCGCGCTTGTTTACGCGCCTTCACGACCCGCTCATTAATTGAATTGTCGAGTTCGTCCAGCTCCTCCCAGGCGGCGGCGATATCGAATTCCTTGTCCACCCTCGCCTGCTCCACAATCCGTTCGCGGAAGTGTGCGCTCCGCTGAATGTCTTCCACTAATTGAGCTCGTTCATCGGCGTTCATATGCATCCAAACAAAACCACCTGTTCTCGCGGGCGAATTGTGCGGAATGGAGTCCCCTGGGAACAGGGTCTTGTGACAAGTTTAGCTAGGTTCTCATCGACGTCGAGGTCTGGCGCCCTGGCGTGGGCGAGTGCCTGAGCGATAGCTGATGAACTCTGGAGCTTAGAGCTCCGACGTCAGTAAGTGCTCGTCGATGTATTGTCCAGGCAAGGGCGCTCGTCGGCGCCGTGTCGCGACTCCGACGCTGCCGGTTCTCAGGTTACCCGCCCTTGAGTGTTGACAATATCTACACCGTAGTTAGGCTCGCCTCAACATCCTGGCTAGCCCGACGAGGAGCACCGCGCCGACGAAGGACACGACGATCGAGCCCACAATCCCGCCCGCCGGCCAGATGCCCAAAGAGCCGAAGACCCAGCCGCCTATGATGCCGCCGAGCAGCCCAAGAACGATGTCCATCAGCACGCCGTAGCCGCCACCCTTCATTACTTGCCCGGCGAGCCAGCCCGCGATGAGCCCGACGAGAATCGAATAGATCATTTCGTCCTCCTTGAACGTCCCTGGTCATGGACCTGGTCGGCGACACTCCTCAATGATCGAAACGAAGGCGCTTGTCCCGTGTCCTGGCGCGCTGGAGTCCCCGCCTTGACCGCTCGGCAGTCGTCCGGACAATGACTGGCTTGCGCCGAAGTCCATCGGTACGGGGGATGAAGGAGCACTCGATTAAATGGAGTTCGGCGAATGTTTGAGCATTTTAACCGATGCCCTTCGAGCGACGAGAAATGCCTGACGGATCGGTGGCGTCGCACAGAGTTCGGTAGCAGTCCAGACGCCCCTGTCGCCGGCAGTCGACGAGCCATGAAGGAACTCGAAGATTACTTCAGATCGCGGCGGGGTCTGTGGTGGCCAGGTCTCACTCTGCAATCTCTGATCATTGCTGCTCTTGAGTCGCTTGCCCGTTTGGGCGAGTTGCTCGCGCTGAACGACCTCCGTCACGAAGGCGGCATCCGGCTGCTCGAGAAGGATTGGCAACTTCATTGGCTCCAGAAGATGTATGGCCACGCCACTCTGGCGCAGACCGCGAGGTCCCTACATGCGGACGAGTTCGTCCTGCCAGACGTGATGCGGCAGTTCGAGCAGAAGTCGAAAACGTGGTGCAGGCGTGGTCCAAAAGCGCTCGGTAGACCACCGGCCTCTGGCACCACGGCGAACTGCGGGAGGGTCGTAAGCCCGCGCTACACTAGGCGTTGTCCTCAATGTGCGCCCGTAGCTCAGTTGGATAGAGCACCGGCCTTCTAAGCCGGGGGTCGCAGGTTCGAGTCCTGCCGGGCGCGCCACATTTTGAAGGGCTGTATGACACAGGTGTGTCACTTCTCTTGATCCGCCCGGCGCCGTGTCGAGGCTGCGAATGCCGGCCGGGCGCAAGTGTCGATCGAGATACGCGTCGAGAAGCGTCGCAACGTTCCGCAGGTCGAGCGCTATCTCGTTGCGAGGTCCTCTCTTCAGAGTTCGTCGCCAGTCAGAGCGACCACAACCCAGTTGTTTTGTGGACTCGGAAAAAGCCTGCTGGCTAACATTCAAATGGAGCCGACGCGCCCACCTGGTTGTGCCATCATGTCGCTCGGGCGCGCGGCTCATTTGAACCGTTAGCCAGACAACGAATGACTTTGAACAGTGACAAGATCGACCGAGCCGTTTTAGCCCTGTTGTATCTTGGGCTTCATGGGGTCGATCGCGCTTGGAAAGGCTTCGATTGGGAGGCCATGAACCGTTTGTACGAGAAGGGATTCATTTCCGATCCGCGGGGAAAGGCCAAGTCGGTCGCTTTTACCGAAAGAGGTCTCATTGAGGCGCGACGATTGCTGCAGGATCTCTTTTCGATCGATGAGCCACTCTGACTCGTGTAAGACCATGAGCACGTACAGGAATCAATAGACAAATTGAAACGAACCGCAAACGGGGCCGATCGGCTCGGCGCCCTGCCACCACGATATGCGTTCATCCTGAATCCGCATGCCGACTGCGATTTACGAGATGCGCGCGTTGCGAAACGAGAACAAACGTTCGGAAACTCCCGCTGGTGATTCACGTCAAGAGCTTGGGGTTAGTGCTGCTCGGCAAAACGTGCCGGCTTTGTCTTCGGTGCGACACCCTCGTGGCCCACAAGGCAGAACTCGACAAGTTGCTCAGGGCCGCGGTCAATGTTCCCGAGCCGGAGTACGTTGTTCTCGGAACCATCGACAGGCACGTGCACCGACGAGGTTTGTCAGGCCGTATATCGCTCGACGAGGTGAAGGATCACATGGCGGATTTCAAGTCATACTGGAAGGTGGACGTAACACCGGCCGGCTGGTATCTGAAGAACAGGACCGCTGGCTAACATTCAAATGGAGCCGACGCGCCAACCGGTCTGTGCGATCATTCCGCTGCGGCGCACGGCTCATTTGAACCGTTAGCCAGGCCCAGGGAAACCAGGTTGTCATTTGTCACGGCGCCGGATTTGAGGAGTCAGTTGGGATGCTCGTCGGGCACTTCGCGATTGGCCTGATCGGTAAGCGCGCCGCGCCACACGTTTCGCTTGGGACCTTGACTGTCGCGTCCATGCTTCCGGACCTGCTGGGATTCGTGTTCATCATCACTGGTCTAGAGCATTGGCGCATGGTTCCCGGCGGTCGCGGCATCGAGAGCGTTGAGCTTTACGATATCGGCCTGAGCCACAGCTTGGCGATGGACGCGGTTTGGGGCGTCTTGTTCGCCGCCTTTTATCGGTGGCGCAGGGGCTACGGCGCCGGAGCTTTGATGCTGTTCGCCGCGGTGGTGGTCATTGGGTGCTGGATTTCATCAGTCACCGGCCGGACATGCCGCTCGCCCCGGGCGTCACGCGAGTTTACGGTTTGGGATTGTGGACTTCGCTGCCCTGGACCCTCGCCCTCGAGGGGGGACTTTGGTTGGCGTCTCTGATCGTCTACCTGCGCACGACTAGTGCGAAGAACCGCGCGGGCGTATTCCTATTCTGGCTCGTCGTGGCCCTGCTGACCGCGTCTTGGATCTCGAACTTCACGGTCTCCGCCCCTCCCGCCGCGCAATCCCCGGTTTCAGGCTCGATCGTGGCTTTAGTATTCTTCTCGCTAACGGTCGCGTGGGCGTTCTGGATGGACCGGCTGCGGCCGGTTTCCTTACCGTCCTGACAACTTGACCACGCGGCTGGCTCAGGGCTACGCCATGAGACCGAAGATACTGGTTAACATGCCACTGCAGCCGGCGAGCGCCTCGCACGGCGAGCTACTTCGAGACGATGGTGAGCGCCGTTCGCGGCTGAGCGGCAGTGCGTTAAACGGCCACGTTCAGAATCCAATGCTGTCCTTGAGCAAAGACGGATGCGGCAGCCTGATATACGCGCACTACCACGGGCTGCCGTCCTTCGAGATCGTCGAACGTGATGACGGCTGGCTCGACGTTTCGACGGGCGCCCCAGCCTACTTTGCGCCGTTCGAAAAGTGGCCCACTTGTGAGCGGCAAGCCATGAGCCAAGTCCGTGGCAGGGTCCTCGACGTGGGCTGCGGCGCAGGCCGGGTCGCGTTGCACCTGCAGGCTCGCGGCCACCAGGTCGTCGCCATCGACCTGTCGCCTCTTGCGGTGAAAACATGCCGACTACGAGGAGTGCGCGATGCGCGCGTGTGTTCCATCACACAAGTCAGCCGCCGGCTCGGTGAGTTCGACACCATCGTGATGTTTGGCAACAACTTCGGGTTGTTCGGCAATCCTCGCCGTGCTCGATGGCTTCTCAGACGCTTCTACGGGCTGACGTCATCGACGGCGCGCATCGTCGCCGAATCCCGGAACCCTTATGAGACGACGAACCCGAATCATCGGCGGTACCTTCAGCTGAACCGCCGCCGCGGGAGGTTTCCAGGCCAGCTCCGCCTCCGTGTAGGTTACGGTCACGCGCGGACGCCGTGGTTCGATTATTTGATTGTCTCGCCTCGCGAGATGCGTGCGATAGTCGCTGGTACCGGGTGGCGGGTTGCGAGACTGATTCGCGCGACCGGACCACTGTACATCGGAGTGCTGGAAAAAGTGGCCGTCTAACAGGCGCTGCACCCGTCGGCGCCGCTGGAGGTCTCGGCTAACGTCGCATCGCGATAAGCGGGGCCGCGGTGAGCGCCAATCCGTTGGGCTGACAATGAAATGCCCGAGGATCTCTCGGTCCGAAACACGTTCGATCGGCTGGCCTCCGAGTACGACGATCTGAAACTGCGAATCATTCCAGCGTACCGTCAGATTCAGCGCATGACTCTCCGGTATGCGGCGGCTTCAGGCGGCGAACGGGTCCTCGAGCTCGGCTGTGGCACTGGCGAGTGGGCCTCATTGTTTCTGGAGCAGTACAGCGATATCGAGTACCTCGCGATCGAATTCTCCGAGAAGATGCGCGAGCTTGCCTTGCAGCGGTGCGCCAAGTGGGGGGACCGGATTCAGCTGTTGAACCAGGATCTGAACCAGCCGCTGCCTCCTGGTCCTTTTGACCTCGTGGTGTCGTTTTTCGCGATTCATCATGTGCGCGACAAGCGACGCCTGATCGGCGACGTCTATGACCGCCTATCGCCGAGCGGTCGATTTATCTACGCCGACATCACGGCCGCTGCTGATCCCGCTCTTGAAAGGTTGTTTCTCGACGGCTGGGTCGCTTTCATGCGCGACGCCGGATTGGAGGAGGAGCGTATCGGCCACGTCTTGGCTGATCATCGAGAGAACGACTCGCCAGAGTCTGCGGCGCAACAGCTCGCGTATATGCGTGCCGCCGGCTTTGTGGTGGCCGACTTGGCTTGGTCGTGCGAGAAATTTGCCATGTTCTATGCTGAAAAGCGGGCCGCCTAACCGGTGCTGCAGCCGACGCCACGCGCCGGTGGAGTGTGACGCGCGCGGCCGCGCGTGAGCACCAAGTCGTTAGCTGCCTTCCTGAAACGAAAGGAGGTGTCGAATGCGCGTCAACTACGCGATTGTCTTCGTCAGCGACATGAAGCGCGCAGTGTCGTTCTATCGAGACACATTGGGACTGCCCCTGAGCTTCGAGTCTCCAGGGTGGACCGAGTTCGCAACGGATGGAGCAATCCTAGCGCTGCACGCAAGCAAGGCCCCTGGTTCGGATCGAGACGATCTTCCCCCCGGACGGTGCCGTCCTGGTTTGAGTGTTCCCAATCTCGACGAATTTCATCAGCGGATGGTCGAAAGAAATGTCCACTGCATTCAGGAGCCAAAGGAAGTGTTTGGCGCGCAAGTCGCGCAGTACGCTGATCCTGATGGGCTGACGATATCCGTCGGTGAGGAAAGGCGTGGCAGATAACAAGGCGCTGCACCCCGACGCCGCCGGCGTCGCTCACGCGCCGCAGCCGGCACGGGTGAGCGCGGATCGTTAGACCACACACGTGGGCGACACGCACCGTCAGTCTTGGTTTCGCGCTGTTGTCCTGCTCGCAGCGTTCTATGCTGCAGTGGGCATCGCGTTCGCCCTGCCGGCTAGTCATGTGCGCGTGTGGCGGCTGGCAGCCTGGGTGGTCAGCTTCGTGGCATATGCTGCTCACGTGGCGTACGAGCGCTTCAGGTTCGGCAGTTCGCCCGTTTCCGCTGCGCTACATGTTGCAGCCGCCGCTGGTCTTGGTGCGCTCGGGCTAGCGGTTGCCGCCCTCATGCGCTCCCTAGCGACAGTCTCACCCGGCGAACACCAGCGGCTTCTGCTTGTCGCGCTCGTCGCCTGGCCATTCATCACAGGTGTCCCTGCGTTTCTGGTCGGACTGTGTGCCAGCGGACTGCTCGCGCGGTTGACGCGGAGTGCCCGCGGCGATTAGCACGGAGGTGTGTGGCCTAACCAACCTTTTACAGCCGACGGCGGCCGGTGCGATCATGAGCCGCCGCGGCTGAAACGCAACGTTGATAGGCGGCGCGGGAAGACTTCAGGGGGTGGACATGGCTTCTCAAACGACGTATTCCATCAACACCGACGTGAAGTTCGCTGGTCTCGAGTTGATCGACGTGAAGGAGCTCGCTGCGGCATGCCGGCAGCAGTGGTTCAATCAGACACTGTGCCGCGTGAATGACTCCGTCGTGCGGTTAGGCGTCTTGCACGGTGAGTTTCATTGGCACAAGCACGAGAAGGAAGATGAATTTTTCTATGTGGTCGAGGGTCGATTCTTGATCGATCTGGAAGGTCACAGCGTGGAACTCCGGCCAGGCCAGGGGTTCCTGGTACCACATGGCGTTATGCACTGCACCAGAGCGCCGGAACGCTCGGTCGTGTTGATGCTGGAAGCCGCGACCGTTCAACCGACCGGCGATTGACTCGTGCGTGAGCCCCACCCAACCCGGCACGCAACCGACGACGCTGGCGCTCTCGGCCTCGTGGGTCGTCACCCTACCGGGCATCCGCTCCGCGGCTAATCCTGGCGTAGCGCCTGCGTGGCGTCCATATGGCTGGCGCGACGGGCGGGCACGTAGCTGGCCCACAAGGCGGCGGCGACCAGGAGCGCGGTCATCACCGCGAGCGTGGCCGGATCGGCGGGCCGCATGCCCTCTACGAACCGCTCCAGCAATCGTGCTGCCGCCCACGCGCCGCAAAGTCCTGCGGCGGCGCCGATCGCGATGAGTGTGGCGCTCTGTCGCAGCACGAGCCGGACGACGTCACGCGCGGTCGCGCCAAGCGCCATGCGCACGCCAATCTCTGCCGCGCGCTGGCTCGTCAGATAGGCAAAGACCCCGTACACACCGACACAGGCGAGCAGCAGCGCGACGCCGCCGAACGTTCCGAACAGCAGAACGAGGAAACGCTGGCGCGCGAGCGACCCGAGGACCAGCTGCTCCATCGTCCGAACTTCGTACAAGGCCTGATCGCCCGCGGCGCCGCGCAGTTCCCTCCGCAGCGGTTCGACCAGGTCCAGCGGCGGAATCGTCGTCCGCGCAGTGATCGACATGAAGGTCGAGAACACGCGCAGAAGCGGCGCCGGGACCTGTGCGAACGGATAGTACATTTGATCGCGCACGCGCGACCGATCGTCGGCCGCCAGACCCCAATGACGCACGTGGCCGACGACGCCGACGATACGAATCGGCGACGCGCCCATCGCCGGGGTCCAGAGCCGTTCGCCGACGACCTCCTTGCGCCCGAATGCGTGTATGGCCAGGTTGTCGTCGACGACCACCACCGGTTCGGCGTCGATCCCATCGTGGTTGTCGAAGAATCGGCCGGCGCGCAGCGGAATGCCCATCACCTTCAGGTAATCGGGCGTTACGCTCGACGCGAGCGCAACGGGCGAGTCAGCCGTCGGGCGCGCCGCAGCCGTTGTCGAATACGGCAGCGCGTTCTCGCCCACGCGCATCGGCACGATGTCGGTGAGAGCGACGAACGCGACACCCGGTACGCGGCGGGCGCGATCGAGCACGTCCTGCCACGCCACCCTGATCTGCGCGGGCCGATCGAGCACAGCCGGCGACACGGCAAAACGCGCGGTCAGGACGTTGTGCACGTTCAGGCCGGGCTCGAGGGACGAGAGCGCGACCAGCGTTCGGGCCAAGATACCTGCGCACACGAGGAGCACCACGGCGATCGCGAGCTCGGTCACGACGAACGCACTGTGCAGACGCTTCGAGCTGCCGGCAATCGCGCGGCCGCCGGCGCGGAGCGTCGCTTCCATGCCGGCCATCGGAACGCGCAGCGCAGGAGCGAGCCCGAATGCGACGCTGCTCGCTATGGAGACGGCCAGCGCCGCCAGCAGCATGCGCAAGTCCAGCTGAATCTCGTTGCTGCGCGGCAGGCTGCCGGGCCAGAACGCGACGAACGGCCGCACGCTCGCCGCGGCGAGGAGCACGCCGACGATGCCGCCGGCGACCCCGAGCGCAGCGCTTTCCGTGAGGCATTGCCGGATGACACGGCCGCGCGTGGCGCCGAGCGCGACGCGCGTGGCGAGCTCCCGCTCGCGCGACGCCGCGCGCGCCAGCAGCAGGCTCGCGATGTTCACGCACGCGATCAGCAGCACGGCGCTCACGGCCGAAAGCAGGAGCCAGAGCGTCGGCCCGACGTCTCCCACGATTTCCTGCTGCAGCGGACGGGCCAACAGATCGCGTCCGGCGTCCTCTTTCGGATATTCGACCGCCAGCCGGCGTGCGATGAGCGCGAGCTCGGCCTGGCATTCACCCATCGTGACGCCCGAACCAAGGCGCGCGAGAACGTGGATGAATCGCGCTTCACGATTGCGCATTCGCGGTTCCGTGTTCTGGCCGATCGGCGTGAAGACATCCGCGTCGCCGTCAAGAGTGATGCGCGCAGCCACGCCGGTAATCATGTACGGCTTTCCTTCGAAAACGAGCCGCTCGCCGATCGCCGCGGGACTGCCGCCGAAACGCCGCTGCCACAGTCCGTAGCTGATGACGGCGACTGGCGCGGCGCCGGGGCGATCGTCTTCTGCGCGAAACGCGCGCCCCTGCACGAGCGGCACACCGAGCACAGCAAACAGATCCGCAGAGATCTGCCGGCCGTCCACATATTCGGGGTCGCCCGGCGCGCTAATCGTCCCGCCGCCGTAGGTCCACGCGGACATCGTCATCGAACGGCTGGCGCT
Source organism: Acidobacteriota bacterium (assembly GCA_046728115.1). Classification (GTDB taxonomy): domain Bacteria; phylum Acidobacteriota; class Vicinamibacteria; order Vicinamibacterales; family CAVVIG01; genus CAVSWN01. Next base: position 22,602 of record JBKPDW010000025.1, on the reverse strand, counting down.
TCGTGCGTCGACGAAGTCCGGATACGAGAACCCCCAGGTTTCGCCGAATGCCGCCGTCGATCCGTGCAACGTGAGCAATCGATCGGGATTCGCAAACGACAGCGGCCGGAGCAGGACACTGTTGATGAGGGTGAACATCACCGTCGTCGCGCTAATGCCGACGGCGAGGATCAGCAGCGCGACAGTGGCAAAGCCGGGCAGCTTGCGGAACCCACGAATCGCGTAGCGGCAGTCCTGGAGCAGGTCCTCGAGCCAGCGTGTGCCCCGCACATCCCGGCAGTCCTCCTTCACCTGCTCCGGACCGCCAAACTCCAGTCGCGCCCGCCGCAGCGCTTCATCCGGATCGAGACCTCGCGCGGCAAGATCGGCGGCGTGCTGCTCGATGTGGAAGCGGAGCTCTGTGTCGAGCTCACGCTCCAGCGCGTGTCGCCGCGCGACGCGGCGCCACCAGGTCACTCGGCACCTGCCTGCGACAGCCGGAGGATCGAGCCGATGGCCGCGGTGAGGCGCCGCCAGCTCGCCGTCTGCGCTTCGAGCTGCGCGCGGCCCTTCTTCGTGAGGCGATAGAACTTGGCGTCGCGCCCGCTCTCGGTCTCGCTCCAGTCGGCGGCGAGGAGACCGCGGTTTTCGAGGCGATGGAGCGCCGGGTAGAGCGATCCCTGAGGCACCTGGACCACGTCGCGCGACACCTGCTGCAGCCGCTGGGCGATACTGTACCCGTGCACCGGACCGAGCGCGACGATCTTGAGGATCAGCAGGTCGAGAGTTCCTTGCGGCAGGTCGGCTTTAGCGTCGGCCACGGGCTCATACCTCCTCCTTCTACATATCACATGTAAAGGACGCGCGCGTGCGCCACTCGAGTCGCCTGCGCGCCAGTTCAGCTTCTTTCGAGCTGGCCGGACACTGATACCGGCCTCTCCAGGAAGCGCCCATAACGCGCCGCGGTCTCGAAGAGCGCGCGCCGTTCGGTCACGGTCAGCGACCGCATTGTCGCGACATCGACGACGACTTCGTTGCCCTTGGGGATGGCCTTCCAGGTCCCCGTGATCTGGCCCCCTGTCACGAGCGCCTGCTCCAATGTCCCTCGCGCTCCTTTGGCACGAGGCACTGCATCGAGATCGCGGTACGCGACGAGATACTCGTCGTAAGCAGGCAACAAGTGCACAACGCGAGGTCGGAGTTCTCGCGCCTTCGTCCGTTTCAGCCTCCAGTAAGTCAAATCGTCGATCACTTCTTGCCGTCCCCCGCAAATCTCGAGACCTCGCCTGGCATCGGTGATTGTGAGTCCGGACCACCAGGCGAAGTCGCGAATGGTGGCGGGAGCGTGGCTCCTGAAATAGCGCTTTGCCAATTCACCAAGTGCTTCGTCCCGCGACAGGCGTTTTGGACGCGAAGCACGCTGGGCGAGCAGCGCGTACGTCAACTGCTTTCCACGTTGCGGCCCGCTGCAGACGACGCGCTCCAGTTCTGCATGCACGGTCAGCAGAGCGAGGCCGACGCCCTTCACTGCAACACCCATTCTGGCGAGATGTGCGCCAAGTTCGACCCGCGTCAGGTGTTGTCCAGCGCTCAGTACCCGTTCAATCACTCGGGTGCCGCGAATGCGCGTAGCACTGTCGAGTCCAAATTGTCGATACGCGTAGGCGAGCGCTCGCTGAACACGCGAGGCCGTGAGCTCCAGCATCCAGTGAATGTCTGAAACAGCGACGAAGTGCCAGGTCGGGCGCATAAGGTGTGTGCGGAGAATACGGCCGTCGTTGAAGCAGCGCTCGATTCCGGCCGCAGTCGCGCCATCCAACATTCGCAGTGCGAGTGCCCATTTGGCGGACGGGTAATCCTGTGCCTGCACCGCACCGAGCCATGTCACGACATCCTCTGGGTCGCGCGATTCCGGTCGCGTGATGCGCTGACTCGCAAGTCGCTCGGCGGCGATATCCGTATTCACGTGTACAGTCTCCCCTCGATCACGCTCGACAAGCGCCTGTAGTCGCAAGCCCGTCAGACGGCAAAGCGTGAGGTATCCTGCCACATGGGCCTGTTATTGACGGGGCCGCCTGGCATCGGCAAGACAACGGTCCTTCGCGAGGCCGCGCGAAAGCTCACAGGTTTTCATGTCGTCGGCTTCTACACGGAGGAAATCCGTGTCGGCCGCGAGCGGCGTGGATTTCGGATTCGCGCGTTCACAGGCGAGGACGCGATCATCGCACACGTTAACTTGCCACCGCCGCGGGTCAGCAAGTACGGCGTTGACGTGGCGATGATCGATCGATTCGCCGCCACACTGACTGATCCCGGCAACGGCGCGACGATTTACTTGATCGACGAAATTGGCAAGATGGAGTGCCTGTCATCGGTGTTCGTCGACGCCGTCACGCAGCTCATGGACGATGGCGCTCTCTTTGTGGCGACTGTTGCGCAGCGAGGCGGGGGGCTGATTGAAGCAGTGAAGCGCCGCGGCGACGTCGAGACGTGGACGGTCACGACGAAAACGCGCGACATCCTGGCCAGTCGCATCGTGGCGTGGATTCACGGCGCCATCGGCAAATCGTGACCCCCTGGTAACGAGCGGCGCTTGACACTCACCTCCGCGGGCGACAGAGTTTCGGTCGCGCCGGGATTATGTTCGGCGGATCCGACAGTTACTGGACGTGTTCTGATTCTCTACGACCCGTGTACCTCCTCGTCGCAGCCGTTCTCACGCTGTTCGGTGTGGCGCTTGCCGTGCGTTGGCTCGAGCCTCGGCTGGCGTTTTTTCCGCTGGGTGGCGAATCGACCACGCCAGCTGATTATCGTCTCCTTTACGACGTGGTCTCGATCGACACGCACGACGGCGAACGGCTGCGCGCGTGGATCCTGCCGCAGCACTCGCCGCGTGCGCGGATCATCTACTTTCACGGGAACGGCGGCAACCTCTCGATGTGGGCTCCCATCCTCGCGGGAATCGCCCGGCGCGGTTATGAAGTGGCGGCGTTCGATTATCGGGGATACGGCTCGAGCAGCGGACGGCCGACCGAACGGGGCCTCTATCGCGACGTCGACGCGGTCGTCGAGCGGGTGTGGACCGAACGCGGCCACGACGCGCCGCTCGTTTACTGGGGCCGCTCGCTCGGCGTCGTCATGGCGGCGTATGCGGCGACCGTGCGGAAACCTGACGGTCTCATCCTCGAGGCCGGTTTCACCGATGCGCGCTCCCTGCTGCGGTCGTCGCCGCCGCTCGCGCTGCTGGCGCTCTTCTCAACGTATCGATTTCCGGCTGCCGAGTTCGTGCAGCGCGCGGCAACGCCGGCGCTCGTGATGCACGGGGATCGCGACCAGGTCGTTCCGTTCGAGGTCGGGCGCGCGCTGTACGAGCGTATCGGAGGGCCGAAGCGATTCTTCGCGGTTGCCGGCGGCGATCACAACGATCCCGAGCCTGCCGATCCGCGTGCATATTGGGACGCCGTCGCGCAGTTCGTGGCGACGCTCGGGCGATGAGCGATGAGCGCCGAACCGACGAGCGGCTGCGATGCTCGCGATGATTCGCGGCACCGCGTCGACCAATCGGCTCCGCCACGTCGTTGTGAGACGTTCACGGTCGACTGCGAAATCCGACGTCATAATCGATCGCAGCGAACGACTGACAAGCCCGAGTCCCGAGCGAAATCGATGGACGGGGCGCCAGCCTGCGCCTTGGGCCGTTCATGGGCCGAGCTTCCTCTGCCAGGCCGGGCGTGCGGCGTTACGCCGCGGGGGTCAGCCCGTGGCGGCGCATGATCTCTGCCATCTTGACCCGGTCCGGCTGCCCGCCGGCCGCCCTCATCACCTCGAACGCCTCGCGGAAATACTGCGGACCGATCGCGGCGGGCGTAATGACGCAGAGCGCTTTCGCGTCGTGGCTCCCCAGATTATCGAATCGGTGAATCGCGCCGCGCGGGATGCACAGCGCCTGCCCCGGCCCAACCTCGATTGGTCTTCCGCCGATGGTCCACGTCAACACGCCGTCGAGACCATAGATCGTCTCCTCATAATGGTCGTGGCTATGGGCCGGGGCCGGAAGGCGCTGGTGGCCGCCGACCGTGAGCTCAAAGGCCGCGATGCTGCCGGTCGAGTTGTCTCCGGTGAGCAGGAAGCGGACCACGAGGGGCCCGAAACCAATGGTTTCATCGGAGGGATTGACGGAGAGATCGATGGTCTGGGCTGCCATGTCGACTCCTTTAGTAAATGTAGTTTACCACGAAGTGATGGTAAACTATCTTTACTGAAGATGTCAATGCTTTCACGGTTACCGGCTCCACCGCTCATCGGCGCGTTGATGCGCGTCCCGTCTCACGCCATTCACCGCCGGATTATCAAGGAGCTGAATGCGTCCGGCTTCGACGAGCTGCGCCTGCCGCATATGGCGGTGCTGCAGTTTCCGGGACCGCACGGAGTGCGCCCAAGCACGCTCGCCGAACGTGCCGGCATGAGCAAACAGGCCATGAACCAGCTGCTCCGAAGCCTCGAAGGTTCCGGCTATGTCGCACGGTCAGCCGCACAGGACGACGGGCGGACGCGCATGGTCCGCCTTACCAGGCGAGGACGCGCCGCGTACTCGAAAATCGCCGACATCCTTCGTGACATCGAGCGTGAATGGATCGCGGAGCTGGGGCCCAAGCCATTTGCCGATCTCAAGGCGCTGCTCACTCGTGTCTGGGAGAGTCCTCTGGCCTGGTAGCGGCATGAACGACCTGCCTCAACCAGACCAGTGAGGCGCGGCACCTGCGCCGACTCCATCTGTCACGCGACGCCGTCTCGGTTCACTCCCGACGAACAACCGCCGTGCTCCGGTTTGGAAGAGCCGGCGCAGTTCAATGCACCGGCAGGCAGCGAATCGTAATAGAGTGTCGCCGTACGTGTAAGGCCGACGCGCGATCAATCGTTCAGAAGGAGCGAATATGTGCGATCAGGACCAATTTGAGAAAGATCGACAGGAGTACGAGGCGCGCGGATTGGTGACACGGCGGCAGTTCGGCGTCCTCGTGGGAGCCGGCATCGCCCTGATGTTGCCGAAGGTGACGAACGCGGTTGCGGTGAACGACTCGGACGTCAACGTGACCACGCCGGACGGCACCGCCGACTGCTACTTCGTGCACCCGGCGAGCGGCACGGCTCCAGGCGTGCTCATGTGGCCCGACATCTTCGGCCTGCGTCCGGCGTTCCGCCAGATGGGCAAGCGGCTCGCCGAATCGGGGTACTCGGTGCTCGTGGTGAATCCGTTCTACCGCGTCAAGAAAGCGCCGACTGCCGAAGCCGGCGCCGCGACCCCCATCCCGCAGCTGATGCCGCTGGCGCAGGCGCTGAACGAGACGACGCACATGACCGATGCGAAGGCGTTCATCGGATGGCTGGACCAGCAATCTTCGGTTGCCAGGAACCGGAAGGTGGGCACCCAGGGCTATTGCATGGGCGGCCCGATTGCGTTTCGCACGGCGGCTGCGGTGCCCGATCGCGTCGGCGCGGTTGCGTCATTCCATGGCGGCGGACTGGTGACCACCAATCCAAACAGCCCGCACCTGCAAGCCGCGAAGACCAAGGCGCAGTTCCTCATCGAAATTGCCGACAACGACGATAAGCGGTCGCCCGATGAGAAGAACGTGCTCAAGGAGACGTTCGCCAAGGCGAATCTGCCTGCAGAAATCGAAGTCTACGCTGGCGCCGCCCACGGCTGGTGTCCTCCCGACTCGCAGGTCTACAACGAGCCACAGGCCGAGAAAGCGTGGAGCCGCCTGCTCGCGCTGTATGGAAAAGCGTTGGCCTGAACCTCGCGTGCGACTGCCGATTCAGGTTGGCGTTCGCGCCGAAAGCGACCCAACCTGAAACTCGTCGCCACCCCAACTCGCTTTGACATCTCGCGCGCGATTGTATAAAGAAGGCTCTTGGCTTTGCGTGGCGCGTTGGCGGCCGGTCGTCCGGCCTCATTCTCGAGAGGAGTCGTCCATGCTGCCTAGCCGACGGTGGCGCGTAGCTGCGCCCTGCGTCTTGCTCGTCGCACTCGTGCCGTCGCTTGCACGCGGCCAGACGGTCGCGGCCTCCATAACGGGCCTGGTCCTGGATCAGACCGGCGCGGCACTGCCGGGCGCCACTATCACGGCTACCAACCAGGCCACCAATGTTCCGTACGTGGCCATCTCCAATGAGGCGGGTAATTACACGATCGCGTCGGTCCCCGTGGGCACCTATGTGGTCACCGCGGAGCTCCCGGGCTTCCGCACTGTGACGATGAACCCCGTTACGCTCGAGGCGAAGCAGGTCGCCCGCCTCGACGTGAAGATGGTGGTCGGTCAGGTCCAGGAGACAGTGGTCGTCGAGGGCGTCTCGCCCATCCTGCAGACCGAGACCACGACGGTCGGCGAGGTCATTTCGGGCAGCACGGTGCAGACCCTGCCGCTCAACGGCCGCAACACGGCGCAGCTCACGCTGCTGCTGCCGGGCACCATGACGTACAACCCGCGCGGTTTCACGAATATCGGCGCCATCAACTCGAACCGCCCATTCGTGAACGGGAACCGCGAGCAGACGAACAACTTTACGGTGGACGGCTTCGACGTCAATGAGACGATCGACAACCGCGTCTCGTATCAGCCGAGCCCGGACGCGCTGGCGGAGATCAGCGTCGAGACCAACAACTACACGGCCGACACGGGTAACGTCGGGGGCGCCGTCGTCGCGAGTGTGATCAAGTCCGGTACAAACCAGTTCCGCGGAAACGCGTTCGAGTTCTACCGGAACAGCGACTTCGACGCGAACACCTGGGAGAATAATCGGTCCGGCGCGCCGAAGCAGGAGCGGAAACAGCACATCGCCGGCGGCACGTTCGGCGGGCCAATTGTCCGGCAGCAACTGTTCTTCTTCGGCGACTACCAAGGCTCGCGCCAGGACGCACCCGGATTCGGCACGGCGTCGGTGGCGCCTGCCTCGTGGCGCAGCGGAGACTTGTCGAGCGTGTCGGTAGTGATCCGTGATCCGAGGACGGGCCTGCCTTTCGCCGGCAACCAGATTGCGGCCGAACGCATCAGCCCCGTGGCGAGGTCACTGCTGAGCAACCTGACCAACTATCCGTTGCCGAACACCAGCGTACCGGGCGGCATCTCGGGCAACTACGTGGGCGCGACCGAGCTGGCGATCCGGGCCCATCAGGGTGATGCCAGGTTCGATTGGAGCCGGTCGAACAACGACAGGTTCACCGTCCGCTACTCGTTCGCCACATACAAGGACTCGCGCGACAAGAATCCGTTTCCGCTGGTCTTCTCGACGCGCAACGACCAACCCTTCTGGAACATCGGTGGCACGTGGAACCGCATCTTGGGGCCCGCCATGGTCAACGAGCTGCTGCTCGGCTACAGCCACACCCGGGTGATCGCCAAGACGGACGACTGGGCCGGCGTCGGGAACGCGAACGCCACCTACGGGATCGCCGGTGGCCAGCCGATCGCAGGGCTCACCAACATCCAGTGGGCCAGCGGTCTCACCCAGCCAGGAGTGGTCGCTACCGATTCCGACACGCTGGCGAACACATTTCAGATCAACGAGAAGTTCACGTGGGTGAAGGGCCGCCACACCATGAAGTTCGGCGGCCAGTGGCTGCGCTACGACCAGCAGCGCTTTTATGCAGGCAACAACGGCCTGCTCGGGTTCATCGCCTACAACGGCGCGTTCACCGGGTACCCGTTCTCGGACTTCCTGCTCGACCTCTCGTCCGGCAAAGGGCGAGGCGGCGGCAATCCCGACGATCCGTGGACTCATCTGCAGAGTCGCATCGGCACCTTCGCGCAGGACGATTTCAAGCTCAGAGAGAACGTGACGCTGAACCTTGGGCTTCGCTGGGCCTACACCTCGCCGCTCGTCGAGGTGGACAACCGGCAGACGAACTTCGACCTGGTCACCGGCCAGCAGATTTTTGCGAAGGACGGGAGCATCGAGGACCGCGCCCTGTACAAGCCCTACTACAAAGGCTTCGAACCGCGGTTCGGCGCCTCTTGGAGGATTGCCGAGAACTGGGTCGCCCGCGGCGGCTACGGCATCTCGCAGTTCATGGAGGGAACGGGCGCCAACCTGCGCCTGCCGCTGAACCCGCCGTTCTTTTTCGAGTCGGCAGTGACGTACGACGTCACGACCGGAGCCGGGAACGCGGCGAGCGGCTTCTCCGACCTCGTGCCTGGCACGACGCCATCGGGCAACGTGCGGGCGTACGACCCGAACCTGCGGCCCCAGTTCACGCAGCAATGGAACGTCTTCGTGGAGCGCGAGCTCACCGCCACGATGTCGGCGCAAGTCGGCTACGTCGGGCACAAGGCCGATCATCTGGTCACGCCGGTCGAGGGCAACCAGGCTCTGCCCGGCGTGGGCGACCCGTCCACGTGGGCGCCGAAGGCGACACGCCGGCCGCTCTATGCGGCGCAGCCGCTGGTGACCACGATCGCGACGACAGCTGCGCGTAGTGGGAGTAAATACAATTCGATGCAGGCGAGCGTGCGGCAGCGGCTGTATCGCGGGACGGAACTGCTGGTGTCGTACACGTTGGCCAAGGGGACCACGAACAACCGCGGCTTTTATGGCGTGTCCGGCGGCTCAGGCCCGCAGGGCGTTACCGGCGCCACGGAAGGGGCCTATTGGCAGAACACGTATAACCCTGACGCGGAGTGGGGCCCCGCGTTCCACGACGTGCGCCACAATCTCATCGTCTCTGGCGTGTGGGAACTGCCGTTCGGTAAGGGACGCGCTCGGGGCGGCAACTGGCCCGGCGCAGTCGACGCGGTCCTCGGCGGGTGGGGACTCGGCGGGATCTTCCAGGCGCGTTCCGGGCTGCCGGTGACGGTCACCGATGGCCGCGCGCGGTCGTTGCAGGGCGAGCGCGGTTCAGAGCGTCCGAACTGCGTTGGAGATTGGGAGCCGAGTGACCAGTCGCTGACGAAGTGGCTCGACATCAACGCGTTTGCGGCCGTGCCGCTGGGCACGTTCGGCAACTGCCCGGTCGGCGTTGCGCGCGCACCCGGCTTCACCAACCTCGACGCAGTGCTCTCCAAGCGGTTCGCGATTGGCGGGCCACGCTACGCCGAATTCCGCATCGAGGCGTTCAACATCCTGAACCACCCGAGCTTCGGTCCGCCGGCGCGTGACATCTCGGTGCCGAACACGTTCGGGACAATCACAACCACAGTCAGCTCGCCGCGTGTGATCGAGCTGGGGTTCAAGTTCTACTTCTGAGCGAGGCAGTCCCCTATTGCCCGCTCGGCGCGCGCTTTTCGTAAGCCGGCTGTGCCGGCGGCTTCGGTGTCGACGCGATCCGCTTCGTCACTTCTTCGATCGCGCGCTGCCGTTGCGGATCGGGCCCCCTCGCGATCAACGCCGGATCGTCGTCCACGGGTATGTCGGGATCTACGCCGTGCCCTTCCGCGAACCACTCACCCTTCGGGTCGTACATGCGGAACGTCGGCACGGTGATGCCGCCGCCGTCGACCAGCGCCGGCACGCCGCTGATGCCGATGAGACCACCCCAGGTGCGCGTGCCAATCAGCGGACCGAGGCCGGCCTCGCGGAAATAGAACGGGAACGCGTCGCCGCCCGATCCGCTCCAGCCGTTGATCAGCATCACCTTCGGCCCGCGATGCGCCACCGGCGGCCACTGCTGCGCGGGCGCGTCGCGCACCGCCCAGTACGACAGAATCGGCCGGTTCAGCAACTCGATGAAGCGATCCGGAATCTGCCCGCCGCTGTTCCACCGCTCGTCGACGATGAGGCCATCTTTCCTCCACTGCGCCATGAACTGCCGCATCAGGTCGTTCTGTGCGTCGGTGCCTGTGCTCTGCACATAGATGTAGCCGACCTTTCCGTTGGTCGCCTTGTCGACCAGCTGCCGCCGCTCCTCGATCCACGCGCGGAAGCGCAGCTCCGTCTCATCGTCCAGGCATGACACGACGACCTGGCGCGCGTCGGCTATCGACGGCGAGCCGTTGACTGCGAGCACGACGGTCTTTTTGCCGAGATCCTCGAAACTCGCCCACGGATCCGCCTTCGTGTCCAGCGGCCGCCCGTTCACGGCAAGGACGTAGTCGCCCTCCTTCACGTTCACCCCGGGCTCGTCGAGCGGCGAGCGAACACCGGTGTCCCACGGGCCGCCGCGCACGATCTTCTTGATGCGATACGCGCCGTTGGCCAACTCCCAGTCCACGCCGAGCATGCCGATCGATCGATCCGGCCCGCGCTCGAGATCGCCGCCGCCGTGATACGTGTGCGACGCGTTCAGCTCGCCGAGGAACTCGCCGATGATCCAGTTCACGTCCCAGCGCGTCACGGCATCGTCCAGCAGCGTGGTGTAGCGCTCCTTCATGGCGTTCCAGTTGACGCCGTGCATGCCCGGGTCGTAGAAGAAGTCGCGCTCGAAGCGGAACGTGTCCATGAACAGCTGACGCCACTCGGCGCGGGGATCGACCGGCACCTCGATGTCGGTGAGGTCGATCGGTTTCTCGAACTTCTGCTTCTCCTTCACGTCGACGATCGCGTACTTCTTCTTGCTCGTGACCAGCATCTTCTTGCCGTCGAACGTCGCTTCGAACGCGTCAGCGTCGTCGAGAATGGTCTTTTCCTCGCGCTCCTCGAAGTCGAAATAGAGGATCGGGCTCTTCTCCTCGTGCGTGCCGGCGCGCGGCCGGCGTCGATAGAGCAACTTGCCCTTCACCGCGCGCAGATCGCCGTACAGGCCCGAGGCCGGCGGCAGCACGACCGACCGCCCCTCGAAACGATCGAAGTCGACATCGACGCTCGGCGGCACCGGCGGTTTCTCGTCGCTCTTCTTGTCGTCCTTCTTCTCGTCTTGCTTCTCCTCCTTCTTCTCGTCCTTCTTCTCCTCCTTCTTGTTGGTGTCAAGGGCCGGGTTTTCCGCGTCGTTCCGCGCGGCGAGCGGCGATTTCACATCCTTCCGCAGCGGTACGGCGACGAGCTGTGTCGGGTTGGCATAGGTCCAGGAGTTGTCGAAGGAGCCGTAGACCGGATCGAACGCGCGATCGGACGCATAGAACAGATACTTCCCGTCGGGATCGAAGGTCGGCTGCGTGTCGTTCAGATACCCGCTGGTCGCCTGGTGCAGCTTGCCCTCTTTCGTGTCGAACAGATAGATCGCGTTGTTGCTCGTACTCGACGGATGCGCGAACGCCACCCAGCGCGAGTCGGGCGACCACTCGAACCGGAACGCCTCGAGGCCATCATTCGCGATCCAGTCCGGACTCTTGTCGACATCGCTCATCTTTCCCGTCGCATCGTCGTAGACGCGGATGCGCATCGCCTGATCGATGAACACGAGCTTCTTGCTGTCGGGCGCCCACTGCGGCGAGTAGCGGAACCCCGGGCCGAGCGACGTCACCTTGCGCTCGGCGCCGCCGCCGTCGGCGGAGCGGAACGTCAGCTCGTACTCGCCGCTGCGATCGCTCCAGTAGGCAATTGTCTTCCCGTCCGGCGACCACCGTGGATAGCGATCGGCGACGCCTGATGTCCGCGTCACGTTGACCGCCGCGCCGCGCTCGGCTGGCAGGGTGACAACGTCCCCGCGCGCTTCGAAGGCAACGCGGCGTCCTGTCGGCGATACCGACGCGGCGCTGATTTCCTTGTCCGCCTTCTTCGTTGTTGCGCGCAGCGTCGTGTGATCGGTGACCACACGGATGGAAACTTCGGTGACCTTCTCGCCGGGCAGGCTCAGGAGATAGATTCGTCCGCCTTTCTGGAACACGATCGCGTCGGGCCCGATGGACGGAAACGTGATGTCGAAGTCGTTGAACTCGGTGACCTGCCGGACCGCGCCCGACGCCATGTCCTCCGCCCAGATGTTGTTCCGCTGCTCTGCGCCGCGATCAGAGATGAAATAGATCGTGTTCCGGTACCACATCGGCTGCGCGTCGTTCGCGGCATTGTTCGTGATGTTGCGCGCCGCGAACGTCTTCAAATCGAAGATCCACAGATCGGGCGCCCAGCCACCGCGATAGCGTTTCCAGTTGCGGAAGTCCTGCGACATCGGCATGTATACGAACCGCGAGGCGTCTGGCGAGAACGCGCCGAACTCGCCGTAAGGCACCGGCAGCTTTTCCGGCAGCCCGCCGTCGACGCTCACCAGATAGAACTGGTTGTAGCGCTGACGCCCGCTCTCGCGGCTCGACGCGAACAGGACCCGCTTGCCGTCCGGGTGCCAGCCGACGACGCGGTCGGCCATCGGATGATGAGTGAGGCGCACCGGCTCCCCGCCGGCGGTCGGCACAACGTACACGTCGGTGTTGCCGTCGTAGTCGGCACTGTAGGCGATCTTCGTCCCGTCGGGCGAGAAGCGCGGGAACGATTCCTCGCCGAGCGGCGAGCTGAGACGCGCCGCGACGCCGCCGGTCTTCGCGACCAGCCAGATGTCGCCGGCGTAGACGAACGCGATCTTGTCGGCCGACACTGCCGGCTGGCGCAGCATGCGCGCGTCTACCTGAGCCGACGCGGGCACGGCGGCCGCCAGCAGCGCCAGCAACGCAAACAATTTTCGAGGCATCCGGGAATCCTAACGTACGCGGAGAAGCGGCCTGCGCCCATGAAAGCACAGCGGCCAGGCCTCTCTCCTGACAGGACGCTGTCAGGAGCTGGCCGGTAATCTGACGCGGCTGACTGGATCAGCAGGAGGAGAAGACCAATGGCACACCCGGTGATGTGGTTCGAAGTGCTCGGGCAGGACGGTGAAAAGCTGCGCGCGTTTTACGGCGGCCTCTTCGACTGGAAAATCGATGCGAACAATCCCAACAAGTATGGCCTGGTCGACACGGGCGATACGCGCGGCATTCCGGGCGGCGTGGGGCAGTCCGCGCCCGGCACACGGTCGTGGGTTACGTTCTACGTTGAAACGCCAGACATCACGGCGTCGCTGAGCAAGGCAGAGCGCCTCGGCGGCAAGGTCGTCATGCCGCGAACGGTCACGCCCGACGTGACGATGGGGGTGTTCGAGGATCCCGAGGGACATCTGATCGGGCTCGTCGAAGCCACGGCGGCGTAAGCGTTCGCGTGGCAGAATCGCGTCATGCGACGCGCGGACCGCCTGTTCCAAATCATTCAGATGCTACGTCGCCGGCGGACCACGGCGACGGCGAAAACCATTGCCGAACGGCTCGGCGTGTCGGAGCGCACGATCTATCGCGATGTCCGCGACCTCGTGCTCGCCGGCACGCCAATCGACGGCGAGGCGGGCATCGGATATCGCATTCGGCCGGGTTACGATCTGCCCCCACTCATGTTCGATCGAGACGAAATCCAGGCGCTCGTCCTCGGCGCGCGGATCGTACGCCAGTTCGGGGATCCGGCGCTCGCGCGCGCGAGCGAGTCCATCCTTCACAAGGTCGCCGCCGTCCTGCCCGCCAGCCTGGCGCCCATGATTGCGGACACGCCACTTTTCGTGCCGCCAATCGGCTCCGCCAAATCGGGAGACGCGCTGGCAATCGCGCGTGAGGCGCTCGTCGGGCGGCGGAAACTGCGTATCAGCTACGCGAATGCTGCAGGCGAGGGAACAGAGCGGACGGTCCGGCCCCTCGGCGTCTTTTTCTGGGGACGTACGTGGACACTGGCGGCATGGTGTGAGCTGCGGGCCGATTTTCGGAATTTTCGCCTCGATCGTGTCACCGGACCGACATTGCTCGGCGAGAGATTCGACGACGAGCCCGGAAAGACGCTTCGAGATCTGCTTGCGCGATACGGACCGGAGGCAGTCAAGCTGCTCGACTGAAGGCGTCCGCCGAGCGAAACCTGACTTGCACCTGAAGGGCCACGTTCCGCCTTCGACGGCAAGGACGCAGCCACTTCAGAAGTAGCGCGGTCGGACAACAGATTTGTCCGCAATGGTTTGCGTGTCCCTTCAGTTCTCTGTCGGCTGATAGGCCGGCACGTGATTCACAATCGGCTTGATCGTGCGCAAGTACGCGTAGACCGCTTTCAGATCGTCGTCCGAGGCGTTCCGGTACGCCGGCCACGGGATGGGTGGGTTGATCTCGCGTGACACGCCCATGTGTCTGCCGGTGCGGATGGCCTTCACGAACATCTCCTCCGTCCAGATTCCAAGACCTGTGTTCGGCTCCGGCGTGAGGTTGAACGTGTAGCTCATAACCCAAAGGTCGCGGGTTCAAATCCCGCCCCCGCAACCAAATTTGGCGCCTCCCGGGACCGCGTTGTGACCGATTTGTGACCGACGCGCGGACCGACGGACCTAAGGCCGGCGAGGCTTCCTGACACCGGTCGAGCATTTCAGGCTCCCGATGCCAGTCGAAGCGGTCGGCCTTTGTTGTTCCAGCTCACCTCCAGTCCTCTCCTGAGTTCTTCGTCCGTCACGTTCAAGTAGCGTGCGTCTGCTGAATGCTCGCGTGTCCGAGCATCAGTTGGATGATGCGGATGTCGACGCCGTCGGCCAGGGGCCGGCAGGCGCCCTCGTGCCGCAGGTCGTGCCAGCGGAGGTCGATGCGCTGGAGCTGCTCACGGTTCAACGCCGCCCCCTTCCGCGTCGGTCGCGGCTGGATGCCGTGTGCCAGCAACCTGAGAGTTTCCCAGGCCGTTTGGAGCTCCGGTTGGTACGCCCCGGTTGCCGTGCCGAACACGTAGGCGTCGGGACCGAGTTTTGCCCGGCGTTTGAGAATTGCTGCGACCCGTCCATCCGGATTGAACGGAATGCGCCGGTTCTCCTTGTCCTTGGCGGTCGCGCCCGGGATCCCGATCTGATCCGTTTCCCAGTTCACGCGCTTGTTCTGGATCAGCAGCATCTCGCCCCGCCGGCAACACAGCTCTAGCGCGCCAATGATCCGGTCGTGGAGCAGCGGGCCGACGAACTGATGCTCTGAGGTGTTCATCTTGCGGCCCGCTCGACCTGTCGCCAGAACACATTCGTTACGGGGGCGCCCGTCGGGCCGACGTGGGTGAGGCCCAGCGGCGCCGAGGAGCCGCGGTAGTCCGCCGGTTCCCACGACAAGAGGCGCACGACACGAAAGCGTCTGCCAGGTTCCGGTACGTTGGCGATCCGCGTGACCGTCACGCCGATGAGGCTATAGAGCCTGACCACTTCCGCCTGCGCCTTTTCGAGGACCGCCGGAGGGACACGGCCGTCGTTCTTGAGGAGCACGAGCACCTGGGTTTCTGTGGGCTGGCCGCGGACAGCGGCGGACAGCGGAAATCCCGTGAGCGCCAGCAGGAGTCCCGCGAAATGCCGGGCGTATCGGTTCATGTCGTCCCTCCCCGCGGGCGAATCCCGCGTGTCGGGGACGGAGGCGGATTTTTTAGGACTCAGCTGTCATGGCGAGTCGGTAGAATGCGCTCCACCGGAGGCCGGCGCCGTCTTTGGTTGATGTCCGAACGCACAACGTGACGGGGCTACTCGTCGATTGGCGACGCAGGGACGAAGGGTCCCTCCAGAAGCTGATGCCGCTTGTGCACGAGGAGCTGCGGCGCATCGCGATGCGCCACATGGCCGGCGAGCGGCCAGATCACGTGCTCCAGACCACGGCGCTCGTCAACGAGGTCTATCTCCGCCTGGTCGACGTCCGCCGCATGCAGTGGCAGGATCGCGCGCACTTCTTCGCGATGGGCGGCGCGTCTGATGCGCCGCGTGCTCGTAGACATCGCCCCGCGCAGCGCAATCAGAAGCGCGGCGGCGCGCTTCAGCGCGTAAGATTCGACCAGAACCTGCCTGTGGCAAGCGAGACCCCGGAGAATGTCATCGCGATCGACGAGGCGCTCCGATCCCTGGCGGCAGCCGACGAGCGGAAGGCTCGCGTCGTGGAGTTGCGCTTCTTCGTGGGAATGAGTGTGCAGGAGACGGCGCACGTCCGGGAGATCTCCCAGAAAAGGGTCATGCGGGATTGGAGGTTCGCGAAGAACTGGTTGATGCGGGAGCTGTCCCGACAGGGTACAGCCGGCACTCGATGACAGCTATCGAGCGGTCGCCGACGCGAGAGCCTTCACCTCCTCGATCCAGTTCTCGACGACGACCATGCTGTCGCGCGGCGCATTGCCATCGTTCGGACCGGCGTTTGATTTGATCATCAGGAAGCGTCCGTCTCGCGCGACGTCGTAGGTGCGATTGGTGTTCGCAAACGCGAACCTGCTGAACCTGCCGTCGAGCACGAGGTCGGGAGCGTCGAAGAGCTTCACGGCATTTCCGGCGCTGAACGCCGGCGCCGTCTGGACGGGCGCCGCCATGACGCTCGTGCGGTTGACGTAGAACAGCTCGCGCCCGTCTCGCGCCCACGCCGGCGTCCGGCCGCCTCCGTTCGACGCCTGATACACGGCGTCGGACACGTTCGGAAATGGCCGGACGTAGATCTGGGACTGGCCCGACTCGTTCGAGTCGTACGCCATCCAGCGTCCATCGGGTGAAATCGCGGCGTTTCGCTCGTCGAACGGCGTCTCGAGGAGCGGCACCATCTGCTGCGTGCCGTTCAGCAGCAGGGCCAGCAAGTCGTAACCTGCCGACGGCGTCGACGACTCCAGAACGAGCCGGGTTCCGTCGGGCGAGATGGCTACTGGCCTCGTTGGTTGAGTGCTGCTGCCCAATTGCTCGTCAGCGGCGGCGCCGTCGACGGCATGCCAATACGGGTCCGTGCGATCGGTTGGCGCGCCGCGCGGTGAACCGAAGATGACGTGCCGTCCGTCAGGCGCCCACACGGGAAAGGAGCTCCCCAGGCTCGTACTCGGGGTGAACGTCAGGCGCGTCAGCTTCTCGCGCGCGAATTCCCATGTCCAGATCTCGCTCTTCTGATCGTGGATTTAGAGTGCCGCGCGCGTTTCGTCCGGCGACAGCCGCGCGCCCACATATTCCCGCGGCGGAGCCGCAATCGGCTCCTCGGCACCCTGCCGCGTGACCCAGACCAGGGATCGGGCCCCGGCGCCGGCGACCGGCACGTAGACCAGTGTTCCGCTCCGTGCGATGGCAAAGTCCGCCGCACCGAGCGTCAACACCTGATCGCTGAGCGGCACGGCATCGCCGACGACGTTCAGCGTCGCCAGGTCGAAGCGCACAGCCCAGAGCGCGCCGCCGACCGTATAGATCAAATGTCCCGTGTCGACGTACTGCGCCTGACCTCCGGCTGGAATCAGCATCTTGCGCTTGCCCATCTTCAGGTCGAGGACGTCCACCTGCCGCTCGAGGCCTCCACGAAGGATGACGGTGAACAGGACGCCGCGACCGTCCGGCAGCATCGATGGAAACGCGTGTGCGCGTTCCCCTCTGGCCGCGTCAGGCGTCGTCAGCGTCTCGGGCTCGCCGCCGCTTGCGGCGATGCGGAGGAGACCCCTGGAAGGATCGCTCGTCGCGAAGAGGATCGTGTCGTCCGCGCCCCAGCTCGCTCCGCGCGACGCGCCGGGGAGCCGGCACATCACGATCGACGGGCCGCCGCTCGTCGATACCTTCTTCAGCGCGCCACTGCCGACCGGGCCCGTCGTTACCCCTTCGTCGAGCCGATCGAAGTAGCCGATCCAACGGCCGTCAGGCGACAGAAACGGCGCGCGCGCGTTTTCAATGCCGGCCTCCGGCGCGGCCTCGAGCCTGTCGAGCGCACGCACCATCAACTGCGCCCGGTCGCCGGCTACATACACCAGGCGAGTCCCGTCGGCCGACAGGGCGACGTCGCGATCGTTGATGCTGAACGCGAGCGATTCCGTAGACGGCAGGGCGATGCCAAACCGGCTCACCGACGGCGCAGGCGCTCGAGTGGGCCGCATCACCGCCCACATCGCGATCGCACCGACGATGGCCGCGAGCGCCGTGCTTGAAGCAAGCGCCCACAGGCGCCGCCTTCCGCCGCGGATGGTCTCGCTCGCGGCAACGCCGCTCGCCGGCGCGGACAACGCGTCCTCGATCTCCAACCGTGCCACCGCGGCGGAGTCGAGCCTTCGCCTCGGGTCTTTCTCGAGGCAGCGTCGCAGCAACTTTTGAATGGCCGGTGGTGTCGTCGCGGGCAGCGCCGTCCAGTCGGGTTCGTGCTCGATGATCTTGGCGAGCACGTCCGAAATCGTCTCGCCTTCGAACGGCGGGCGGCCGGTGATCATCTCGAACAGGACACATCCAAACGACCAGAGATCCGCCCGCTTGTCGACCGGTTTGCCTTTCGCCTGCTCGGGCGGCATGTAGGCCGCCGTGCCCAGAATGACGCCCGGGCGGGTGCCCTGCATCGAGACCATCGGCGATATCGTCGCCGCGGACGCCGCGCCTGTCGCGTCGAACGCCTTTGCCAACCCGAAATCCAGAACCTTCACGGTGCCGTCCGGACTCACGTTGATGTTCGCGGGCTTCAGGTCGCGGTGAATGATCGCGCGCTCGTGCGCCGATTCGAGCGCGTCCGCGACCTGCTTCGCGATCGCCAACGCTTCGTCAATGACCAACGCGCCACGGGTCAGGCGATGGGCGAGGTCCTCGCCCCGGGCGAATTCCATCACCAGCGCGCTGATGCCGGCGATCTCCTCCAATCCGTAGATGGCCGCGATGAACGGGTGATTCAACGACGCCAGCACCTTCGCCTCGCGCCGGAACCTCGCCACGCGATCGGCGTCCGCCGCGAATCCGTCGGGCAGAGTCTTGATGGCTACGTCGCGATCGAGCCGTATGTCGCGGGCGCGATAGACCTCGCCCATGCCGCCCGCGCCGAGCAGGCGTTCGATGCGATAGGGACCGAGCAGCAATTCCGGCGTCAGCCGTTGCGCCGGCGAGGTCACCAGATCGGCGAAGAGCGCGCCGACCGGCGCGTCGAACACGCCGGCCGGAGGTTGTGCCAGCAGCGACTCGACCTCGCGGCGCAAGTCCGGATCGCCGGCGCATTCACGCGCAAGGAATACGTCGCGCTCGGATGACGCCCGCTCGCGCGCTTCGTGAAAAAGCGCTTCGATCTGGCGCAGCCGTTCAGGCGTCACGCGGCGCCTCGCGTGTCAGTTCGCGCTGCAACCAGACGCGTGCGAACTCCCAGTCGCGCATCACCGTTTTCGACGAGACACGCAGCATCGACGCGGTCTCGTCGACGGTCAAGCCGCCGAAGAACTTCAGCTCGACGACACGGCTCTTGCGGTCGTCGAGCGCGGCGAGCGCCTCGAGCGCGTCGTCGAGTCTCGTGATGTCCGCATCGGGCAGGACACCGCCGATCACCGCCTCGTCCAGGGTGACGCGTACGGCGCCGCCGCCTCGTTTGTCCGCATGCCGCGTCCGGGCAAGGTCCACGAGCACGCGGCGCATCAACCGCGCCGACATCGCGAGGAAATGCATCCGGTTCTGCCAGTCGACGTGCTGGACGTCGACCAGCCGGAGAAAGGCTTCGTTCACCAGAATGCCGTGACGGATTGGGCGGCCATCGTTCAACCACCACTCAACACGCCGGCAAAACTACCGGCCATTCAGAACATTCTTCGCGCCATGGTTCACATCGCCGTCTACGATGCCGTGGTGTCGATCGAGGGCGGATATCAGCCGTTCGCGGCCGCCATTTCAGCGCCGGCGGGCTCAGATGTTCGAGCGGCGGTTGCCACCGCAGCGTACCTGACCGCGCGAGCCCGTGTCGCACCGTCACAGGCAGCGGTGCTCGATACCGCCTACGCGAATTACGTCGGCGCCATCCCTGACGGGCCGGCCAAGACCGACGGTATCCACGTCGGTGAGCAGGCTGCCGCCGCCGTCCTCGCCCTTCGTGCGAACGATGGCATGAGCAATGTCGTGCTGTATGCCTGCAGTGCCGATCCAGCGCCGGAGGGTGAATTCGAGCCGAATGGCGGCTGCAGTACCCAGCCCGCGGGGGTGAATGTCGGTCAGATCCAGCCATTCACGTTGAAGTCGTCTGACCAGTTCCGACCGGATGGTCCCAACCCGCTGACGTCGAGCGCATACACCGAAGACTTCATCGAGACGCGTGACTTTGGCCGCGTCGACAGCGCCGTACGCACACCCGAACAGACGGATATCGCCTACTTCTGGCAGGCTACGAATGTCCATCAAGGCTTGGTCGACCTCCCCGTCCAACGCACGCTCGACATCCGGCAAGCAGCCCGATTCTTCGCCGTGGTGTACACGGCGGCAGCGGACGCCAATATCGCCGGCTTCGAAGCCAAGTACTTCTACCGCTTTTGGCGCCCTCGGACCGCGATCCCGCGTGCCGATACCGACGACAATCCTGATACCGACGCCGATCCGACCTGGACCCCGTTGATCTCGGTCAACCATCCCGAGTACCCGTCGGCGCACTCCTTCTCATCAACCGCGATGACTGACGCGATCGCCAGGTTCTTCGGAACGAACAAGGTGACGTGGACACTGACTGCCAGCCGAACGGCGATTCCGCAATTGGTCCGAACCGAGCGGACCTACTACGACCTCAACGCGCTGATGCGCGAGATCTACGATGCCCGCGTGTGGGCCGGGCTGCACTGGCGCCATTCCATGATGCACGGCGGCCAGGTCGGCCGGAAGGTCGCCAAGTATGTTTGGGACGGCTTTTTCCGTCCGGTAGAGTAGGTACTTGAAAAACGAGGCCTCCACACCGCACCCGGTGTGGAGGCCATTGAACACCTCCAGGTCGCCGAAGGGCGCCGCGACTGAGACAGCCTACCCGCCTTTGGCGATCACGAACGGGGGCCTAGGCTTTGGACCTGCCGTCCTCGCGCGACTGGCAGAGGGAAGCGACATCTAGTCGCCGTCTAACGTCCGCGTTGTGCAGTCGCTCGGCCACACCGTGCGCGGGTTGTTTACGTTAGACGAGTGGCTCGATTTTGCGGTCCTGCACGAACGACTTCTTGCGGCATAGCGTTATGCGCGGCGCTGCTTGTCGTCGTGTTGGGAAGCGTCGGTATTTATGGCCTGCTGGCCAATAGCGTGAGCGTCCGCGTGCCTGAAATCGGCGTGCGTATCGCACTCGGAGCCACTCGCGAGAGCGTCGTCCGGCTGATCGTCCGCGACGGCGTCGCGATTGTTGCTGCAGGGATTGTGCTGGGGTGTGCTGTGTGCGCTCACGGCTGGACGACTCGTCCAGGCGCAGCTGTATGAGATCGCCGCCGCTGATCCGGTCGCGCCCTCATTGTGGCGGCGATCGTGTTTGCCGTAGCTGGCATTCTCGCCGCGCTGGTTCCAGCGCTGCGCGCGGCGCGTGTCGACCCAATGGTAGCGCTGAGGTCGGAATAGGAGCGGCACGGTTCGCGCAGTGTTTCGGCTGCGATTCGCGACGGGATGTGTTACCAAAACGGCCCGAGTTTTGGTCAATAGCGGTTTTTGGAAGTCGCTCCAGTAAGTGCTTGAACCGCGGGAGCGCGCTGGGCGGGTCAAGGGCGCGACGACCGCGGGGCCCTGTGGAGCGGCGAGCAAAGCGAGCGGACCCTTGACGCGCCCAAGCGCTCCCGCAAAATGATTGTCCGGAGCGACCGCTCGTCACTCAGCTGCGACTCGCGCGCAACCGCGCGCCGGCCGCCCGGCGGCTAATCCGCGTTGTTGATCGCAGATCTCGTCGGGAGGAGGAGAGGAGTTCTTGCGAGACGCTCGCCGGTAGCTTGACGAAGTACTCTGAGGGATAGAGATAATCTTCGCCAGACTCGTCGATGACTCGCACATAGCCCTCTCGATCTGCTTTGGGGTCATCGAGAACTTGATAAACCTTTCGCGGTTCCAAATCCTCGGAACCGTCGTTCCGTAGGCACAGTACAAATCGGCTTTGTTGGTTTTGGCGCCTCATCGTTGTCAGTCCAGAAATCGCTTAATTTTCAGGCCGGTCCTGCCTACGCCATGTGCTTCGTACCAATGCACCTCCGCGAAACGGAGTGATCCGTTCGCAAGACGTACATTGGCGTTTCCCTTTCGCTTTCGCCAACGTCGGCCACCGTGTCGTTTGCAAAGCGCCTTCAGCGTTCGGATGCCGTGCCCAGTTGCAATCGTCTCAACGTCGATGATTTCACCGACGATCTCGAAATGCATCCGGCGTTATTCTGAGTCGCCATGAGCTTCTTCGGCTAGCTCACGTACGACGTTGTTCGGGAACTCCAACGAGATTCTCACACTTCCCAGTATAGGGCTGAACTTGCGACCGTCAGAGGCGACACGGCCGAGCCCACAGTCGCGACCATTGTCGAGCCTCCCGCGGAGCACGTTTGCGGACGCCCCTGGGACATTTTTGAGTGCCAAGAATCAGTGCGCCCAGCGGCGCGATCGTGGGCTTCGCGTTAGGGAGAAACGCGCCACGATCGAGCCGCCCCTTTGGACTCGGTGACTGAGACTTACGGGACCCAGGACGTGAACGACCCCGAGCGGCCCTGGGCCGCATCGCGAGGCCGGAGGCGGGGTCGTTCACGTCCTGGGTTCCGTTCCTGCGCTGATTCGGAACGCAATCAGGGGCGGCATAGAGCGCCGACGCCCGAGCCGCCCGGCGATCTCGTCGATCGGCACTTCACGGCCACGCGGCCGAATCAGCGCTGGGTCGCGGATTTGACGTACGTCGACGTGGCGCGGCTTCGTGTACGTCGCGTTCGTCATCGACGTCTTCGCCCGCCGCATCGTCGGCTGGCGTGTCGCCTCGTCCCTGCCGAGCGATTTCGTGCTCGACGCGCTCGAGCAAGCAATCTACGAGCGCTATGATC
>JBKPDW010000024.1:0-39615 GCA_046728115.1 Acidobacteriota bacterium | reverse complement strand
CCGTTTGCGCGAACGGTCAGCGAGGACGCGACCGTCGCAAGCACAACCCCACACATGACGGCGACAAGGATTCTCATACCATGTCCCTTCGACTTCTAACCTCCGACTTCATCTGCAGCCACGCCTGGCGCGCTTCCTCGACCGAGCCTTCCTCTTCGATCGTCGTAATGTCGCCAGGATCCCTGTCGAGGATGACGGCCCTGAGCACGCGCCGCATGATTTTTCCACTGCGCGTCTTCGGCAGCATGCCGACGAAATTCAGGTCGCCGATGACCGCCACCGGCCCGAGCTCGTGGCGCACGGTATCGATGAGCGCCTTGCGCAGCTCCGCGGACGCAGTGTGGCCGTGCTTCAGCAGAACGAAGGCCGAAATGACTTCACCCCGCACGTCGTCCGGGCGCCCGACCACGCCGCACTCGGCGACGGCCGGATGCTTGAGACACGCGCTTTCGACCTCGATCGTCCCGATGCGATGACCGGCGATCTTGATGATCTCGTCGGCGCGTCCGCCGAACCACACGTAGCCGTCCTCGTCGATCCAGGCGGCATCGCCGGTGTAGTAGACGCCGGCAATCCGCTGCCAGTAGTCGCGGCCGTAGCGCTCGGTCTCCCCCCACAGGCCAGGGGTCAACCCTGGAAACGGCCGCTCGAGAACCATGATGCCCTTCTCGCCCGGCGCGCACCGCGTGCCGTCGAGCGACACGACCGCCGCCTCGATGCCGGGTAGCGGAATGGCCGCCGACCCGGGCTTGATCGGCAGCATGCCGATGCCGTACGGATTGCCGAACACCGGTCCGCTGGTCTCGGTCTGCCACATGTGATCGATGACCGGTACGCGTCCACCGAGAATCGTGTTCTGCAGCCAGTCCCAGGCCGGCGCGTTGAGCACCTCGCCGGCGCAGACGATGCGCTCGAGGCGCGAGTGATCGATCGACAGCAGCGGCTCGTTGCCGTACCGCATCAGCGTGCGGACCGCCGTCGGCGATGTGAAGATGCCGGTGACGCCGAGCTCCTCGACGGCGATCCGCCAGTTCGCATTCGCTTGCGGATAGTCGAGTGCACCCTCAAAAGCAATCGTCGTGCAGCCGATCAGGAGCGGCGCGTAGACCATGTAGCTGTGGCCGACGATCCAGCCGATGTCAGATGTCGCCCACCACACGTCAGTCGGCTTCAGGCCAAAGCACCACTTTCCCATGCTCACGACGTGCACCTGATAGCCGCCGTGCGTGTGAATGGCGAGCTTCGGCTTCGCGGTCGTTCCCGAGGTGGCGAGGATGAACGCCGGCTCGTTGGCCTCCATCACGGTGTGACCGGCGTCGCGGCCCGCCCCCTGCCCGAGGAAGTCCTGCCACGTCATCTGATTCGCTCGACGGCTGGAAGGCGGACCTTCACGTTCGAGCACGATGATCCGTTCGACCGTACTCGCGGCCTGCCGCAGCGCGTCGTCGACGATCGGCAATAGCGACACGTTCTTCCCTTTGCGGTACGTGGCGTCGGTTGCGAACACGAGTCGCGAGCCGCTCGACGCAATCCGATCGCCGAGCGCCTGCGCGCCAAATCCTGCGAACACGATCGAGTGAATGGCTCCGATGCGCACGGTCGCGAGCATCAGCGCGATCGATTCGGGACACGGCGGCATGTAGATCGTGATGCGATCGCCCTTGCCAATGCCAAGGCCGCGCAACGCCGCCGACACGCGCTTCACCTCGTGCAGCAGTTGCGCGTACGTCTGCACTACGCGCTGGCCGCGCTCGTTGATGTAGACGAGCGCAGCATGTCCGCCCCATCCATCGAGGACGTGACGATCGACTGCGTTGTAGCCAAGATTCGTCTCCGCGCCAACGAACCAGCGGAACGTCGGAGGATCCCACTCGAACACGCGGTCCCACTTCCGGAACCAAGGCAGTTCGTGTGCCGCCCGCTCCCAGAACGCGTCGGGATCGCGACGGCCGTCGTCTATCCAGCGCTGAACAATCGGCGTGACGAGACTCATTGGTCGCGGGCCAATGGTATCGTTCGCCCGTCCCGTCCACAATTGGCGTCAGCCAACAGACAGCGCTGAAACTGCCTTTCTGCGTGCCCGGGACGCCGTTGAGCTTGACGGGCTGTTCTCGAAAGTCGTTGTATCGCCGGGGAACCGAGAGGTGATGCCCTCGCCCAACTCAGCTGAGTTCGCCGGCACACCGGGTTTGGGTGCGGCAGCCGCGCAGTTTTTCGGCCCGACCGTGCTGATCCCGCTGGTGGCCTCGTTGCTCATCGGTTTGGCCGCCTTCGTCGTGATGCGGTTATATGTGCGAGCCGTCTTCCGCGAGAGCCGAAGGAGTTCGTCAATTCCGCACACTGATTCCAGCAAAGAGCAGGTGACGCGGACCGAGCGGCTCGCGGAAATTGGTTCCCTCGAGTTTCAGATCGAGGAGCCCAGCGAACCCACGAAGGCACAGCGACAGACCACATCGACCTTTCAGCATGCTGCGGCCGCGTTCCGCCGTGCCGCTCTTGTCTATGTTCTCGGTGGTTTTGTATTCACCGTGACATCAGTCGGCCTACTCTTCACGGTTGGCGCAGAACCCCTTCCAGTCAGCAGATTCCGTTTGACCATGTGGGCGTGTTATGCGGGAGTGTTGTGGTCCTGGTGCCTTATCACGACCGTCGCGCTCGCGATGTTCTGGGGACCGGACCGCCGCTCTCGCGTCATCTTGTTCGCGGTTTACGTCATCACGCTTCCTGCAGTTGGCTTGCTCCTCGAGCTCGCGGGTGCCCAGCCGCTCCCATTTGCCGACGTCGGACTCATGCCAAAGGACGAGGCCACTCTCATGCTCTCGTTCGCAAGCGCGGCAACAGGGCGGACCATCAATCCCGAATCGGTAACTTTCTCACCATTTCTTCAACCGATCCTTTTCTGGAGCCTGACAGCGTCACCGATTCTGCTTGTTTGTATCGCCTTCAATCGACTCGTTCGTGGAACTGTCGGACCTGTGTTCGTCAACGTCGCGTTGATCATGGTGTTGTCGACGCTCTTCATCACCGACGTGGTGCTCGGCACGTCTGCGGGCCTTTGGTTCGTGCGAAATCTCAAACGAGTATTTGGCGGAGCGACCCTTCAGCTACTGTGGGTGATCGGGGCTGCGGTGTCTGCGTTCGCCGCCTGGTTCGGTCTGCGGTGGATCGCTCGCAGCTATCACCGCAAGCAGTTGAGCGATCAAATGTTCCTGTTCGACTCCTTGTGGCTTTCGATGTCGATCTTTCTATCGGTCCTGTTGATGAACCACCTGGCTGGTTATCTGCTTGGACTGGTGCCTTTCGTCCTTTACAGGGTCGTGGTTCGACACGGTTTGAAACCGTTGGCCGCGCGCGCGGGATCGCTGCCTGGTGTGCACCTTCTTTTCCTTCGCGTGTTCGGCTCACCGAGCCGATCCGAAAGGCTCTTCGACCTATTGAGCGCGCGCTGGCGGTATGCCGGCAGCATCCAGGTTATCAGTGGTGCGGACGTCGCCCGGGCTCGTTTTGAGCCCGACGAGTTTCTTGATTTTCTCAGCGGGAGGTTAGCGAGCGCCTACATCCGGACCAGCGCCGATCTCGACCGGCGCGTCGCCAACCTCGATCTCAGCCCCGACCCGGATGGACGCTTTCGTGTCAATGAATTCTTCTGCCTCGGTGATACGTGGAAACAAACTGTGAGAAGGCTGATGGCCCGGAGCGACCTGGTCGCTGTGGACCTCCGGGCATTCACGTCCGGGAAAACAGGCGTCTTGTTCGAGCTCGGCGCCTTGATCGATGACGTACCTTTGAACCACGTCGTGCTGCTGATTGACGAAACGACCGACGAGCCATTTTTGAGGCGGACGCTCATCGATCTGTGGCGCAACATGAGCCCGGAGTCGCCCAATGCACTTGCCAGAACGGCCAAGGCCAGAATGATCAATCTTGCCCGCGGCTATCCCGCCACAGTGCGTCATCTCATGCACCTTGGCGACGAGATCCTGGCATCTAGAGCCATTCCCATCTGTGCCTAGCAACTCGTGACTCGACGACTTTCGGCGACACACCTTCGGGCAGGCCAACCATCGGCGGCCGGAGAGAATCCGCCCAGAAGCAAGTTCCCATCGATCTCCACTCGGCGTCGTTCTCCAATCCAACGCAACGCTCGGCTCGAGTCGACTGTGGAATCGCTCACTACCCGGCGACTGAACTGTTGGCACTCAGCAATCCTCGGCGGAAGGCGGCGGCGATCGCTTCGGCGCGGTTCGATGCACCCAATCTCTCGAACAGTCTGGTCAGATGGCTTTCGACCTCCCACTCGCTGAGACGGAATCGGCCAGCTAACTCGCTTGTCGCTTTCCCATCGGCCAGGAGTTGGAGCACCGAGCGCTCCCACGGTGTAATTCGCAGCACCATAGCCCTCCCTCTACTTCTGTTATTGACGACACGCCCCGCCATCGAGGTTCCACTGGACTAGACGAACGGCGAGGCCGTGCCCCGACATCAGCCCGCGGGTCGTCGGCGCGCTCGCTCTATTGATGAGCATCGCTTCACTTACTGGCGGCCGCGCCGCAGATCGAGCACTCGGCTTCCACATGTAACGACGCGAATCCGCTTTCACCTGGCTTCCAAATCCTGTATGGTGTCGCGATCAGGGAGGCTGGCAACAACCGTCAGCGCGTCTGCGGCACGTCGCCGTTGGGTTCGGCAAAGACAGGAAGGAGTGTCTATGTCACTATCCCGTCGCGAATTCGTACGAACACTCGGCATAGGCGGCGCGGGGGTTCTTTCGGCGGATTTCGTCATCGGACGCGGGTACGAGGACGTGATGGCGATGGGTCTGCAGGAGCGGCGCGCACCTCGCAGCGCCGACGCCATCGTCATCAGCAGCAATGAAAACCCGCGCGGCCCAGCCGATTCGGCACTCGACATCCTGCGCGGCCGCACCAGCTACCGAGTCGGTCGCTACCCGGACAACATCGGCGCACTCGAAGACTCGATCGCCAGGCAGTACGGCGCCAAGCCGGAGAATATGCTCATCTCGACCGGATCGGGATTGATCCTGGAAGCCGCCGTCAGGGCATATGCCTCGGCCTCGAGACCGCTCGTCAACGGCACGCCATCCTATTCGTCTCCCGACCGCACCGCGAATCAGATCAAGGCGATGATCAAGCTCGTGCCCGTCGAGAAGTCGTCGCTCTCGCTCGATCTGGGTGCGATGGCGGATGCGGCGAAAGGCGCGGGGCTCGTGTTCCTGTGCAACCCGAATAATCCCACCGCGACCGTCCATCCGGTCTCGGCGATTGCCGATCTCATCAAGAAAGTCCGCGCAAGCTCGCCCGGCACGGCGATTCACATCGACGAAGCGTACCTGGATTACGCGGGCGATCCGACCGGCACGGCGGCGCAGCTTGCGCTCGAATATCCGGACGTTTTCATCACCCGGACGTTCTCGAAGGCGTACGGCATGGCGGGGCTGCGGCTTGGCTATGCGTTCGGGCAGCCGGCGACGCTCAAGAAGCTATCGGCGGCCTGGGGCCTCGGCAGCGTGAACGTCCTGACGGCAGCGGCAGCCGCCGCGGCGCTCAAAGACGCGGCCCACATGGATGCCGAGCGGATCGAGAACAAGAAGGTGCGCGACTTCACTGTCGCGGGATTCAAGGAGATGGGCTACACCGGCCCGCTGTCGAACACCAACTTCGTGTTCCTCAACATCGGACGGCCCGCCGGGGAATTCCGCGATGCCTGCGCGAAACGAAACGTCTTCGTCGCGCGCGACTTCCCTCCGATGGAGAAGACGCACGCTCGCATCACGATCGGTACGATGGACGAAATGAAGAAAGCGATGGACGTCTTCCGGGAAGTGCTTGCCGTCCGCAGTTCGTCAGCGGCTGCGCACTAGACGGATCTCCGAGCGATCCCGGCACACTGACGGGCGTCGGTAACGACGCCCGCTTTGTGTCCCGCGCGTCATCGAACGGTGTCCTCCCTCATTGAATGCGATCAAAGATCGAGTCTACGCAGATTCGGTCGGGGAATAATCCTGATTCGATCCATGGACCGCGGATGACTGAGTTAGCCCGCGGACAAGGGAGTCTCGAACGCTCTATACAGCCTGCTTGTCGGTGAACGGCTGCGGTCCTGTCCTGCCTTGCCACGCTTCCTCGAAGCGTGCCCGTGTTGCGAACGATTTCTGCGTGCCTACTCTCATTGTCGAGAGAGCGGCATAGAGATTTGCTCGTGCGATGGCGTCGCGTTCGGCGAGTCCCTCTCCGAGGAACACGGCAAAGCTGCCGACAAACGCGTCACCCGCGCCAGTCGAATCCTTGGTCTGCACCTTGAACGGCGGGATGAGATCGGTCCGGTCACGCTCCGCCAGCAGCGCGCCGTTTTCGCCCAACGTGATGATGACGCGCCGGATACCCTGATCGACCAGGTGCGTGGCACACGACCTGGCGTCCTCAACCGATCGGACCGGGAGCCCGCTAATCGTCTCTGCCTCCGTCTCGTTCGGCACGAAGTAGTCCACACCGGCCAACGCCCGAATGTCGATCGGCAGCGCCGGTGCCGGGTTGACGATACAACGAATGGCGCGCTCGTGCGCGAAAGCGACCGTGTGATACACGGTCTCGAGCGGGATCTCGAATTGCAGAACGATGCAGTCGACCTGCTCGAGGATGGCTCGGGCTTCATCCACGTCGCTCGGCTTCAGGAGATCGTTGGCCCCCTTCACGACGATGATTCTGTTTTGTCCGTTGGATTCGACGAAGATCGGTGCGACGCCGCTCGACGCACCGGAGACGACCCGCAGGTGGCTGGCGTCGATGCCCAGCGATTCGAAGTTCCGGATGGTTGCCGGGCCAAAGAGATCGTCGCCCACGCAGCCGATCATGAACACATCGGCGCCGCACTGTCGGGCCGCGACCGCTTGATTTGCGCCCTTTCCACCCCAACCGAGATCGAAGCGATCGCCGAAGATCGTCTCTCCTGCTTTGGGGAAGCGATCGGAAAACGTCGTGAGATCCACGTTGGCGCTGCCGACCACCGCAATCCTGGTTCGCTTGGCCATCATCGTCCCCGTCCCTTGGAAGCCGTGGCCGCCCACGAGCGGCTGCTGATCATTTTCTCGTAAGCCGATCGACGAACATGCGAATGAACCGATCGAAGTCCACGTCGTATTGGACTGTCACCTTCTTGGCGCCTTCGCCGCCCTCCCAGATCTTCGGCGCTCCGACCGACACGCCGTAGTTGGGACCGTGGTTGATATCCACGTCCACATACAATTCCTGCACCTTGACCAGCGTGGGATCGATCAGTGCGCCGACCGTGAGCTGGTCGTGCATGTTTCCCCCACGTGTGGGCGTCCTCTCGAAGAGCGGTCCCATTCGCTCTTTCAGCAGGGCCGTGATCATCGATCGCGCTCTCGCGCTCGGGGCCTCGTTTCGCGAATCCTCCAGGCGGCGCCGGCGGCGGATCGTCGGACCACCACCAGCCGTGAACCGTCGTCGCCCACTCGGTCTTCTCGTGGACGAGCGGCATGTTCGCGCCTCGGTACACCGGAATATCCGGGCGTTGGGCAATCTCCAGCACACGGAGCGCGTCCGACGTAGCGCGCTCCATGCTGTCGTTGCCGGCGACGGTCGTGACCCCGAGGATCTGCAATTCAGGCGATTTCAGCGCCAGCAACAGCGCCATCGAATCGTCCTGGGGTGGAATGACGAAATCGGTGTCGAAGATGACCTTCTGCACGGCGTTCTGCAAGGAGGCGGGCTGGCCCGACGCCGCCGGGCACCACAGTGCGAGTGCGATCGCAATGACGAGGGAACGCTTCACGTTTCACCTGCTCATCAGCGCTGCAAACATGTCGTAGAACCTTGGCAGATCGAGGTCCCACTGCACGGTAGCCACGTGCCACCACGTCGGCATCTTCCTCGGTGCCATCTTGCCGTCCGGCCCGGGCACCTCGGCTTCGACGAAGATCGTCTGCCCGTAGCTGGCGCCGTGATCGATGTCGATGTTCACGTAGAGATTCTGCTGGCTCGTGATGAGCGTCGGATCGAGGTATGCCAGCGCCGCGATCTCGTCCCACATGTAACCGTCGCCTCCCGGATTGGACGTGTACTTCGTCACGTACAGCGCAGCCGGCGAGGTGGACGCGGCGATCCGCTTTTTGAGATCTGCCCCGAATGTCGTCTTGATTGAGATGTCGACGGGCGTGATCGTGATCTTCTTCCACGGCGCACTCATCGCGATCCGCGTCGCCTCCGGATCCCACCACCAGTTGAACTCGCGTCGCCCGTTGATCCGGTGGTTGCCACCCTTGTCCACGTTGAAGCCCGCGCCCATGAGCACGAGCTCCTTGGCGAGGCTGGCGATCTCCGGATCGAGCCGCAGCGCCAAAGCTACCGTCGTCAAGGGTCCACCCACCCAGACGGTCACGTCGTCAGGGTGCTTTCGAACGGTGTCGATGAGCAACAGCGCGCCATGTGTGGCGACGGGCTTGAGGGTCGTGGCGCCGGCTGCGGGCGTGGGCACGTCGTTCGGATCGCGGTAGCGCGAGGCGTTCCACGCACCCTTGTATCCGAACTCGCCGAACTGCTCCTCCCACATCTTCGTCTCCTCGCGAGTGTTGATGAGAGGCAGCTCGGCGCCCATGGCGACCGGCACGTTCTGGTGACCCGTCAGCTCGAGCATCCGCAGGAAATTCTGGACTCCGGTCCTTGCCCACACATCGCCCGAGGTGACAGCAATCCCCAGGACTTCGACATCAGCCGATTGGAGCAGAGCCAGGGTTGACAGCGTGTCGGTGCCCGCAGGCCCGGCGCCATCCTGGTCGATGAACACCTTGCGTTTGGTCTGGCTGGATTGTCTACCGGCCGGTTGTGCGCGTGCGTCCAGGCTGATGCCGGCGAGCACGATGCTCAGTACCGCAATTCGGACCGTTCGCACGCCATGTTGTCGCATGTCGCTACCTGGAGCCGGGCTGTCGCTGCCTCGGCGGGAGCGACATGAGCTCGATGTATTTCTTGTAGAATTTCGCCGTGTCGAGATCCCAT
Organism: Acidobacteriota bacterium; assembly: GCA_046728115.1. Taxonomy (GTDB): domain Bacteria; phylum Acidobacteriota; class Vicinamibacteria; order Vicinamibacterales; family CAVVIG01; genus CAVSWN01. The sequence goes on along the minus strand of JBKPDW010000024.1, from coordinate 30,580 downwards.
TGGACCGTCGACACCTGCCACCACGCGGGCATCTTGCGCGGCATCATCGTCCTGCCATCCGCCCCGGGAACCGTCGCTTCGACAAAGATCGTCTGACCGTAGCTGGCACCGTGATCGATGTCGATGTTGACGTAGAGCTGATCCTGTTTCGTGATGATCGACGGATCCATCCAGGCGAGGGCGGCGATCTCGTCCCACATATAGCTGCCGCCGGCGAACTTCGTGTGATATTCGGCGACGGGTGTCTTCGCCTTGGCAATTTCTGCTTTGATCTCGTCGCTCAGGCGCGTCTTCACCGAGATGTCCACTGGCGTGATGGTGATCTTCTTCCACGGCGCGCTCATCGTGATACGGACAGCCTCGGGGTCGAACCACCAGTTGAACTCGCGGCGTCCGTTGATCCGATGGATGCCGCCCTGGCCGACGTTGAATCCGGATCCCATCAGCACGAGCTCCCTCGCCAGCGTCGCAACCTGCGGATCGAGCCGCAGCGCGAGAGCGATGTTCGTGAGCGGCCCGCCGGCATAGATGGTCACCTCGTTCGGGTACTTGTGGACCATCCGCACGATGAAGTTCGCGGCGTGCTCCTGCAGCGGCTTCGTCGTCGGCATGCCCTCCTTCAGTTCGGGCACCACATCCGGAGGATGGTAGGACCGCGCGGTCCACGCGCCCTTGAATCCGAGCTGGCCGTACTGCGCCTCCCACGCCTCGGATTCTTCCTTGGTGTTGACGAGCGGGTTCTCGGCGCCAGGTACCACTGGGACATCGGTCCGCTGAGCGATTTCGACCGCTCGCAGCGTTCGCTGCGTCTCTTCCTTCAGCCACATGTCGCCGGCGACAAGGGTGATGCCCAGGACATCGACGTCTGGAGCCTGCAGGAAGAGCAAAATCGATTGCATGTCGGTGCTCGCGGGACCTCGCGCGTCCTGGTCCACAATCACCTTCCTCCCTTGCGCATACGCGGGAGCGGCGCCGATCGTCAGCGACAGACACGCTGCCGCCGCCGAAATCGAGGAACGGTTGCGAATCATCGCTGAACCTCCAGTTCTGAGGGTCGGCGTTTCCCCCGACAACGCACCATCACGAGCCCGCGGTGACGGCCCGGGAGATGACGAAAAGCGCCAGCAGATAGCTGACGAACATGCCGGTGAGATACAGCCACGCCCTGCTGCTCGCCCCGCGAAATTCCTTCCACACGAACACGCCCCATGCGGCTGCCACCATTGGCGCGGCCTGGCCGACCGCGTACGAAATGGCGACGCCAACCAGGCCCGCCGCCACGAAGTTGAACACCGCCCCCGTGCCCCACGCGAACCCGCCGAGGACACCCAGGAGATGATCGACGGGCCGCGCGCGGAAAAATGCACTGAAGTCGACGGGCGCGCCAACGAGCGGATTGCGCATGAAATATGTGTTGACCACAAAGCAGCACAGGAACGATCCCAGCGTGAAGAACACGGCGATGCTGTAGGGCGAAAGCGCATGACCGGCCGTGAGCGCACGCGTCACGAATGGCGCGAACGAACCCATCAGAAGTCCCGAGACGATGCACACCACCACGCTCTTGCGCGACACCGCGGAACCGCCCGAGAGCAGGCTGCCGTAGGCCTTGCCATCCAGGATCACAGCCAGGATGGCGAGAGCCACTCCAACCCCAAGCATCACCGCATCCCCTTTGGGCTGCAGGACGTAGCTCAGCACCACGCCGACGACGAGCGCGATGCCGATCGACAAGGGGAACGCAATGGCCAGACCCGCCATCTCGATGCCCGCGACGAGCAGCAGATTGGCTATATTGAAAATGAAGCCGCCGATGAGCGCGTACACGATATTGGACCCGTCGGCCGACCGGACATTGTTCATGAAGCTGTTGGCATCGTCGCCGATGGAGCCGAGCGTGAGGGCGAAGATGAGCGATACGAGGAAGATGCCGACGGCATAGTCCCAGTAGAACAGCTCGAATCGGTAGGCCTTCGTCAGTTTGTACGTATTGGCCCACGATCCCCAGCAGAGCGTGCTGGTGACCATCATGAGCATTGCAACGGCAAAACTCGCGGGCACGAACATTGGTCGCTGCTCCTCTTCGAAGAGAGCACCTCAGAATTGAATCCGTGCCCTCCATTTTTTCAGGGGCCTCCGTGGTAGATCCGCTTTCCGAACAAATGCATTACCACCGAGGTCACGGGCCCAAACCGTGGACACGAATCATCCAAGTTTCGCGACGCACTGTCAAAATGCGTACTTCAAAGCGAACTGTACCTGTCGCGCAGGATTGATCGTCGACGTGATCTGGCCGAAGCCAACGCCGCCGACGCTCGTCGCCGGGTTGGCGAACTGCGCCGTGTTCAGAAGGTTGAAGATCTCGGCTCTGAACTGCACCGTTTGCTGGTCGTGGATCCTGAACGACTTGAAGAATGACAGGTCCACATTGGTGAGACCGGGGCCCGTCAGCATCGTGCGCGGAGCATTGCCAAACGTGCCCGGCGTGGGTGCGGCGAAGCACGCCGTATTGAACCACTGCAAGACGGAACGTTGATCGCTCGGCAGAGTGGGATCGCACGTGACATTCGGCCGGTTGCCGAGCCCGGTCCCGGACTGATCCGTGGCCATCGAAAACGCCAGCGGAAGACCCGAACGCGACCGGATGATGCCGTTCACCTGCCAGTTGCCGAGCAACGCCTCGGCCACACCGCTCATGTTGCTGCCGTACATGCGGCCATTCCCGAAGGGCAGCTCGTAGATGTAGCTCAGGGTGAAGATGTGACGCACGTCGGTGTCCGATGCCCCGAGGTCGGCGTCCGGGAACGGCAGGTAGGGGAAGTACCGCACGCCCTGGCCGACGCCGACGTTCTGCCCGGCGCCATTGGTTTCCGTTTTGCCGTACGTGTACGCGGCCAGCATGTACAAACCACCTGAGAGCTGTCGCTCGCCCTTGAGCTGCAAGGAGTTGTGATCGAGCGTTCCCCGGCCGAGCGTGGCGTTGAACGTGTTGTACTGCGGATACGGACGGCGGCTTGCCAGGTTGGTTCCCGGACCCGGTGGCGCGCTGTTCAGATTCCAGCCCTTGCTCTGGATGTTCCGCCCCGCCGTGCCGGCGTATGCGGCGGTCAACACGAACCCGGACATCTCGCGCTGGACGTTGACGTTCCACATCTGGATCGTGCCCTGCTGGTTGTCCAGCTCGGTGAGGAACACGTTTCCGGTGTAGGTGGCCGGGTTTGGCGGCGTCACGCCTGGAAACCCGCTTTGCAACGTCCATTGCGGCGTGATGTTGTCACTCGTAAAGGCGAGGTCAGCGAAATAGGGCGGGTTGTAAACCAGTCCCTGCACGCCGCCAATCGCGGACACGTCGTGGAACACGCCGTAGCCGCCTCGAACGGCCACTTTGCTGTCGACGGCCGGGCTCCACGCGACGCCGAGCCGCGGTTCTATGTTGTTCTTGTCCCACTTGACGCCGGCGTACTTGTCCGCATTCTGACCCGAGATCAGGAACTGGCCAGTGTCGAACAGGAAGTTCGCCTGCCGATCGTCGGCTTCGTACTGCGGGCTCGTCAGGTTGTAGGCAAGACCAAGATTGAGCGTGAGGCCCGAGCCCACCTGCCACGTGTCGTCGTAGTACACACGGTACTCCTGCCACTTACGCGTCGTCACGTACCCGCCGAAGGCCTGCGATTTGCTGCCCGACGCCGGCAGTCCGAGCAGCAGGCTCGCGATGGGATGACCGGTGTTCGCGTTGAGTACGCCGTTGGTGAATCCTGAGGTGAACAGCTGGCTGAACGTGAAGCTGCCGGAGTACGCATTCGCGCCCAGGACGTCCATGTTCATCCAGCGAATCGTGCCGCCCATTTTCATCGTGTGGGCACCGCGAATGTAGCTGACGGTGTCAACGACGTGAAAAATCTTGGTGCCTCCGATAAACGGCGTGAAGACGCGGTTCCCCAGGCTCGTGAAACCGAGCGCCGGATTGATGGAGGTCAGACCGGACGTCTCGAAGTCGCCATTGTTCGCGCCCGGGATCCCGAACTGCGTCGGCAGATTCTGGCCGTCGCCGATCGACTGCATGTCGTTGCGGACGTAGTTGAACCCGAACGTGCCCTGGTTCAGGAAACGAGGCGAGAAGATGTGGGTTTCGGAGACGACCAGGTTGCGCGCCCGTGTCAGGTAGTCCACCGTTCCGAACGTGCCTGCGCGCCCGTACGGGAATGCATACGGATAGAACTGTGTGGCGCGATCCCACGTGAAGCGGCCGAAGAGCGTGTCGGCGTTCGAGAAGTTGTGATCGATGCGTCCGTTCAAGTAATTCTGGTCGAAATCCTTGATGGGGTTCGCCGTGAAGTTGTTCGCCAGTCGATCGCTGTACTGTGGCAGCGGGTAGAGGTTCAGCAGCTGCACCGCGATCGGACTGATACGATTGGCGGGAATCTGGTTGTTTGGAAACGCCGCGCGTGTCAGCTGACCGGTCACGGGGTCGACCTGCGTCGTTGCCGGATCGAAGATCGTTCGGGCCGGCGACCCGGGAAAGCTCTCACTGAAGTCGCCCTGCCGCATCTTCAGCGTCGGCACCGTCGTCAGCACCGGCTGCGCCTGAAGGATCTTGAACCCCTGGTAGTCCCCGAAGAAGAAGCTTTTGCCGTGCACGATCGGCCCGCCCGCCGATCCGCCAAACTGGTTCTGATTGAATTTCCCTTTCGTGGTCTCGAAGTAATTCCGGGAGTCGAAGGCGTCGTCCCGTAGGAACTCGAAGGCCGTACCGTGAAGGGCGTTCGTTCCGCTCTTGGTGGAGACCAGCACCGTGCCGCCGCCGCGGCTGCCGTACTCGGCCGAGTAGCTGTTGGTCAGCACCTTGAACTCCTGGATCGATTCGACCGACGGCAGGATCGAGATCGCGCCTGCCGTGAGCTCGTTGTTGTCGATGCCGTCCAGGAGAAAGTCGTTGGCGTTCTCCCGCATTCCCTGCACGGAAATCGACGTGGAGCCCCGGATGGATACCTCCGTCGTGCCTTTGTTGTTGAAGAAGGCACCTTCCCCTTTGACCGCGCCGGAGGCCAGCGTGCCGAGCTGCACGAAGTTCCGGCCGTTCAGTGGAAGATCGGCCACCTGCTGGCTGTTGATCACCTGGCCGAGCGAGGCCGTGCGGCGCTCGACTTCGACCAGGACCGACGAGGCCGTGACAGTCGTCGATTCCTCGATGTTGCGCAGGGACAACGTGAAGTTGACTTCGCGATCCTGTTGAGTCTCGAGCCGGACATTGGGCGCGCTCGCTTCGCTGAAGCCGCTCAGGGTCACCTTGATGGTGTAGCGTCCGATCGGCAACAGCGCGAATTCGAAACGTCCGCTGCCGTCAGAGACCGTTTCGCGCGAGACGGTGGTCGCTTCCTCGGTCGCCGCGACTGCGGCGCCGGGCAGCACGCCGCCGGTTGGGTCGCGTACCACACCGAAGATAGTGCCGGTGCGCGATTGTGCATGAAGGGTCCCAGTGGAGATCGCGAGATAGAACAACATGACAAGGCACGTGAGCTTCCGACGCATGGTGAGATCCTCCGGGCAATGCGCTGTCGTGGAATCTGGGTTGCGCGTATCCGAGAATGCGTCGATGACGTCCGCTCGATCGTCTGAAAACGCTTACAGGATCGGGCTGACAGTAACGCCAAATCTTGCTGCGCGCAACTCGCGCGTCGGGTACTCACGATGGATGTTTTCAGCCGTGTGGGGGCGCAGGAGAACGAGGATCTGACATCAACTCTATCGCGCGCGCACCGCGTTGATCCGGACGCGCAGCCGTGCCTGGCCGAGTGCGATCTCGTCGCCGGATTTCAGACGCACCCCTCGGGTTCCTCTGGGAACTGTCAGGCTCCTGCCCTGCCGCACGATGTGCGTCCCGTGCGCGCTGCCATCGTCGTAAAGGCGGAACTCCTGGGATCCCGGCTGATGCGCGATGTGCGCGTGCTGGCGAGACACACTTTGATTCACGTCTTCGGATCCCTCCACGAACGCGACGTCGTTGGTTCTGACGAGTCGGCCGTCCGTGTTCCTGACCTCGGCGCACCTGCCCAAATCGATCCGCTTGGCAACGAACGAATATGTGCGCCGTTCAGCTACGCCTCGTGACACGGCGAGGTCCAGGCGCCCGCCGTCGGAGGGTACGACATCGGTTTCGCGTTCCGGCTTTTCAAGCCTGGCGAACTTGACATGGAATTGCGGATCGCGCCAGTGGGTCTGCGCTCGTCCGACGAAACTGACGCGGACTGCGACGTCCGGCGCGGCACATCCCGCGGATCGCAGCTTGTCGTCGATTCTCCGTTGGAGGCCCGAATCACCCGCCAACACTGTGTGCAATCGGTCTCGGATCTCGCGCGAAGGCGCCAACAGTGCCACCTGAATCGAGTTGAACGGGAAGACGTACTTCCCACGGCCACTCGGCTGGATCTCGCCATCGACCGCATCGAGGATCGCGTGAACGATCTCCAGCGGCTCACGGGGACCGGATTTCGTCAGCTTCTTCGCCGCGTTGTCGAATCGACGGGCAATGGTCGATTCGATGTTTCGAACCTTGGTGAAAATATCCACGTGGTTACGTCACTCTATGAGTCCAGCCGCCGCAGCCGCGGTGACAATCTCTCCGGCGGCCGGCGCGGCACTGCCGGCGCCATATCCTGCGTTTTCGATAATCACGGCAAAGGCAATCCGCCTGGATTGCGCACCGTAGGGCGCGAAACCCACGAACCAACTGTGCGAAGGTTTGCCTGACAGTTCGGCGGTGCCTGTCTTTCCTGCGATTCGCCACGGATGATCGCGAAGCCGACGCCCAGTCCCGGTTACGACGACATCGCGCATGTAACCGGCGAGGATGCGAGCCGCGTCAGCATCGAGAAATCTTTCCGCTTTCGACGGGGCGTCGCTCTGATTCCACCGCGTTTCGCGCAGGACACCATTCGCCGCCGCGGCCGCAGCGACGCGCACCATTCTGAGCGGCGTGGTGACGACGTCCGCCTGGCCGTAACCGACCTGGGGAAGGGTTTCTGCGACCCGTCGCATGGCGTCGTGCGATGGCGTCAGAGAAATGCCCAATCGGCCTGCGGTATCGATGAGCGGCTTCGGTCCGAGCCTTACCGCGAGCTGGCCGAAATACGCGTTGCACGAATGCACCATGCCGTCGTGCATGTCGATGGTCCCGTGCGGGTGCGTATCGAGCACGTCATCACGAATGGGTCGATTCCAGCCGCTCACCTTCGCGCCCACGCGACCGTCCGGCAACAGGACGCACGCGAACGTCGTCTGCGTCAGGCGGCGGTCCTGACGAAGTGCAGCGGAAGCGGTCACGAGCTTGAACGTGGATCCCGGTGGATACAGGCCGTATCGCGCGCGATCCAGGAACGCATCCGCAGGGTCGCCGCCGGTTTCCCCGTCGGACACGTCCGGCCATGGATAACTTGCACTGGCCAGGAGATCGCCCGAGTCCGGATCGACGACCACGGCTGCTGCACGGCCGCCGGATGTCCTGGCGTACACCGAAACGATGTCGCTGACGCGATACTGGAATCCGGCGTCGATCGTCATCATCTCGTCCCGCGGCTGGTTTCTCAGCGCGGCGACGGCGGGATGCTCTGGCTCGTACCGATGCCGGAATGCCGGCACGATCTCGCGATAGTCGCGCCGGAGCGTGCTCATCGACCGTCCTGACGCGTCCGTCGTGCGCATCACCGACGCATGATCGCTGAACCCACGCAAGTGATCTTCGGCGTCGCGCTCGACGTACGACGTGTTCGGCGCGCTCCAGTTGACGTGCGTTCGCACATCGCCCAGCAGATGAAACGCCCGGCCGCCGAGCGGGTAGCATCGTTCGTGCGGATGAGGACATGTGTCGGCGATTGAAATGCCGATTGCCTGATATGTCTGTCCCGATGCCTGCAGCGCGCCTGCATCGTCGGTCGCCAACGCCACATGTCGACGGTCGTACACGGTTCCACGAGGGAGCTGCCGGACAAGGTCCATGAGGCGGGGGTTGTACTCGAACCGACGTCCTCCGTCGGCTTGCATCCCGAGGTGTGGTCGAGCCACGAAGTCGTCGGCGTGTAGAAGCTGAACGTCGACCAGAACGGCGATCAATGCCACCGCAGGCACACCAAGCGCGGCTCCGAGCCATTTCATCGGCACGCGGAACGGATCGTCACTGCGTGCCGGACGCGTTGTGCTGTGGATCGACGCCAGCATCCCAAGCGCTGCAAAGTTCGCAACCATCGCCGAACCGCCATAGCTCAGAAAGGGTGTGACGACACCGGTCAGCGGCGTCAGACCGAGCAGGCCCGACGCCATGAGCAGCACAGGCACGATCAGGAACAAGGTGAGAACCACGGCAAGGAAGAATCCATAGTCGCTCGCAGCCACTCGGGCGATGCGGAAGCCACGCAACGCGACAATCGCGAACAGAAGTGCGACGACGGCGAGGCCGACGACACCGAGCTCCTCGCCGATTGCCGCGAGCACGAGATCGGTGTGCCCTGCTGGCACATAGCGTGTGTCGCCGAGTCCAAGTCCTGTGCCGAGTGGACCACCCGTCGCGAGAGCCCAGATGGCATGCGCAACCTGGTCGCCGCCTGCGACAGCGTTGTCCCAGGGCGATTGCCACATGCGTATGCGTTCGGCCAGCGTGTGCGACACATGCAGCCGAAAACCGACATAGAATCCGAGGCCGAGCAAGCCCAGACCCGCGACGGCCATGCCGATGCGACCGCGAGCGAGCGCGTAGGCTGCCAGAAAAACGCAACACAGCAGGAGGGCCGGGCCAAGATCCTTCTGGAAAAAAAAGAGCAACAGTGCGGCCCCGACTCCGACGAGTACTGGCAGACAGTATTCGGCGCGCGGCATGTCGATCCACGCCGGCAGCTGGCGATCTCCAAGCATCCTGCGGCGAAGTCGCAGCAATTCCCACCGCCGGGCGAAATAGCCGGCGATAAACAGCGCGAGGAGCAGCCGGGTGACTTCCACCGGCTGTAGTGGCCCGAGGTTCACCTTCGCGTTGCTCGACCCCGGGCCGGAACCAAATACGACGAGCAGCAACGACAGCGACAGCGCGCCAGCCAGTGGAACGTAGCTGAGATCGACGAGCCGTGGATCGGTGAAATCGACGAGCGAGAGCGCGGCCAGGGCGCCGAGACCGAGCGCGGTTGCTTCCGAGTATCGGATAAAGAGCAGACTGTCACGGAGGGGATCGGGTCGACTAACGAGGATCGCAAACCCGATTCCAGTGAGGAGATGGACGACGGCCAGCAGCAATCGATCGCCGCGGATTCCACGCAGCCACCACAGCAGAGCGACAGCATGGAATCCAAGTACGTATACGAGGGAGTACGCCAGGACTTGCCTCCGAAACTCGCCGCGGCTGCGAACCACGAAATGCGGCTTCAGCGCGGCCAGATCGGCGGCGGTCACGTGAGCAACACGAGCAATGGCGCCGACGTTAGGCAGCGCGCGGCCGCCGCGCCGCTCCTCGGCGAGGAACCGAAACAATCCGGCTGCCATGGCGCGCCGTTCGTTCTGATTCTGGAAGACGGCAGCCAGGGGCGCATCCAATGGGCGGGGATCGGCGACAAGATTCAGGTTGACGACCGATGCGTCGCGTCTGGCGCTCTCCGACAGGCTCAGAAGGCTCAACCGACCGGCGCTCGCCAGCGCGATCGCGAGCGTGACAACGGCGGAGGTTGCGATCAGAATGAAATCGGGGAATCCCAGGCGACGGTCGAGAAGTGCCCTTCGCTGCGCATCCCGCTGCGCCGCGGTCGTGTAGGTGGTCCCCATTACTCACCAGGGCTCTTCGACGACAGCTGCCTGAGTCGGTCTTCAATCTGCGTCAGCCGACGCTGCGCGGTCCGTACGTTCCAAGGCACATCTCCAAAACCGATCGCATTCGAGTAGCAGTCCAGTGCCTGGCGATAGGCTTCCGCCGCCCGCGTCAGATAGTCCTGCTCCTGCGGCAGTCCCGACAACGTTCGCGCCGTACGCGCGAACGCCTCGGCGCGAGCCCGGTAGCCGTCACCAAGCTGTGCTGTCTCTCGATCGCTCTGTTGGTACCCCAGGCTCTGCGCCTGCTTGAGCGCATCGGCGCCATGGTCGACATCTTCGAGGCCGTAGATGAACGTTCGCATCAGTCCGAGGAACGGATCCGGCCAGTCGGAACGCAGTTCGGCGGCCTCCCGGAATGCGACCACGGCTTCCGTGAATTCCCGTTTCGCTTCCGCGATTAGTTTCTTGCCTTTGCGAGCTTCCCCATTGATGCGGTGCAGATGCCCATCGCAATACCGCAGCTCCGCCTTCAGCCGCCTGTCGCCGGGTTTGGCGGCCAACGCCTCCGCAATCACCTCGCGGACCGATCGCCATTGCGCTTCACGTACGGTCGGCTGAGGAGTTCGATAGTTGGCAAAGACACGCGCTGCCAGAAGCTCCGTCTGCTGCGTCAGCGCACGTTCGAGAGGCGTCAGGCCAGGCCACAGACTATACGCTTTCAGTCGGTCGTACTGTCTCCATGCGTCGAGCGTCTCGTCGAGTTCCTGGGTCGGCGCCCTCGCAGCCATCCGCTGCGCCACCCTCGCAACCGACAGCTCGTGTCCAACGATGAGGAGCGCGATCGCGGCCAGCGCGATTCGCAAAAGGCTCGAACCGAAACGCGTGTTCGCCTTTTTCGCGCCTTCGGGTACGGCACCGCCACGAACCCGGCTCTCGCTCGCCGGCGGCGTTGCCGCGGCGCTTCCGGGCGCTGATGTGGAGCGGCGCGTCGCAATTTCCTGCGCAGCGTCGGGGCGCCGCGTCCGTCTTGTTGCCGGTTCGTCGTCGGCGCGAGTGGGCCATCCCTCGCGCTGCGCCTGTGTCTCGGTTCCAGATGCGGCACACGCAAGGTCGTCCCGAATCGTTCTCGCGTTGCTGTATCGATCCGCTGGATTGGCTGCCAGCAGCTTCCCGACAATCCCACGCAACCCGATTGGGCAGCCATGATCCAATGGGAGCGGCGGCCGACCGGACAAGATCTGCTGCTCGAGGCGGCGCGTGTCGGCTGCCTTGTACGGCCGACCACCGCTGACCATCTCGTAGAGCAACACACCGACGGCCCACAGGTCTGCGTGCGCGTCGATGTCGCCGGTGTCGAGGCGCTCCGGTGACAGATAGGCGATGCTGCCGAAGTCGTTGCGCGTAACTTTTCGGCTCAGTGACAGGGCTTTGGCGATGCCGAAGTCGAGCACCTTGACTTGATCCCCTGGCAGGACGCGGATATTGCGCGGCTGGAGATCTCCGTGCAGGAGCGATCGGAACTGACGGCCATCGATCGTCACTTCGAAACCGTGGGCGGCCTCCACGAAATCGCACAGTTGCATGCCGATCGCAATTGCACGTGGCGACGGCAACGGTCCGCCTGCAATCATCTCGGACAGGTTCTGTCCGTCGATGTATTCCATCGCGATGTAGAAATATCCATCCTCGGTGCCGTACTCGTAGACACGAGGCACGTGAGGACTCGCCTGGCAGAAACGTTCCTGGAGCTTCGCCCCGCAGCACTCGGCCTCGAGCGTCCCGTCGGCCTCGTGATCGCGTCCCGTCGCCACCAGTCGCAAGGCAACGCGACTGTTCGTACGCGTATCGGTTGCGAGGAAGACGACTGCCATTCCTCCGCGCCCGATTTCACGGTCGATTTCGTACGGTCCGATGCGATGAAAGACCGTGCTCATGGCCGGCTTCCGCGGTCTCGCGGAGTTTTGGAACCGGAGGGCCGGCCCTGTTCCGCATCGGGGAACCAGTTATCCCGGAAGAGCGTGGGCCACCACCCGTCGCCATTCTCTCCAAAGCCCCCTCGACCGACGCCATGGAACACGTTCCCGGAAAACTCCGGCTCGGCGTCGGCGTCGACGACGATGGTGTCGGTCGCGGAGAGTGACAGGCCATTGCGAACGAAGACGTTGTGGACGATTCTCGCCGTGGCGCCGGACCGGATCGCCAGCGCCGCTCCCGGGTTGTCGCGGATATCGCTGGCAACGACACTCGGCCGCGAGACGCCGCCGATGTCGACGGCGATCCTCGTGGCCCCTGAGATTTCGACGTCCACGATTGATAGCTCGGAATTCCTGACCAGCACACCGGTGCCTAACGGAGTGGCGGCGTCGCCGAGGACGCGGAAGCCGGCAAATTCCGCGTCCCGGATATCAGCCGCCACGATCGCCGGATCAGCTTCCGACGCACTGCCTGGCAAACGAATCGTCGCGGCGCGCGGAACCCGACTGACGAGGCGGACGCCGCTCCTTAAGACCAGACGTTCGTGATACTCGCCGGGTTCAACGATGACGGTCGATCCGGCCTCAGCACGCAGCAACGCCTCGGCAATGGATCCGGATCCGCCGACGACGATGACGTACTCTGCCGGGGTACCCGGCAGAACGCGTCTCAGACTCGTGCGCCAGTCCGGGCGGAGCCAGTTGGCGGCGAGCGCGGCGAGGATCATCACCAGACTGACGAGCCCGACTCGCCCCGCTCGCCATCGACTCGCCACCGTGTGCGCGCCTCGAACGTCGCCGAATCGCTCTCCTTCGACGTACACGACCGTGATGTTGTCTTTCCCGCCGGCGCCATTGGCGGCGTCGATCAGTGCGCCGACCACTCGGTCCGGTTGGCCGGCGAGCTGCGCGACCGTCTCGCAAATCTTTGCCGACGCGATCGCGTCGGTGAGTCCGTCGCTGCAGAGAAGAAGCGCGGCATCGCGTTCAAAGGGAATCTCATGAATGTCGATGAAATCGGCATCCGATGGCTCGTGCAGGTCCGAGCCCACATCGCGATACACCTCGTTGCGTCGTGGATGGCGCATCGCCTCGAGCTCGGAGATCTGGTGCGCATCTTCGCGCTCGCCGATCGGAGAATGATCGCGCGTAATTTTTTCGATGCCATCGCGTGTCAACTTGTACAGCCGAGTGTCGCCAACGTGGCCGACGACCGCGCGTTCCTCCTCGACCACCACGATGGTGAGGACACAGGCCATGCCGCGCCATTCGGGCCTCGAGACGCCGGCGCGGAACACTTCGTTGTTCGCGATGGTGATCGCTTCTTTCACGCGATCGACGACCGCTCCGGTTTCGCGCTGCAGCCTCGCTCGGATGGCCCTGAGGGCGATGTCGGCGGCCCGTCCGCCGGCGGCCTGACCACCCACGCCGTCGATGACGACGAAGACACCGCGTGAGAGATCGCAGTGGAATCGGTCCTCGTTGACCTCGCGGTGCGAACCCGGATCGGACGCGGCGGCCGCACCAAGGGCGCGGCTGAATCCGGCCGAATCGCGTATCACTCGTGCCGCGTTTTGTACGTGACCCATAAATACACCGCGGCGAGCGCGCACAGCGCGCCGAGAAATGCCAGCCGACTCCACAAGAGCACCGTCATGGCCCGACGGTGTGGAAGTCCAGGAACACGACGTCCGCGAGGCCAATCCGGGCGCCGTCCGGCAACGGCGTTTCGGCGCCGTTCTCGCGCTTCCCGCCATCGACCTCGTCATACCCGCGAGGGACATGGCGGCCGTTCAGCGTCGTCCCCAACGAGCTCAGGTCGATGAGAAAGAAACGGCCGGTCGCCGCATCGCGACGTATGCGAGCGTGCTCACGAGAAACGTCCGAGGATGACGCGATGCGTACGTCCACGGGATATGCGATGCCGCCGCGCCCCACCGTCAACGACTCTTTGACGACGTCGTACGAGTGACGGCCCCGATCGTCCTCGTAGACGATGGTCGCGCAGACCGGCGCTGCGGACGCCGATTCCGTTCGGGCGACCGTCTGCTCCCGTGTGGTCGTCCGCGACCCCGCGTGAACGGTCGTGACACGTCGCGTGCGTTCACCCACTCCAAGGTCGGGATTCGAGGGCAGCGCCAGCTCCGAGTCGACGAGCAGGTCGCCCTCGCCGAGATCGCCATCCGGGTCTGGCAGGAACTCCACATGCCAGTCCGAGGCGGCCTTCCGAATTTCGACCTCGGGACGGCCCGCCGATCGGCCGATCCAGCGCCGCACCCGCGAGCCCTGGTTCAATTTCTGCAGTTCCTCGTTGAGCGCGCGGACCGTCTGCTCGCGCAGGATCGGGACGATTCCCTCGAGCCGGCCGTATTCGGCTGGATGAAGGTAGACGGTATAGCGGCTCGCGGCCAGCGTCGAATACCTGAGTTGCTCCAGGTTCGCCCGCATGTTGTCGACGACCGCGTCGATGATGTCACGCGCCGGTCGACGGGAACCTGACGCGACAGGGCCGGGTCGGTGCGATGCCATCGGGTGCCCTATACTCGGACTCTGGCTGGCTCAGTGTCGCGCAGCCGCCGCGCGAAGTCTTAAGGGATTCCGAAGGATTTCCCAATTTCCCGGCGCAACCGTGAGAGTGCGATTTCCCCCGTTCACGATCGATTCCGACACGAGGCAGCTGATCCGGGCCGATGGGGGTGATCCGGAGGTCCACCTGTCCCCGAAGGCCTTCGACCTGCTCTGCCTCCTCATTCAACACAGACCGAAGGTGCTCGAAAAGAGTTTGCTGCATGCGCGCATCTGGCCCGATACGTTCGTGGTCGACGCGACCCTCAATGTTTTGATCGGAGAAATCCGGAAGGCGATCGACGATGACGTCCGCCAACCGCGATTCATCCGGACTGTGCATGGCGTCGGATACGCCTTCTGCGGCGAGGTCATCGAGGACATCGGGCCGCAGATGGACGCGTCTCCGATGCTCTGCTGGCTGACCTGGAAGGGCACAACATTTCGTCTCGCCGACGGTGACAACGTGATCGGCCGTGGTCCCCGGTGCGCAGTTTTCCTCGATGTGGACGGGGTATCCCGCCGGCACGCGAATATCCACGTCGACGTCGCGCGACGGGACGTCACGCTTGCGGATCTCGGCAGCACCAACGGGACGTTTGTCGGCCGCACACGTGTGACGTCGCCGGTCACCCTGCAGGACGATGACCACATCACGATTGCGTCGGTCGACCTGCGGCTGCGCCTCTGGGCGTCGGAAGAAGGGCCGAAGACCAGGCGGATCCGTCGGAGAGATCGCGAGTGATCCCGTCGACGAGCGGCCGATCGACCCGAAAGCGAACGGACCGACATCCGGCGTGTTCGAGTCGCGATGCCATACGTCCCAGCGCGATGAGGGGACCGAAGCGTTGGTAACGGCCGCGTCCGTCGGCAACGCATCGCCGCACCATTGACTGACGACCGTCACTGGAAAGGATGTGATATCGTCGCCGTCCATGTTCGATCTGGCTCAAAAAGTTGCCGTGGTGACTGGCGCCGGATCGGGCATCGGCGCGGCCATCGCCACGCTGTTCGCCCGGCAGGGCGCGCGAATCGTCGTCATCGACCTGAATGACAGCGCTGTTACCACGGTCGAGACGATCAGTGCCGCCGGTGGCGATGCCGTCGCGCGACGCTGCGACGTCGCAGCACCCGACGCGGTTGCCGCCACATTCGACGAACTCCACAAAACCTTCGGACGCCTCGACATCCTGGTGAACAACGCGGGCATCTCGCACGTCGGTACGATCCAGCAGACAACACTCGAGGATTTCGACCGGCTGTACGCGGTGAACGTCCGCGGCGTTTTTCTCTGCACGCGCGCCGCGGTCGAGATCATGCTCGCCCATGGCGGCGGCGTCATCGTCAACATGGCGTCCATTGCGTCTCTCGTCGGCGTCGCCGACCGCTTTGCGTACTCGATGACGAAAGGCGCCGTGCTCACGATGACGATGTCGGTGGCGCTGGACTACGTCAAACGGGGCATCCGCTGCAACTGCATCTGCCCGGCGCGCGTGCAGACGCCGTTCGTCGAGAACTATCTGCGCAAGAATTATCCGGGGCGCGAAGACGAGGTGCGGAAAACCCTCGAAGCTTATCAGCCGATCGGCCGCATGGGCACCCCGGACGAAGTCGCCGCGCTGGCGCTGTATCTGTGTTCGGACGAGGCAGCATTCGTCACGGGGCACGCGTACCCAATCGACGGCGGAGTCCTCGTCGCATGACAAATGAACGTCATTATTTGCGCGCTTTGCTGACGTTGCGGTTTTTGGCCCCTTTGCGGGCCGGGCGACCGTGGTCCGATTCGATTCGACTCACGCTCCACGCTCGCGCCGGCAGGCCGCACGCCACGACCTGATGCTGGATCTGTCGCAGTCGTGGCCTCGGCCGACCCGGCCACGCCCGATCGTCATCATCGGCGCCGGCGGGATCGTTCGGACGGCCCACCTTCCGACATACCGGGCGCTCGGCTTCCCGGTTGCGGGCCTGTACGACAGGCGTGCCGACGCAGCCGCCGCGGTCGCGAACGCATTCTCGATTGAGACCGTGTTCCCCACGCTTGCCGCCGCGACTGCTGTCTCCAATGCCATTTACGACATCGCCGTTCCCGGCGACCAGATTCTGCCCATCCTCGGGACGCTTCCGGTTGGCGCCGCCGTGCTGATGCAGAAGCCGATGGGACCCGACCTAGCAGCGGCCAGCGCCATCCGCGCATGCTGTCGCGAGCGCCACCTGACGGCGGCCGTCAACTTTCAGCTGCGGTTCAGCCCGAATGTGCTCGCGCTGCGCGATCTGTTGACTCGTGATGCCTTGGGTCCCGTCACCGACGTCGAGGTGCGCATCGTCATCGATCAGCCGTGGCATCTCTGGTCATTTCTCAAGGATACGCCCCGTCTCGAAGTGCCGTATCACTCCATTCATTACCTCGACACGATTCGCTGGTTGATTGGTGAACCCGACGGCGTGTACTGCCGCGTGGTCCGCCATCCGTCGATGCCGGATCTGACGGACACGCGCAGCTCGATTATTCTTGGCTATGGCGATCGCATCCGGTGCTCGCTGACGTTGAATCATACCCACCGCGCGGGCGCGCGCTATCGTGCGTCGCAGATGGTTGTCGAAGGCTTACGCGGCGCCGCCAGGCTGACCTGGGGCGTGAATCTCGCGTACCCGGCCGGTCCTTCGGACTCCCTGGAAGTCGCACTGAAAGATGAATGGCGCGACGTGCCGCTCCGCGGCTCGTGGTTCACGACTGCTTTCGAGGGACCGATGTCGAATCTGCAGCGGTTTGTCGCAGGCGAAGATTCTGTCCTGGTGAGCGGCGTCGATGATGCCATCAAGACGATGGCACTCGTCGAGGCGTGCTACACGTCCAGCACGGGAGGCGGCACGCCAATTCCTCGCGTCTAGTTCACGTTATCGCCGGCATCAAAGCGTAAAAAAACGCAAGGAGTGAAAAGACCGCCAAGGGAATCCGTGGCAGTCTGCTTCGTCGAATACGCTCCATCAGCCTGGTCGGACGGCCGCGACGTTCTCGACTACACGCCGCGCATTTGCGGTGATGGCGTCGAATCGACCTTCGTCTATCGCCTTTGCGTCGAGCAGCGCCGATCCGAGCCCGACGGCAACCGCACCCGCACGAATCCAATCGCCCGCGTTGTCGAGCGTGACGCCACCCGTCGGCATCAGCTTGATTTGCGGAAGCGGCGCCCGCACGTCCTTGATGAACTGGGGACCGAGCGCCGTCGCCGGAAACACTTTGACGATGTCGGCGCCGCATTGATACGCGGTGAAAATCTCTGTCGGCGTGAAACAGCCGGGCATCGCCGGCACGTCGCGCTCGTGACAGGCCGCGACGACATCCGGCCGAAACACCGGGCCGACCACGAACGAGGCCCCGGCGTCGATGACGGACCGAGCGGTCTGCGTGTCGGTCACCGTCCCTGCGCCCAGCAGAAAGCCGTCGGGCAGCGTCGGCGCCAGCTCGCGGATCAGGTCGATCGCACCTGGTACGGTCATCGTCACTTCGAGCGCGCGGACTCCGCCCGCGGCCATCGCGTCGATGACGGCGCGCAGCTTCGCCGGATCCTTCAGCCGGATCACGGCAACGACGCGGAGGCGCTCGATGTGCGCCGTCACGGCAGCTCGTCGAGATGTCGTCACGCTCGCGACCCTCAACTCACGTCAACGGCGCGGCCGGTGCGCGCCGACTCGTAGATGGCCTCGATCAATCTGACGCTGCGGCGTCCACTCTCGCCGCCGCAGGACGGCTCGCCGTGGACAGCGATGGAACGGATGAAATCCTCCAGGACCGCTCGATGCGCGCTGACATCGGTCACCACCGGAGATGCCGCGTTTTCCGGCGCCGCTCCCATGCCCGATCCCGCACGAGCCGAAGATCGGAGCGCAAAGGGCTCGGTTTGATGCTGCAAGTCCACGCTGACGAGATCATCGCCTTCGAGCGTTGCTGTACCATTCGATCCCGTCAATTCGATGCGACGCGCATAGCCAGGATACGCGGCGGTGGTGGCCTCAATCGTTCCAAGCGCGCCGTTCGCAAACTCGAGGACCGCCACGGCCGTGTCTTCTACTTCGATCTTGTGCAGTGCGGTCGCAGTCCTTCCGAATACGCGCCGCACCGGTCCCAACAGCCACAGCAGCAGATCCACGGTGTGCACGCCCTGGTTCATCAGCGCGCCGCCGCCGTCGAGCGCGCGCGTCCCACGCCAGCGCGAACCTTCGTAGTAGGCCGTCGGCCGGAACCATTTCACCTGCGCTGCGGCCAGAATGGGCGCCCCGAGTCGCCCGGTTTCGACGAGCGCCTTGAGCCGCACCACGTCCGGTTTGAGTCGATCCTGAAAGATGACGCCCAACGTCACGCCGGCGCGTGCGGCCGCCGCGATGAGCGCGTCCGCTTTTGCGACGGTGACGTCAATCGGTTTCTCCACGAGCACATGGAGGCCTTTCTGCGCCGACGCGATGCCGTGCTCCGCGTGGAGTCCCGACGGGCTTCCCACCACGACCATGTCGAGCGGACGATGACGGAGGAACGAGTCGAGCGTGTCGTACGCCGCAGCCTGATGCCGCGCGGCGAGCCGGTCTGCGTGGGCACGTGTCGGTGAATGCACGGCCACGATGGCAGCACCCGGAATTTCTGTCACCGCCCTCGCATGTGTGTCGCTGATGTTGCCTGCACCAATCAGGCCGACGTGGATCATCGAGCGCTGGCAAATGCCTTGTATTCGCGCTCGATGCGTTCCGGCTGCGATCTCTCCTCGAGGACCACGATTCGGTAGCGGAACGTCGCTGACGCGCCGGGCTCGAGCGCGAAGTTCATCGTCTCGCGTCCTTCGCTGAACACTTTCTGTCCAAGCGGGTTGGCAGCAAACAGCCCGTAGCCGCGCGCATGCCAGTAGGTGGGAAACCCGGGATTCTCCGGATGATCGACCATCGCAATGGTGATCGGCTGGGTCCCGATGCTGCCGGCCAGCAGCGTCCACCGTGCGCGGGTGCCCCACACGGCGTCGCCTTTCTTACCCTCGCTGCTCGTGTACTCGCCCGTCACGCCCTTGTTGTCCATCGCCGGCACCTCGGTCGCGCGGCCGGCAATATCGGTGAAGACGAGCGGTTCGTTCGACGGCTGCTCGAGCTGCCGGGCAACGCGCATGCCGAGCATGCCATCCTTCGCGTCGGCGAAGACCACCCGTGTGCCGGCCGCGGTCAATGTGGCGATGCGATCGATTGTCCGAGTCGATGCGTCGCCGGAGAAGACGAACTGCATGCGCTCGTGCAGCAGCGTCGTGCCGGCGGGTGTCACCCAATCCGTCTCGGTCGTCAGCTCGCCGCGATCGCCGCCCTTGGCCGCCGCGATCCGTCGATGGAGAATCGTGCCCATCTTCGATCGCTCGTCGGCCTTGATGGCATCCGAGTTGTTCCAGAAATCGAGACCGTTCACACTCTCATAGTTGAACCAGAGACCGACGTGATGCGGATGGTCGATCCGTTCGCCAGGCCGCGGCGCGAGCGGCCATCCGCGCGTCACCAGGGTCCCCCCGGCGCTGCGAATCGGATCCAGTACCGGCTTTTTGACCTGCTCCGGCCAGATGTAGGACGTGAATGGCTTGCCACCGATCTCGACGTCGACTCGCTTTGCGGATTCGTTTGGCGTGACGGTCACACGGCTTGGCACAGACTTGGCGGAGCGCTTCGCGGACGTGCCAGCGTCGCTCGACTGATGCCGTCGTGCCACCGGCGATACCGAGAGCGTCGTGATCGCGATGAGGGCGACTGCCGCTCGATGCATTCGACCACCTCCTACGGGGCTCCGGCCTTTTTCAGCAGCTCTTTCATCCCGGCAAAACTCTGACGCGACGATTCCTCGGGGGTGCCGGCGCCGCGCCAATGCGTCTCGAGCGTCACTGCGTGGCGATACCCGTCGTTCTTCAGCGCCCGGAACTGGCCCGCCCAGTCGATCACGCCGCGGCCCATCGCCGCCCACTCCCAGCCGCTGCCGTCGGTCTTTCGCACGGCGTCCTTGCAGTGGACGTGGCCGATTCGCCCTTTGGGGATCGCGTCATAACCGGCCGGGTACGGCACTTCACCGCGCCACTGCGCGTTGCCTGGGTCCCACGTGATCTGGAGCGCCTTGCTCGGTACGGCGGCGAGCAGACGCCCGGCCTCGACACCGGTGGCGGTGTTGCAGGCGTATTCGTTTTCGAGAACGAGCGTCAGGCCTCGCTTCTCCGCCTTGTCCGCGGCGCCGCGCACGACGTCGTCGATGGCTTTGCGGTGGGGAGTCTGATCGTCGAGGCGCCAGAAATCGAAGATACGGATCCGATCGGTCTCGAACGTGCGCGCGAGATCGAACGCGCGCTCGAGCAGGTCGCTCTGCTGATCGAAGGTGAAGTTGGCGCCAAACTCATCGCGGGTCGGACTGTACGACGACTTCGGCGCGCCCGGCCAGTCCACTTTGAACACCGGAGATGCGATGCAGGCGACCCGCAGGCCGAACCGCTTGAGGATGCCCTTCGCGTTGGCAATCTGCGCCGCGTCCCAGTTCATGATGTTCTTGCCGCCAGCCTCGCGCAGATCCACGAAGCCCAGCCCGAATTCGCGCGATGCCACTTCGCACGCGTGACCGAGGTCGGCCGCAATCTCGTCGGTGAGAATCGACTGGTGGAACGCGGGCGATGCCGCGTTGAAATGCGTCATGCGGAGGGCCGCGGCAGCGCCGAATCCGGCCAGAACTCTACGGCGTGAAATCATGGTCTATCAGACCACATCGGCGGCCACTTCGCACGGCGCTGTGTTTTTCTTGAATTTACGCCAACTACACCGCTAAAGTAACGTCCCGTGCGGCCGCGGGCGGCAGATTACAATGGCCTGTCGGCTTTGGCAATAGCGCGATGACGGATTCGATTTTCGATCTCTCCGGCCGAACGGCTGTGGTCGTTGGCGGCACCACGGGCATCGGGCGCGCCCTTGCGCTTGGCCTCGCCGACGCGGGCGCGGACGTCGTGGCGACCGGACGGCGGAAGGACGCCGTCGGCGCCGTCTCGGCGGCCATCGAGCAGCGCGGACGACGGACGCTGCGGCATCCGGCGGACGTCACCAGCCTGTCGTCGATGCAGGCGCTTCGCACCGCCTGCCTCGAGGCCTTCGGCCAGGTCGACATCGTTGTCGCGGCAGCAGGCATCACCAAGCGCGTCGCAACGGTGGACATGGCCGAAGCCGACTGGAACCGGATTCTCGATACGAACGCGACGGGCATGTTCCGGACGTACCAGGTGTTTGCGCCGTCGATGATCGCGCGCGGGTCGGGGCGGTTGATTGGAATCGCCTCAATCGCCTCGTTCGTGGGCCTGCAAGAGGTGACGGCGTACACGGCCAGCAAAGCCGCTGTCGCAGGTATGACCCGCGCGCTCGCGGTCGAATGGGCGCCGCATGGCGTCACGGTCAACGCGATCGCACCGGGCGTCTTCGAGACCGACTTGAACCGCGAGATCCTCAAGGGCGCGCGCGGTCAGGAGTTGTTGTTGCGGACGCCAATGCGCCGCTTTGGCCGCGTCGAGGAACTCGTCGGCGCGGCCGTGTACCTTGCGTCCGACGCCGCCACGTTCGTGACGGGACAACTGATCGCCGTGGACGGCGGGTTCCTCGCCAGCGGGGTGAATCAGTGACGCAAGCGATCGTGATCAGCGCCGACGATAACGTCGCCACCGCGCTCGAGCCGATCGACGCGGGTCAGACTGTCCGTGCCGGCGGCTCGAGCGTGACCACGATCGACGCGATTCCCCGGGGTCACAAGATCGCGCTGCGCGCCATTCCGACGGGGGCGCGTGTGGTCAAATACGGGAGCCCGATTGGAACCGCATCAATGGAAATTGCCGCCGGCGCGCACGTCCACACACACAACGTAGCCAGCAGCCGCGGCCGCGGCGATCTCGCAAGCCTGGCCCCTACGCGCGACGAAGACCCGCGAATCGCCGAACCGAGGGAATGATGACGCCAGGCCCTGCGTTCCTCGGCTACCGGCGCGGTGATGGCACGGTCGGCGTCCGCAATCACGTGCTCGTCATTCCGACCGTCATCTGTTCAGCGGTCGTTGCGGAACGGATTGCGGCATCGATCGCGCCGATCGGCACGGCGCTGCCGCATCTGGCCGGGTGCGGGCAGATCGGGCCGGATCGGAATGTGACACACGAGACGCTCGCCGCGTACGCCCATCATCCCAACGTCGGCGCCGTCCTCGTCGTCGCGCTCGGATGCGAGCAGGTCGTGGCACAGCACCTCGCGGATACGGCGCGACGGTCGGGACGGCCCGCCCAGGTCGTGTCGATTCAGAGCGAAGGCGGAACGGTGCGCGCAACCGCGCGGGGGATCGAGATCGCACGAGAGCTGGCCGCCACGATCGGCCGCGCCGAGCGCACGTCGTGCCAAGCGTCGTCGTTGGTGCTCTCTGTGAAGTGCGGCGGCTCGGACTACACATCGGGCCTTGCATCGAATCCAGTAGTCGGGCGCGTCGCCGATAGACTGGTCGATCTCGGCGGAGCCGTCGTGCTCGGCGAAATCGCCGAGATCATGGGGGCCGAGCACCTGCTCGCGGCGCGGGCGTCGACACCCGCCGCCGGGGCTGAGCTGCTTCGCGTGGTCAGTCGCGTCGAAGCCGAGGCAATGGCGCTCGGGCTCGACATCCGGGGAACGCAACCGTCACCCGGCAATATCCGCGGCGGACTGACGACGATCGAAGAGAAATCGCTTGGTGCCACGCACAAGGCGGGAGAACGCACCAGGCTCGAAGACGTAGTGGCCTACGCGGCGCCAATCACGAAGCGCGGCCTCACCGTGATGGACACGCCGGGTCTCGACGTCGAATCCGTCACCGGGATGGTCGGCGGGGGCGCGCAGGTCGTCGTCTTCACGACCGGGCTCGGCACGCCTACGGGCAATCCGATCGCACCGGTGATCAAGGTGACCGGCAATGCGCGCACGGCGCAGACAATGGCCGACAATATCGACGTGAACGTCAGCGGCGTCCTGACGGACGCGGAATCGTTCGAGGATGCGTCGCGGCGTCTGTTCGACGAGGTGCTGGAGGTATCGTCCGGGCGTCCGACGGTAGCCGAGCGCCTCGGCCACCGCGAGTTTGCGATATATCGGCGGAACCCGACGATTTGAACCTCGGGGCGGGACGGAGGTTCGGCAATGGCGATGCCACATATTCGCGCGCGTGACGCGGGGCCGGCACCGGCACTCGCCGGGCGCGTCGGCCGGCTGCGATGGACGATCTGCGGCCTGCTGTTTCTCGCCGCGACGATCAATTACATCGATCGCCAGGTGATCGGCATTCTGAAGCCGACGCTGCAGGCGGAGTTCGGCTGGAGCGAAATCGACTACAGCGACATCGTCCTCGCCTTTCAACTCGCCTACGCGATCGGGTTTTTGTTCGCCGGATCGATCGTGGATCGCCTGGGCATCAAGCGCGGCTTTACGCTCGCGCTGGTGATCTGGTCCCTCGCCGCGATTGCCGCAGCCGAAGTGACCCGATTCGGTCCGGCCGCGTCGGTGCTGCTCGGGGCGTTCGGGCTTGCCTACTCTTCGTCGGTGGCCGGCTTCATCGTCGTTCGTTTCCTGCTCGGGATCGGCGAGTCGGGGAATTTCCCCGCGGCGATCAAGACGGTCGCGGAGTGGTTCCCCCGCAGCGAACGAGCGTTCGCGACCGGGTTGTTCAATGCAGGAACGAACATCGGCGCGGTCATCACGCCGATGACGGTGCCATGGATCACTGCCAAGTTCGGGTGGTATTGGGCGTTCATCATCACCGGCCTGCTTGGGTTTGGCTGGCTCGTGGCGTGGCTGATCTTCTACGATCGACCGGAGCATCACCCGCGCCTTGGCGCCGCCGAGCGCGCATACATCCGCAGCGATCCGCCCGAGTCGGCGGCGCGCGTCCCGTGGGCCAGCCTGCTCCGGCATCGACAATCGTGGTCGTTCGCGACGGCCAAGTTCCTCACCGACCCGATCTGGTGGATGTATCTCTTCTGGCTGCCGGATTTCTTCAGCCGGACGTACGGGCTCTCGCTGCTGCAGCTCGGACCGCCGATCATCGTCATCTACCTGATGGCCGATGTTGGCAGCGTCGGCGGCGGCTGGCTGTCATCGACGCTGATCCGCCGCGGCTGGAGCATCAACGCCTCACGCAAGACCGCGATGCTCGTCTGCGCGCTCGCCGTCGTGCCAATTGTTGCGGCTGCGCGGGTCCAGAGCATGTGGTCGGCGGTCGCGCTGATCAGCCTGGCGACAGCGGCGCACCAGGGCTGGTCGGCGAATCTGTTCACCCTGGCATCCGATATGTTCCCGCGCCAGGCCGTCGGATCGGTGGTGGGCCTCGGCGGAATGGCCGGCGCCGTCGGTGGAATGCTGATCGCGAAGATGACCGGCTACGTTCTGCAGATCACCGGCAGCTACACGGTGGTGCTGACGATCGCGGGCGCGGCGTACCTGATTGCGCTCGGCGTGGTGCAGCTGCTCACGCCGAGGTTGCAGCCCGCGCGGCTCGACTGACGCTCGTCAGGACTCGCGCCGGAACCAGAACGCATCGGACAAGCGAGTCATGCCCGCTCGCTCGTAGAATCCCACGGCCTCGGGGACGGAAATCAGAATCACGCTGACGCGAGGCCCGACGTGTCGGCGGACCTCGTTCAACAACCCTTGTCCGATGCCAAGCCCGTGTGCCTCCGCAGAGACGGCCAGCTCCGAGAGATAGCAGCACCACGCGAAGTCGGTCAGACAGCGTGCGACGCCAATCAAAGAACGATCACGCTCCTTCCAGCGGGCCGTTACGATCAAGTCAGCCTCCGACAGCATCTCGGTCAGTCGTGAGGCATCGTCCACGGGACGAATGGCTCCAAGACCGGAGTCGACCAGCACGCGCCGGAACTCCGCGACATCCAGCGTCTGTTCGCGAGCGTAAAGCACGCGAGCGGTCACAGGCTGAACCCGTGATCCGTGAGGTACTTCCTGTTGGCTTCGGCCGATTGCCTGGGCGTGCGTCCGGGATCGGAAACGCGATCGAGTTCCACGATGGCCCACTTGTCGAACGCGATGTCGCGCAGCGCCGCGAACACGCCGGGCATATCGACGCGGCCCCGGCCTAGTTCGACAAACTCGTAGCTGCCTGCCTCACCGGTCCTGCCCGCCCTCACGTCCTTCAAGTGAATCACTTCGATCCAGTCGCGATAGGCGCGAAGCGCGGTCACGGGATCGCCGCCGCCCTGCTGGTAGTGAGCGACGTCGAAAAGGAGGCGCACGTGTTTCGGATCGGCCGCGTCGAGCACCGCCTGCACCTCGTGCGGTTTTTCACCGGTACTGTTCATGTGGTGGTGGTAGACGAGCGGAATTCCGAGATCCTGCGTGCGCCTGCCCAACTCGCCCAGCAGACGTCCAAGCCGTCGATAATCCTCCGCAACAACCGCGCGGCCTTTCGGCCGCTCGTCGATGACTTGAAGGTACGTCCCGCCGGCATCGCGAACAAACTGCGCGTGCCGCGTGTGCGTCGCGAGCTCGTCGCGCTCGCGCGCCGGATCGATCGACAGGTTGCCGCTCGACAGGACCACGAACTTCAGGCCGCGGCGATCGAGCAGGTCGCGCAGCTCCTTCGGCCGCTCGCCGTATTGCGCGAAAGCTTCGCCGCGAAGCTGAATACCGCGGAAGCCGACGGCGGCGATGTCGTCGATGGCCTGCGTGACGGCGCTGCCCCAGGTGATCGCGGCGTAGCCGAAATGCATCGATCGCTCGGCTGAAGCCTGCCGCGACGGAAGTCGTCCTTCGAGGGGTTCTGGGACAGCGAGTCGAAGGGCCTTCGCGCTATCCGGATCTCCGTAGCGCGAAGGCTTCAGCCGCGCAACAAGAACCGCCGCGAGAAACTCGCGCCGTGTCACCACGAGTGCACCGTCCCATCCAGCTTGCGGTTCACGGGCAGGTACGCCGGATCGTACGGATACGCGGCCGCCCGCGCTTCGTCGATGTCGACGCCCAGACCCGCAGATTCGCCCGGGTGCATCGCGCCGGCGTCGAAGGTGTACGCATGCGGGAACACGGCGTCGGTTTCCTCCGTGTGCCGCATGTATTCCTGCACCCCGAAATTATGCACGCTCAGATCGAAATGCAGCGCCGCCGCCATCGCCACGGGACTCAAATCGGTGGCGCCGTGCGAACCGGTTCGCACGTGGTGGATCTCCGCCAATGCCGCAACTTTGCGCAGGTGGCTGATGCCTCCTCCGTGGACGACGGTCATCCGGATGTAGTCGATCAGCTCTTCCTCGATGAGCTGCGTGCAATCGTAGACGACATTGAATACTTCGCCGACGGCAATCGGCGTCGTCGTGTGCTGACGGATCGTGCGGAAGGCCGCCTGGTTTTCAGCCGGCACCGGATCTTCGAGCCAGAACAGGCGGTACGGTTCGAGGCTCTTGCCGAGCCGCGCCGCTTCGATTGGCGTGAGGCGATGATGAACGTCGTGCAGCAGGTGCACATCGAATCCGACCTCGCGCCGCAGCCGCTCGAAGAGCGGCGGCACGAAGTCGAGATATCGCTCCGTGCTCCAGACGCTTTCGAGCGGCATGCCTTTCTGCGCCGGTTCGTAGTACATCGTGCCGCGACCGACGCCGTAGGCATGCACCACGCCGGGAATGGCACATTGCGCGCGAACGGCCCGGTAGCCGAGACCGATGTAGTGCTGCACCGCCTGCACCGTTTCGTCTTCGGTCGCGCCGTTCGCGTGGCCGTACACCATCACCGACTCGCGCGACGTACCGCCCAGGAGCTGATAGACCGGCGTGTCCAGCGTCTTCCCGAGAATGTCCCACAAGGCGGTATCGACCGCGGCGATGGCCGTCATGGTCACCGGACCGCGCCTCCAGTACGCGCCCTTGTAGAGGTATTGCCAGATGTCCTCGATCCGCCTCGCGTCGCGGCCTATGAGCAGCGGGACCACGTGATCGCGCAAATAACTTGCAACGGCCAGTTCCCGTCCATTCAGGGTCGCGTCGCCGAGACCATACACACCGTCTTCGGTGATCAGCTTCAGCGTGACGAAATTCCGTCCCGGGCAACACACGATGACTTTCGCGTCGACGATGCGCATGTCAGAGAGCCGTGGGGGCGAGCGTCGAGCGGGTCGATGTGCGAGCGGCGCTCGTACCGCCACGTGGAAGAAGGCCGACCGCGGCTGCGCCGACAAGCGCGGCCGCCACCAGCATCATGAACCCGACATCGTAGGTGCCGGTCCGATCGCGAAGGTAGCCGACCAGCATCGGCGCCGTCGCCTCGGCGACGCCGTCCGCCGTCAAAACGATGCCCATGACACGGCCCAGCACGGCAACGCCGAACAGTTCGGCCGCCATCAATGGGATGATCAGGTATTCGCCTCCGAGACCTAATCCAAAGACGGCGGCGAACACGTACAACGTCAGTCCGGACGGCCGAACGAGCAGCAGCGGGATCGCGGCGGCCACCAGCACGTAAATCAGAAGCATCACGTGCTTCCGCGCCATCCGGTCCGCGAGCCATCCCATCAGCACCCGTCCGGCGATGCTGATCGCCAGCACGAGCGAGATGATACCCGCCGAGTCGGCCTGGGCGTAGCCGCGATCGAGGCTCAGGAACAGTTTCAGGTGCTGGTTCGTGCCGCCGACGGCGGCGATGGAGCACATGCTGCCGACGGCGAGCAGGTAAAAAGCTGGCGTTGACAGGATGTGCCGGAGCGCAGCGGTTTCAGCTCCGCGATCGGGTTGCTCGTCGCGCGAGCCCTTCGGGCGAGCGGAACCCTCCGGCACGAAGTACGCGAGCGGCAACGCGATCAGCACGATGAGCACGCCGACACTCTGCAGCGATCCGCGCCAGCCGAGATGCGCCGTGAGCCAGGCGGCCAGCAGCGGCACGAGTGCGCCGCCGATGCCGATTCCAAGATAGGCGATGCCCATCGCGCGACCGCGTGTGGTGTCGAACCATCGTGACAGCAGCACCTGACACGGCAGCGGTCCGCCGCAGACATAGCCCAGCGCGTTGAAGAAATAGAAAAAGTAGAACGCCCACGCCGCCGAAATGCCGCCGAGTCCGACGAGCGCGCCGCCGGCCATCAGGATGCCGGCCATCATCAGCCGCCGCGGGCCGAATCGATCCACGATCCAGCCGGCGCCGAACCCGAACAACGGACCGACGATCAGCTTGCTGATCGCGTTTCCCGACGTCACCATCGTGCGCGACCAGCCGAACTCGCGAACCATGAAGTCGTAGTAGAGCGGTAAACCGTACAGCGCGAGGCCGACGACGGAGAAGAGCGCGGCGAATGCCGTTGCGGTGACCTGGACGGACTTTTTCCTGTCTGCCTCCCTCCCGCTCGGCTGCGGCCTGCGCGCCCACAGGCGCGTCGGCGTGCCTTGCGGTAGCTCGTCTCGGTTTCGATGGGGGGCGCTGGTCGAGCCTTGCGCTCCGTCGGCACCTGTCGGATTCATGGCGTCACCTTCAGGAGCCGAGCCGATCGCGGCGGCATGTCGAGTGAAAGCGCCCCGTCGCGAGGAGCGAGCGCCTCGTCCGTCCAGAAGTCGAACACAGTCGCTCCATTACCCACGCGGACGGTTCGCGTCTGCGGCGTGTCGCCCCAATTGAACAGACAGAACCTACGACCCGATGCAAGTCGCACGATCCCGACGTGCAACTGCTGATCCTCGAATTCGGCGGCGATCCCGGTCGGCGGCAGGAGCTTCTCGAGCATTGCCGCCCGTGCCCGGGGAATGTTCGTGAGATCATCGCCCGACAGCACCATGCCGCCGCTCGCGTAGATCGCCGTCGCATGAAACATGCATTCCGTGTCCGTCAAGTCACCGGCGAGGACAACCGCGTCAGGATCGTTCCACCACAAGCGGCCGTTCTGCCAGTTCCGGCTCAGATTCTGTCGCGCCGTCGTCATCACCCGGTCCCAGATGCGCTTGATGTCATTCGAGCTGCGCGACCCGTGCACCAGTCCTGCCGATGGCCAGAGCGGATGGTTGCAGCCAAGGAGAAAGGCGTCGCCGGCGCCGCGCGCTATCGCCTGCATGCCGCGGCGATAGGCTTCGATCCGCGTGGCGCGCGGATCGTGAAATCGTCCCCCGTGCATCGCCCCCCAGAAATTTGCATCGAGCTTGAAATAGGTGCAACCCCATTCGCGCCGCATGGTCCGAAACAGCTGTTCGAAATGACGTTGCACGTCCGGGTGCGTCCCGTCGAGCGCATACCAGGGACCGCGCCGCCAGCCGCCGAACGTGACGCGATCGGATCGCAAGGGCGTTCCCTGTGCATCCTTGATGAACCAATCCGGGTGCTGCTCGAAGACCATCGACTGCTCTTCTGCCACGAACGGCGCGACCCAGATCGCCGGCTCGAAACCGCGCCGCCGAATCTGATCGAGAACGACGCGTACATTGCCGCCGAAGGCGGTGCCCGTGACCAGCCAATCGCCCATCGCGCTCTGATAGCCGTCGTCGATTTGCACGTACGTCAGGCCAGGAAACTTCTGCGCAATCGCGTCGAGATTGTCGAGCACCTGCTCCGCGGTAACGCCCGGGCCAAAGCAGTACCACGAGCACCACCCCGTCGGCGGCGTTGCTGGTTGCCGCGCTGGTAAACGCGGGTGGTAAGTGGCCAGACGGTCGCCGACGGCCGCCAACAGCGTCGCGCGGTTGGACCCGGATGCCACCATCAGCTCCTCGAGCGACCAGGTCTCTCCCACGCCGAGCGGCAATCCCTCGCAATCGATCACCGCGCTCAACAATGAACCCTGAAGGACGAACTTCCCGCTGAACCGAGCGCACGACGTGAACGCGATGACCGACGTGTCAGCTGCAGGTGGCGTGAGCGTCAGGAGTCCATAGAACGCGTGCGTGCCATCCACTTCCGGAATGCGGTAGTGCTTCGCATCGGTGTATTGACTGTAATCGAGTGGTTTACCGAGCGTGCCCCCGGTCTGGGTCAGCATCTGGAAGCCTTCGCCGTAGAGTGCCGTCTCCGGCGGAAACGTCACTGGAAGTTCGAACAGGACCACTTCCTTCACGTGGACAGCCCCATGCGTGCGATAGACGATCCGGGATCGGCAGAACTGGCCGTTCCATTCGCGCAGGAGATCGACGCCCTCAACGCGCGTGCCGGCAGCATCGACCACGTAGGCGCTCGCGTGCTCGATGTTCGCCTCGCCGAAGCCTGTCTCTTATACACATCTCCGAGCCCACGAGACCGACAAGGATATC
>JBKPDW010000023.1:0-5000 GCA_046728115.1 Acidobacteriota bacterium | reverse complement strand
GAGCGCAGCGATCGTCACGGACGCCGGTGCAGGTGCAGGGCCGGACGACAACACGGTGATACCGTACGGCGAGGTTACTTTTTCGACGGATTCAGTGATGTCGAGACGCTGACGGCCACCGTTGAAGCCGATCCGGCCGACGACTTCGACCTCCTGGCCGGGCGTCGTCGACGTAAATGGCGTGACTGTGTCGGTCGATCGGAAGACGTTGATACCCGGATGCATGCCGTTGCTGTCCGTAACGACGTCCTGAACGTAGTCGTCG
This sequence comes from Acidobacteriota bacterium, assembly GCA_046728115.1. Classification (GTDB taxonomy): domain Bacteria; phylum Acidobacteriota; class Vicinamibacteria; order Vicinamibacterales; family CAVVIG01; genus CAVSWN01. The sequence goes on along the minus strand of JBKPDW010000023.1, from coordinate 4,735 downwards.
TTGGTGCCTGCCGCGAACGTGTTGCTGCCCGCCGAGACCGTGCCGTGGATTCTCGCCGCGTAGCCCGTGTAGAGCGGCTCTCCGAGCGTATTCGTCGTGCGGAGCGTTGCCACAGGCGTCGTGCCCGAAAAATATCCGGATGTGTACGTCGTCATCTGTCCGCCCGTCGTGCCCGAGACCGCGAAATCAATGCGTGTACCGTCGGGCTGCGCCGGAATCGTCGCCTGGTAGAGACCCGCACTCGGCGTCATCGCCACGGGCGTCTGCGCTGCGCCGTCGAGCGCGTAGTTGAGCACCACGGCTTCGATCGGCGACTCGCGATCGCTGACGGCCGCCCACACCACGACCGGCTCCGAGGCGCGGGGCGCGACCGGATTTGCCTGAACGATCACCGTCGGCGGGAAGTCTGTGGTAATGCCCGGCGACGCGCCGTCGACGGCATAGGTGTGCCCGGCCGGATTGATGCGAGCGCCGCCGTCGTCGAAGCTTTTGAGGCTGTAAGTCGTCGTGCCGTCGGTCTCGAGAAGGATCGTCCCATTGCCGGCATCGGTGGCCGCGGCGCCCGAGTATCCCTGATGGGTCACGCGGTCGTCCCCTGACGGGCTTTCTTCGTGCTGATAAAACACCGGCCCTGTGCCCGGCGCCGGCAGCCCGGCGCCTGCGAAGACGTTGCCGGTTGTCACCGGCGTGTTCAGATATTTGTTCGCCGTTTCGCGATTCGGGTGTCCGAAGGTGTTCGTCGTCCCGGCCTGGGCGACCGCAATCTCGGCTTTCACCGCAGAGAGAAACGTCTGATTGCTCGTGGTCGTGCTGCCGTGATGATTTACTTGAACAGCGTCCACGTCGCCCGCGAGCTGACCGACGTAGGTTTCGACATCCGGTGTTTTGGCCGTGCTGGTGCTGCCACCTCCGGTGAGGTCGCCTGAAACGATGAAGTCGAAGTTGTTGAACTCGACAAGCAGGCTGATGCTTTCTGAATTCAGGTCCTCGTTCGTGATTGGAACCGACCCGCCGCTCAGGAGATGCCCGCCGGCGGCAAGGCAGGTCGCCCTCATGCCGCCGCCGAGATCGATCACCTGACCCGGAACGATTGTCTGCCTCGTGACGCCCGGATGCCCGGTCGCGGCGACGTAATTGAGGTACGTGCCCCGTGTGCTGGTCGGCGACGTCGACGTGCCAGGCGGCTGAACGTCGGCGCCGTCGCCGTTGTCGTAGGCAATCCCCGCCACGCGCCCGGAATTCAGCAACTCGATCAGGCCGGAATCGTGATCGATGTGGTAATGCGTCAGGACCGTGTAGTCGATCGTTGCGATGCCCAAGGTATTGAGCAGGGTGGCGAGCTTGGTACCGCCTCCCGGAGGGCCGCCGTCGACGAGCAGCGTTTTCGCTGTCGGCGACACGATTAACGTGGCGGCCCCCTGACCGACATCGACGAAAAAAATGCGGACGGTGCCGGATTGTGCCTGCGGCCTCTGCACGAGCGCGATGAGAATCAGGATGCCGAGCGTCGCCAACTTCTTCGTCATGCAGCAGCTACCCCGGGGAACGTGCGGGAAGTCTAGGTTCGTCCCTTTGTGTGGTCAATGCAATTGGGTGTAAAGCGACGCGGCGCGGTTACGGGCCGTTTTTTTCGTCCAGCCGGGCAGCGCGTGTCAGAAGGTAGCGCTGCTCGGGTGCGCTCGCCGTCCGCGAGGCGGCGGCGCGGTACTGTGCAATCGCCGCATGGCGATCGCCGGCCATTTCCAGCAGATGGGCACGCACGGCGTAGAGACGATGATGTCCGGCGAGCGAACCGTCGGCGTCGAGTGCATCGAGTCGTTTCAGCCCTTCGCGGGGGCCATGCACCATGGCCACGGCGATCGAGTGATTCAACGTCACCATCGGGTTATTCGACAGGCGCGCGAGCAAACCATACAGCGCCAGAATCTGCGGCCAGTCGGTCGCCTCGGCGCTCGGCGCCTCGTCGTGCACCGCAGCGATGGCCGCCTGCAGCTGATACGGCCCGACGGATCCACGGGGCAGCGCATCGGTGATCAGGGCCACCCCTTCCTCGATCGCTTGTCGATTCCATCGACTCCGATCCTGTTCGGCCAGCGGGATCAACTCGCCGTCAGGTCCGACGCGTGCCGCGCGCCGCGCATCGGTCAGCAGCATCAGCGCGAGCAGGCCAGCGACCTCGGCGTTCTCCGGCAGCGACCGGTAAAGAATGCGGGCGAGACGAATGGCTTCGTTCGAGAGCTCGATACGCTGAAGGGTCGGCCCCGCGCTGGTCGCGTACCCTTCGTTGAAGATCAGATACAACACGTGCAGCACAACGTTGAGCCGCTCGCCGCGCTCGTGATCGGTCGGCAGGTGAAACGGCACGCCGGACGATTTGATGCGTTGTTTCGAGCGGCTGATGCGTTGAGCCATCGTCGCTTCGGGCACCATGAAGGCGCTCGCGATTTCTGCGGTCGAGAGACCGCCAACGGCGCGCAGGGTGAGGGCAGTCGCGGAGGCGGGAGTCAGCGCGGGATGACAACACATGAAGAGGAGAACCAGCGTGTCATCGCGCTCCGTGGTCCAGTCGGCATCGGGTGCAGGGGCAATCTGCGCGTGGGACGGCTCTTGCGCCAGGGCAAGGCCCTGACGACGGCGGCGGGCCTGTTCGCGACGATAGTCGTCGATCAAGCGTCGAACGGCGACCTGGATCAACCATCCGCGCGGGTTGTCGGGTAAACCCCGGGCGGGCCACTCGGTCGCCGCAGCGATCAGCGCTTCCTGAACCGCGTCTTCAGCCGACTCGAAGTCCCTGAAGCGGCGCATCACCGCGCCGAGCACCTGCGGCGCAAGCTCGCGCAGCAGATCCTCGACACTGAGGCCATCCGTCACACCTCGCCCGGCGGCGCGCTCATCACCTGACGGACTTCGACCGGGACGCCGATTGGAACGCCCCCTCGTCCCGGCGCGGTGGCGATGCGTTTGGCGATTTCGACGGCTCGTTCCGGACTCTCGCAATCCACGATCCAGTAGCCTGCGAGGAACTCTTTTGATTCCGGAAACGGACCGTCGGTGACGACCGGAGTGGTGCCCGTCTTGATCTGCACGACCTTGGCCTGATCCGGTCCGGCCAAGCCCTGGGCGTCGACCAGCTCGCCCGATTCGGTGAGGTCCTTGTTCACGCGCTTCATGAAGTCAATGTGCGCCTTGATGTCTTGCGGCGGCAGCGCGCCGAACTTCTCGTAACCAGACCTGGGCCCCTGCATCAGCAACATGTACTTCATGGCGCCTCTCCCGATGGTAGTTGCGCGCCTGCCGGCGCACATTCATGGAGACGTCGAAGCTCGCGGCTTCGTCTCGACATCCAAGGGTGTGGGCTCCTGTTCGTCAGCGACCGCGCCCGCCGCCGCGGAGATCTGCGCGCGACGCCGCCTCATCCTTGAGTGGCGTCACCTTGTCTGGATCCACACGGACCATCAGGTAGCGGATGTGGTCGTCAATCTTCGTGAACTGATGGCCGACGCCAGCCGGAATGATGATGACGTCGCCCGGCTTCAACTGGTGCGTGACGCCGTTTTGAATGGACGTGCCGTCGCCGCCAGGGCCGTTGAGCAGCCGGACGTTCGTTTGATCGGCCGGCCGCCGCTTCCAGCCGACGATGTCCGAGCCGGTGACGAGGGTGGCAGTCCCCTCGATCACGTGGTATACCTCGCTGACCTGATCGTGTTCGGCAACCGTCGGCGCGCCGGTGATCCTGCCGCGATACACGACGCCGATGTCGACGTTGCTCTTGCCGATATCCACGGCGCGCACCTGCTGATCGACCACGGCCGCGGTCGCGCGTTTGAAGTATTCCTGGATTTCTTCGGCGGTGATGTAGGTAGCCGCGCATTTGTTGCACGTCGGCTTCGGTGCGTCCTGGGGCACGCCGATCGGCAAAACGAGCGCGAGTGCACCGATGAAGAGTTTTTGCATGGACGACTCCTATGTCTTCGGGCCCGGCTTCGCCGGGGGCTTCGGAGTAACGGGGGTCGCCTTGGTCGCGGGCTTCGGCGCAGCAGGCCAGACGACGCCCTGGTCTTTTTTCGTGACCGGCGCGAGGCCTTTGTACACGAACTTCTGTACGCGCTGCCCGCGATAGGTTTCCGTCGTGTAGATGTTGCCCTTGGAATCCGTTGCGATGCTGTGCACGCCGTAGAACTCTCCCGGCTGCCTGCCGCCCTCGCCGAACGTCGTCAGCATCTCGAGCGAATTGCGATCGAGGATGTGCACGCGGTCGTTCTCGCCGTCGGCGAGGTAGAGGTATTTCTGCTGCGCGTCCTTCGAGAATGCGATGTCCCAGACCGAACCGGATCCGCGCGTGTCCTTGTTGATGAACGTTTCCTTCACGAACGCGCCGTCCGGTTTGAACACCTGGATGCGATCGTTCACGCGGTCGCAGACGTAGAGCATCCGATCCACCGAAAGCTCGGCGCAGTGAACGGGATTCCGGAATTGCTGCGCGGGAGGCGCGGCGGGATCGTAGTTACCGAGATTGGCGTCCTCCGGCTTGTGCCCGTACGCGCCCCAATGACGCTTGTACTCACCGGTGTCGGCGTCGTAGACGATCACGCGGTGATTGCCGTAGCCGTCGGCCACGTACACCTCGTTCGTCGCTCTGTCGACGAAGGTTTTGGCGGGCAGACGAAGATTGGCGGTGTCGTTGCTCCCCTTGCTCTGACCGGGCTTGCCGATCTGCATCAGGAACTTTCCGCTC
>JBKPDW010000022.1:0-3722 GCA_046728115.1 Acidobacteriota bacterium | reverse complement strand
CCATCAGATCGTCGTGACGGCTCGCTGGTCGTCCGTCGCGCGTGTCGTACTTCGCGTAGCTGGTCCGGACGATGACCTGATCCTGCACGGCGGACGAGAAAATGAACGCGCCGCTTTCGCCCGGCGGCGATCCGACAGCCTCCCAGTCTCCGATCAGAAAGCCGAGCGCGCTCAGTGCCGGCGGCGGCTGTTGCGCGCGCGCTGCGGAGCACAGCGCCAGAGCCGCGGAGAGAACGAATGTCGTGGTCCGCATGGGACTACGGCGTGACACGGAAGCCGAAACGATCCTTGATTTCTCCCGCCTGACTGGTAGCCGCAACCTCGACGAGGTACTCGCCGGGCGCCAGGCCGGCCAGCGGCAGATCGATCGCGTGTTCGTTGTCGAGGTCTGCTCCGGTCGTTGGCAGAAGCGGCAGATCACGCATCGCTTGACCCGTTCTGCTCAGGAGTCTGGCCGAGACTGCCAGCGAGATGTCGGTCGGGCCGTACGCCGGAAACCGAATCAGCAACCGCTCGGTCCGGCTGAACTCGCGCGAGGCCACCGGCACAGCGCTCTCGGTTTCGAGACTCCGAAACTCGCGGGCGTTTCGCGAACGCAGCACTTCGGGCGTGCCGATGGCGACGCCTTTCAAATCGCGAACAGCGATTTCGCGCACGTCGAGATCCAGTACACGAGACGTCACGTCCTGAATCGACATCTTCACACGAAGCCGGCCCGGGGGCATGTCAAACACGACGCGCGCCGGCGTCGCGCCAGCTTCGTCGATGGCGCCGGGACCAGTCGGTGCGACGGGACCGTCGAACAACACAACGCCGTCGGCCGTTCGTGCCGTCAGAATCAGCTTTGACGGAGTCCCCAGCATACTGCGGTCGCCGGGGACCCGCGCCGTCGGTTCCCACACGAACGTCACACGCGACTTTCCCGCGGGTCCCCGAGAGACGCCGAACCATGGCCGAATGAGCGCGCTGACATGTGGCGCCGGCTCGGCTGGCGGCTTCGGTTTTGAGTCATCCGCCGGCGCGAGAAGTGCCGTTCGCAGGGCTTCGTCCGGTGGCGCCGCGACGAAGCCCTTGCGCGCGCGCAGCCGCACCCCTGGCCGCGTTACCCGTACCTGCACCTCGTGAAACCTTCCATCGTCAGGACGCGCCGACCGGTACGCGAGCAGGTAGTATCCGGTCGAGTCGCGGCTCGCGCGCTTAAGCCCGGCATCGAGGTTCCCCGTGACCACAGCGCCGTCCGTCTCCGTTGCGATCGTCGCCAGCGCACCCGTTTCGTCGACTGGAGTCTCGTGCGGATCCACGGTGTAGACAGCGACGTTGAATCGATTCGCCGATCGAATCACGGTATCGCGCGTCGCAAAGAACTCCTGGCCCCGTCGTCGATCCAGGGACTCGAGGCCTTCGGAGAACACGATCAGCGTTTTGCGGCCGTCGGCAAGCATGCCCAGATGGACGGCCAGAGCGTTGATGGCCGACCAGGCCACCTGGTTCCGGGCCGCGTCGATTCGAGCCGGCGTACCGGCGATGTAATTGCGTTCGTACGAGTTCCGCGGCTCGTAGTCGCCCTTGCGTCCTTCGAAGCCCTCGATCGTCCGACGCATTGCATCGCGATCGCTCGTCAGTCGAATCGCAAAGAGCGAATCGAGCGGCTTCATGATGACGACGAGATCCTGCGGTGTGAGGTCGTGGTCGATGAAGTGGGTCAGCGCCTCGCGCACGCGAGTACTATTCGCGCCCGCGCTGATATGGTACTCGTCCATGAACACCGCGAACAGACGAGCCTGGCCGCCCGACGCGGCGGCGCGCTCGTCGGAGGCCGATTGAATCGCAGGCGGAGAGGCCTGCGCCACCACCGCGCGCACGAGCCGAGCCGACTCCAGCGCTTGAATGGTCCCTTCTTCGCGCAACTCGAATTCGCTGGGTTTCAGATCCTGGATAGGCCGACCACGCGCATCGGTCGCGAAGACGTCGACATGAACGAGTCGGTTGGCGGATGGCGACGCTGGTGGCTGGGCGGCCCCTGTAATGGACAGTGCGCCCGCCAGAACTGCCGCCGCGGAACCCCGCATGTCCGTCCGCTGCCCGCTAGCCGGTCACGCGAAAGCCGACCAGCTCTTTGGTCTCGCTGCCGGCCGCCTTGATCTCCAGGACGTATTCGCCTGGCGCCAGCCCGGCGAGCGGCAACTCGACCTGCTGTTCGCCCGGCTTCGGCGACGCACCCGTCGGTAGCTCCTGCATCGGCGATCCTGCGCGATTCAGCAGATGGACGCTCAGTGCGGGAGGCGTGTCGCCAGGACCATATACGGGAACGCGGATGATCAGGCGGTCCGTGCGGCTGAACTCGCGTGTCGCAAGCGGGACTGCATCGACGTCGGCCTTGAGCTGCTGGAGATCGCGGGCGGTTCGCGCGCGGAACAGTTCCGGTGTGCCGAGCAACGGTTCGGCCCCGGTGAGATCCGGCACGGTGATCTCCCGAATTTCCGTGTCGAGCACCTGCGAGGTTGTTCCTTCGACCGAGACACGCAGCTGCATCTTGCCGGGCGCCGCGTCGAATGTCACGCGCGATGGCGTCTTCGGCGCGGCCGTTGATGCGGTCGCTGCGCTCGCCGGAGATGCCGATGCGAGCGCGACCGCTGGCACGCGACCCCGAAAATACGGCGAACCGTCCATGCTGGCCGCGATCAAGGAGACGCGCGCTGGTTCTTCGCCGGCCCCCGCGCGGTCGCCTGGCGGTCTGACGATCGGCTCCCAGACGAAGGTGACGCGAGTTTTGCCGTTCTCGCCGCGCGAGGTACCGATCCACGTGCGCACGACGCTGGCTTTGCCGGGCCGGCTGACGGCGGCGGTGATCGCCTCTTCGACCGGCTTGGGCACGACAGCCTTGGGTGCCATGGCTCGGGCTGTCTGTTCGGCGTTCAACGCCCAGTAGCCTTTCCGCGCACGCACCTGCAGGCCGGGACGTTTCACGCGCACCTTGATCTCGTGAAACTTGCCGTCCGACGGCGCCGTCGACGAGCTGTACCCGATCAGGTAGTACGCGCTCGCATCGCGCGTGATCTGTTTCATGCCGACCGCGATGTCATTGCGGTTGACGATCGCGCGGCCGTCGGTCTGCTCGGCCAGGGTGCGCAAGGTGTCCATCGTGGACGACAGGTACTTCGAATCGGTCCTCAATCCGATGTTCTCGTTGATGTCGAACTCGAAGCCGGGCAGGCCGCGCGGATCGACGGCGTAGATGGCCACGTTGTTCCGGTTGGCGGTGTCGTAGATCTCGCGCAGATCCGACTCCATGTCGACGCTGGCCAGCCACTGCGCGCGATCCTCGTTGGGGTTGTTGTCGCCGGCCGTCGGATTGAAGGCGTTGGGATTCCCGAACCCCGGCATCGTGGCGTCGGCGTTCCGCATCTGCGGCGGTGGCAGGTTCGAATAGCCCTCGCTGATGAGGATCAGGCTCTTCCGGCCTTCCTTGAGCGATCCCATGTGCACGATGAGCGACCGTATCGCGGACAGCGAGACCTGATTCCGGATGCGCTCCACTGTCTCGGTCGGATAGTGCGCGTAGTTCTCCTCGAACTGGTTTTTCGGCTCGTACTCGTACTTCCGCCCGGTGAACTGCTGCAGCCCGCGCACGACTGCCGAGTGGTTCCGCGTCATGCGGACCGATGAGGTCGACTCGAGCGGGTACATCAACCCGATCATGTCGGAGGGTCCCAGCTGCGTGT
>JBKPDW010000021.1:0-4706 GCA_046728115.1 Acidobacteriota bacterium | reverse complement strand
CTTACGGGCAGACGAGGGTGGTGAAGAGTGGCCGAGGAGCGAGGAATCCGGGGCGCGCTGGCCCCGCCCTTCGTTGAAAGAGCCCTGTACGTTAATCGGTCATTTCGAGGGCACAGAAAACCGGCTTCGCTATTTGTGGATCGCCGCCGTCCAGTTAAGGACGACGGTCAGTGACGCCGCGCCGCTGGACTGCTGGGGCCTCGCGTCGACGAGGAATCGCTGTCCATCCTCGGTCACGGCGTAGACTAATCGTCTGCTCGAGGCCTGTGCCGGCGACGAGGCGCTGCGCCGGGAGTCGATTCGCTGCTCGCGCACGAGCGAACCGCGGACGGCTTCTTCGCAGTGCCCGCGGTGGAGGTGGCGGCCGAAACGATGGCAGAGGATACTCGTTCGGAGCCGACGGCGATTCCTCCTGGCGGCGCACTCGGTGCGGGTGCGCCTCAGCCCGGAGTCACCCTCGGTAAGTACATCATCGAGCGCCGCCTCGGACGGGGCGGCATGGGCGTCGTGTTCCTCGCCTACGACGCCACGCTCGAGCGCCGGCTCGCAATCAAGGTCCTGGGATTGCCCGTGGAGGATGAGTCGTCGCGCGCGCAGCTGATGCGCGAGGCACGCAGCGCGTCCGCGCTGAATCATCCGAACATCTGCACGATCTACGAGGTTGGCGAAGAGAACGGCCGGGCGTTCATCGCCATGGAATACATCGACGGCCGTCCGCTGCGCGACGTCGTGGAGGCCGGCCCGCTTCCGGTGGAGGACGCACTGCGCTACGGGATACAGGCGGCCGACGCGCTGGCGCACGCCCACGATCGCGGTGTCGTGCACCACGATCTGAAAGCCGCAAACGCCATCGTCTCGACCAGTGGCCGCCTGAAGGTCGTCGATTTTGGTCTGGCGCGCCGCACCAATACCCTCTCAGACGTGACAAGTTTTGCGGAGACGGATGCGGGCATGGCCATGGGCACTCCCTACGCGATGGCGCCCGAGCAGGTGCGCGGACTCGCCACGGACGCCCGCACCGATATCTGGGCGCTCGGCGTGCTGTTATTCGAGATGCTGGAGGGTGCGCGGCCGTTTGGCGGCCGGACGACCGCCGAGCTGTTCGCGTCCATCTTGCGAGATCCCACGAAGCCGCTGTCACCGCACACGCACCCGCTCCTTCTTGAGATTGTGCACAGGTGTCTGGCGAAGGAGGCCGGGCACCGGTACCAGCGGGCGGCAGACGTGCGGCTCGTCCTCGAAGCGGTGGCCTCGGAACTCCGTGGTGGCACGAAGTCGTTGAAGCAGGCCGTCGCCGCCGGGATGCCGCTGCCCACACCACCGATGCTCGAGACGAGGCCAGGGGCGATCGCCTTCGTCGGACGCGAGAGCGAACTGACACAGTTGGAACAAGTCTGGACGCGCGCGACGAGTGGCCAACGGCAATTGCTCCTCCTCGGCGGCGAACCGGGCATCGGCAAGACCCGCCTGGCCGTGGAGTTTGCGCGCGGGCGAGCCGACCTGGCGGCGACGGTTCTCGCGGGCCGGTGCGACGAGGAGGCGCTTGTCCCGTACCAACCGTTTGTCGAGGCGCTGCACTGGTACGTGCGCGTGTGTCCGGAATCCGAGCTGCGAGCACAGTTGGCCGCTGTTGGCGGTGGCGCCGAGCTCGGCCCGTTTATTTCGGACCTGCTGCGCCGGGTTCCGGATCTCCCCGCCCCTCCCGCGATGCATCCTGAGGGACAGCGATACCGGCTCTTCGAGACCGTGAGCGCTCTCCTCGCCAACGCGTCGGCGACGCGCCCCATCTTGCTTGTCTTGGACGACCTGCACTGGGCCGACAAGCCGACGCTTCTCCTGTTGCGGCACCTCGTCCGCTCGCCTGACGCCGCATCGCTCTGCATCCTCGGCACGTACCGGGAAAGCGAGCTCGCCCGCACACATCCGCTGGCTGAAATGCTCGCCGACCTGAGGCGCGAGGAGGCCGTGACACGGCTTCCGCTCCGGGGGCTGGATGAGACGCAGGTAAGAGGATTAGTCAGCGCGTTCGTCGGGAGCGATGCGGATCCGCAGCTCGCGCGCTTGGTGGCGGACAGCACGGACGGCAATCCGTTCTTCGTCGCAGAAATGCTGCGACACCTGACAGAGACTGGTACGCTGGCGAGACTGCGCGGCACGTCCAGCCCCGACGTGCGCGCCGTTGATCCCCGGGACCTCGGCCTCCCAGAAGGGGTCAAGGAAGTGATTGGCCGGCGACTGTCGCGCCTGAGCGAGGCGTGCAATCACGCGCTCAGACTCGCTGCTGTGGTCGGACGCGAGTTCGACCTTGACGTCCTCGAGGTGCTGGGCGAACTGCCAGTGGATTCGCTACTCGACACGCTCGAGGAAGGCGTGCGGGCGCAGCTTGTCGGCGAAGCACGTGGTCGAGCTGGCCGTTTCACTTTCCTGCACGCGCTCATCCGTGAAACGCTGTACGGCGAGCTGACGACCATACGGCGCGTTCGGCTCCATCGCCGCGTCGGCGAGGCGATCGAACAGCTCGCACGGGGGAATCCCAATCCGCCGCTGGCGGATCTGGCGTATCACTTCGTGCAGGCGGCGTCAGCCGGTACGGCCGACAAGGCGATTGACTACGCGGCTCGCGCCGGCGACCGTGCAGCCGACGCGCTGGCGCATGAGGAAGCGGCGCGGTTCTACGAGATGGCGCTCCAGTCGCTCGACTTCAAGGCTGCGGGTCCGGACACCGATGTGCGACGCAATGATCTCCACCACCGACGTGCACGATCGTTCGGTGCACTCGGGCAATGGGCACATCAAAAACTGGAGTTGGAGCGCGCCCTTGAGTGCCTCGATCCGCAGCAGCGCGAACGCCGCTGCGAATTCCTCCTGGAATTGGCGACTCCGCTCACTGGGTTACCGAACGAGGTCCGGTCGCTCGAGCGGCTGACGACCGAGGCGCTGGCATTGGCCGAACAGGTTGGCCGCGCAGATCTCGCCGCGAATGCGATCGCATTTGCCGCCGTGCACCAGATGCTCAGTGGAAGGCTTCACGACGCCATCGCGACGCATCACAGGGCAATAGCCCGAGGCGGAGACCCACCCATTGCGACCTACACGTATGGCCCACACGCTCTGTACTTCGCGGGGCGGACGCCGGAAGCGGCCGCTCTTGCTGTCCAGGCCGTTGAGTTCTTTCGGGCGTCCCAGGACACCGGGGTTCTCGTGTATGCGCTGTCACACGTTGGGTTGACCATGAGCGCCATGGGGCGATACGGAGAGGCCGCGAAAGCCTTCGACGAGGCTCGCCAATTCGGCCGCAAGTACGGCGCGCTCCCGCAGCTTGCGCGCGCGACATCGATGTCGGCGGGGTTCCGGCTCAGCGTGTTTGACTTCGAGGGAGCGGAGTCGACTCAGTTGGAGGCGCGCGAGATCGCACGGAACGCCGGCTGGCATGCGCCCGTCATCAGTGCGGGTATCGACCTGCTGCTGATTGCGGCGCGACGGCACGACCCAGGTGCCGTGGAAACGCTGCTGCAGGAAACCACCGCTGCAGCGGCGACCACGCCGGGCTGGCACGAATGGCTGTGGCGACTGCGTCTCTGTCAGGCTCGCGCGGAGCTGGCACTCGCTCGTGACGCATTCGACGTCAGCGTGGCTGACGCGACCGACGCCATCGACCAGAGCCGAGCGACTGGGCGTCCGAAGTACGAGGCGCTCGGGTTGGCCACGAAGGCGCGCGCCTTGCACGGTCTCGGTCGAATGCATGACGCGATCATCGACGCTCGGAGCGCGGTCGGCGTCGCGCGCAGCACGGCCGACCCTGCGCTGCTGCTACAAACGCTCGATATCCTGCTCGCGCTCGATGGCAGTGACGAGCTCGCCGCCGAAGCGCACGCTCTCAGCGCTCAGATTGCCGACGCCCTGCCAGACGAGACGATGCGGCGGCGATTTACTGCGTCGGAGGCGGTACGTCGCATTCGGCGCCTGTAGGGCTGGCCCGTCGTGTTCGGCCGGGCGGCCTGGTCGAGTGATCGAAAGGAAGAAGGGAAGACGTGCTGAGACGATAGACGATATCAAGGCCGTCTTGGAGGAACCGTATCCGTCTCCCCGAACGGTGCGGACGCGTGGAACGTCATGACAAGTGATCCGACGCGGATCGTGTCCCCGTCCATAAGCAGGATCGGCGACGAGGTCACGCGCTCGTTACCGCGAAAGGTGCCATTCTTGGCGCCACAGTCCTCGAGCATCGCTCCTTCAGCCGTCACGACAATTCGCGCGTGACGACGGGAGACCGTCGTCGCGTCGAGTCTGACCTCGACATCCGCGTCTCGTCCGATGACGTGTTCACCGCTCGGCAGCGGGAACCGACGGCCGTCCGATTCCAGCCAGCACGAGAGGGAAGCCGGCGCCGCGTCGCGGGGACCGGGTAGTGAGACCGCATCACCGCAAAACGCGTAGCCGAACCCATGTGCGGTCCGCACGAACCGGGGAGCGCGGGCAGCATCATCGAGCGCTTCGCGAATCTCGGCCACGAGGTTTGAGAGGTTCGCCTCGGCGACGAAGATGCCAGGCCAGAGACGTTCCTGCAGGTCCGCTTTCGAGAGGGCCTTCGGCCGATCGATTACGAGCGCCGACAGCAGCTCAAGTGCCTTTGGCGCGAGATGAATTTCCCGACCTTCCCGGGTCAGCTGCCTAGTGTCGGAATCGAGGGTGAACGGGCCGAAGCG
>JBKPDW010000020.1:0-16532 GCA_046728115.1 Acidobacteriota bacterium | reverse complement strand
ATTCGTGTAGTACATCGCGAGGCAGATCGGAATCAGCAGAAGGACGGCGAGAATCCTGACCGGCGTTGACGTCACGCGACGGGAGAGCGGCCCCACCAGGAATGGCACCGCGACAACGAGCGTGAGCGCGAGATCGTTCGGATCGTTGAAGATTCCCGTCGCCCGGATGCGCTGAGTCTCCACTTCCCCGCCTTCGTCGAAGGCGAGCGAGCTTCCCTGCAATGGAACGATCCCGCCGAGCCCGAGGCCGGTGTGGAACTGAATGACGCCATCGACTGCGTGCCAGAGTGTCAGCGCGATCAGCGTGTATCCCACCCAGCGCAGCTGTCGCGGCGACTCGACAGCGGAGCGAAGCAGGAAATAGGCGAAGATGGCGGGCGCGATCGCGAGCAGCCCCTCGACCGCTCCGGAGATCCAGCCACGCGCAGCATTCGATGCCACGATCGCGAGGAGGAATCCGACTACGAACCGATCCTGTGGCAGATCCCAGAAACGGCGCGGACGCAGCACGAGCGATCCCGCCACGCAAACGACCGAAACCGCCGCCACGATGCCGGCGAACGGAATTGCTTCCCATCCGGGGACGATCTCGGCCGGCCGGATGTAGATGCAGACGAGATACAGGAGCGCGAGCAGATACGCCATCGTTCGTCAGGATTTCAGGTGCACCGCAACCGTCCCAGCCGCCGGTGCGAAGAGCCCCGCGACTGTCGAGACCGAGAACACGCGCGACGCGAGCAGCGCCAGGCTGTACGCCGCAACACCGGCCAACGCAACCACAAGCGCAATCAAAAGGCGCTCGCGCTCACCGACGAGGCAGATGCTGGTCAACACCGTGGTCGAGAGAAGAATCCGCGCGACAGGAACCTTCGCGAGAACGCCCGGGAAGATCCGTCGAAACGAAGGTAACAGGGCGATGAGTACCGCCGCAGGACGAGCCACCACTGCCCAGCCCGCGCCTCTGATGCCGAACGTCGCGATCAGCGCACAGGAAATGGCGGCACTGATAGCGGTCGCGCACAGTCCCAGCCGGCTCACACATGCGTGCTGGCCCGCTGCCTGGAGCGCGAACGACATCCCCAGACTGATGGCAATCAGCGGAACCGCCCACACACTGGTCTGGATGATTGCTCGACAGGTCTCGTGGGCGCCTGGCAGGAGGACGGCAGAAATGCTCTCCGCCAGATACGTACCGGTGATCGCGAACGGTATCGATGCAGCGAGGCCGACGGAGAGCATTCTTGCGACCGTCTGATCGAGAGGAATCCCGAAGGTCCCTTGCGCTGCGCGGCTGATGCGCGGATAGAACGCCGTGCAAATGGCGTCCGGTACATTGGCCAGGCGGTCGCCGATCATCGCGCCCGCGCTGAATATCCCGAACGCCTCCAGTCCGACGAGGCGTGGCACCAGCAACTGCTCGGCGCGGTCGCGCACGGCGCCTGCAATCTGGTTCAACCCGACCAGGCGCGCTTCACGGAGCGATGACCACGCACGCGCCGCGTCCCATCGCACGCGCACTTCGACGTGTTTCCGCACGCTGCGCCAGCAGAGAACCGCGCTGACGGCGGGCGCCGCAAGATAGGCGATCGACAGACCGACGGGCCCGCATCCGAGCGAAGCCGCCATGCTCGAGCTCGCCGTCACTGCGATTCCGGACACGATTGCTGCTGCGGAGTAGCTGTCGAATTTCTCCAGCGACTGCAGCACATCTCCAAACGTCGACGCGATCACCGAAATGACGATCCACACGCAGCCGACGGCCATGCAGGCGATCACCACGGGCGGGTAGCCAAGCAGCACTGAAACGGCCATCGCAGAGCCGGCCGCGAGACCGGCGAGCGCGATCCGTAACGCGAGCTGCGCTGCCAGCAGCTCTCGAGCGAGCTCTGGCCGGCGCGCTACGTCTCGCACGAAAATGGTCCGGACCCCGGCGCTCGTGATCAGCAGGTGCGCCGACGCAAGCGTCGCAGCCGTCGTCCATTGCCCGTATTGCAACGGGCCGAGGCATCGAATGATGTAAGCGGTGGCGAACAGCCCGATTGCGTTCAGCGCAAGGAATTGCGCCGCCATCAACGCACCACCGACCACGGGGTGCCCTGCTCGGCGATCCGATGTCGTCGCCGGGCCGCGATCGATGGAAACGTCAGCTGATTGCGGCATGCGCCTGGAGCCTGATGGAGTTGACGTCAACCGTTGCGCGCACCTGCTTCTTGCCCAGACGGCGGCCCCTGTTCAATGCCGGTCGTTCGACGAGGTGATAGGAGAGCAGCGCCGCCACGATCGCCAGGGCGAGGTTCAATGGGAACGCAGCGACTAATAGTGCCGAATGGCGGTTGAGGAAGGGCTGCTGCCACAGGTATAGCGAGTAGCTGAGGGCGCCAAATCCTGTGACCGCTCTGGCGTTGAGCAGTCGTCCCGCGGACACTTCAGAAAACATGACGGCACGCTGAATCATCAAGGCGATGAGCAGATTCATCAGCGTTTCGCCAATCGTGTACGAGAACGCGATGTGAGGCATCGTGGCGCTCAGCGCGACGATCGCGATGGGCGTTGCGATGGCGGCAGCAGTCGATCGGAGGAAGCGCACGTACGCGTGGCTGCTTGCGAGCCGCGGCTGCAGCATCGCGAGCAGACCTCCAGTCGCCAGCGCGTCGACGATCGTGGGGAACGCCTCGCCGATGGCCCAACGCCACTCGGGCGCGAACACGTGAATCGTCACTCGCGCCGCTGGTCCCAGGACGAGTGCGCCGATCGCAGCCCAGAACATCCGCAATCGACCAACGAGCACCCTGAGTGCTGCCCAACCCACGTAGAATTGCGCTTCCACAGACAGCGACCATAGATGCCCCACGTACCACGATCGGTCGGCGTCGTAGTTCATCGTGAACGTCGCGGCCATGATCAGATCTCGCCTCCGGACCGTGAGCATCCCCGTGGCGGCCATCATCGCGACGCATCCAGCGTAGACGCCGAACGCGGGCAGGATCCTGAAGGCTCGACGGCGGAGGAACCCGGCAAGTGCGATGCGGCCCGTGCGGTCGAATTCGAGCTCGAGCAGCACCGTCATCAAGAAGCCGGAAATCACGAAGAACACTCTGACGCCGAGGTTGCCGACATCTCCGAAGATTCGCACCCAGGCGAGATCCGGCGCGTGCTGCGTGCCGGCCAAATGAGCCACGAGCACAAGGAGCATCGACACAGCGCGAAGACCGTCGAGCGATGGAATCCGCACCGTCACCTCACGACGACCGTGTCGCCGGGCCTGAGCGCAACGTCTGGCGCCTTGCCGTTGACGACGGTCGTGTAGTTGAACCTGCGTCGGCCTGGCTGCGTCTCGTCGCTGATGATCTCGACGTGGTCCTTGTCGGCGAACTCGGTGAATCCTCCCGCCAACGCCAGCGCCTGCAGCACCGTCATCGGGCCATTGAGCGGGAATCCTCCCGGGCGTCCCACTTCACCGGTGACGAAAACCTTCCGGCTGTTGATTTCATTCACCACCACTGTCGCGTTCACGTCAGCGAAGAAGGGTCTGGCGACGGTTTCCAGTAGCTGCCGTAATTGATCCGGCGTCAGCCCGGCCGCGTCCACGTCGCGGAGGAGAGGCAGCGAAATCCGTCCGTCTGGCCGTACGCGAAGGTGACCCGATGAGATGTCCGGCTCCTTCCAGAACACGACCGACAGCACATCGTCCGCGCCGATGACGTAGTCGGGCGGCGCTACGAGCGTCTCACTCGGCGCAAGGATCGCGTGCGCTCTGAGTCCGGGGGCTGAGTCGGTTTGTGCAATCGCTGCTGACAGAGGCAGCGTGGCCAACATCCCCGTCAAAATCGCCTGATGCAAACACGAACGGTGACGACGAAACCTCCCTGGCATACAACCCTCCGTGCGGACCTCGAGCAAGCCTGTTGTCTTCATGCCGTAAGTTCAGCAACGTGACCAGAAAATGAGCGTTGAGAGTGCCGATGCACGATGCGTGCGGGAACACCAACCGCGGTCGCATAGTCGGGGACGTCGGCAACGACGACCGCGTTGGCACCGATGCGCGTATGAGAGCCGATGGTGACGGAACCGATGATCTTGGCGCCCGCGCCGATAAACACGTCATCGCCGAGGCGAGGACTGCCGCGGCGTTCGGCGCCGATCGTGACCTGGTGCTCGATGTGTATTCCCGAACCTCCCAGCACCTGGCCGTTGATGACGACCCCTGTCGAGTGGATCAGGACGAACCGCGGGCCGAATTCCGCGCCGCGACCGATGATGCAGCCCTGCGTGGCCGCGTTGAACTTGTTGCAGAACCACTCGAGCGGAACGAGACCGTGGGCTCGTGCCCATTGCATCACGCGGTACACAAGCATGGCGACGGTGCCATCGGTCACGATCGCCTTCATCAGCGCAGCGGGCGAGTCATCCTGGTAGCACCAGATAGCTTTTGCACGAAGGTCCGACACAATCAGGCGGAACATGGGACCCCCTCGTTGACGAGCCGATCGCCGCGCCTGATGGAAACGAGGTCATCGAGCAACGAAGCGAGGCGCTGTGCCTGCCCTTGTCGATTGAACGGCCGCGTGTCGACTTCTCGTTCCTCCGGCACGCGAACTCCGTCTGTGATCGCGCGAGCGAGCCAATCGTGGATGCCCGACACGTCCTCTGGCGAACAGGCGAACGCCAACGGGTGCGAGCGCAGCAGGTCCCATACGTCGCCTTGCGGCGCGATGGCCAGGATCGGCCGGTGACTGGCGATGTACTCGAAGAGCTTTGCGGGGATCACGCGATCCGCTCCCGGCAGATCGCTCAGCAAGAGACACAGCGCATCCGCGGAACGCATCAGCGCGATTGCCTCTGCATGTGAAATGTATGGGTGGGTCCGCAGCTGGCAAACCGTTGCAATCCTGCCGAGTCGTTCGCCCTGCTCCGCTGCGCGCCTTCCCGCGAATACCAGCTCAATCCTCGCGACGAGGTCCGGACGCGACGCCGCGAGCTTCTCGATCGCGTGAAGGAGCGGCGTGGGAGACATCAGGTTGTAGAGCGTTCCGGTATAGACGAGCCGCCACGTTCCGTCCGAACGGCGCGGTGCCAGCCCCTGCGCGCCCTCGAAGTCTTCGGGGTCGAAGCCGTTGAAGATGTGGGTGACCGGTACCGAACTGCCGGCGTCGCGGCACAACACTCGCAGCTCGGCGGCGCTCCTCGGCGAAGTTGCAAGTACGGTGTTGGCGCGCCGGAGCGCGTACTGCTCCATCGCGCGTTGAAGGGCAATCGACGGCCCGCGTAGCTGCCGGTTCTCCCAATACCGGTTGCTGACACCCCACTCGTCGCGGTAATCGAGCACGAGCGGGATGTTCGTCGCACTGCTGAGCGCCGCGCCCAGCAGCAGCGACGAAAACGGCGGAGCGCTCGCGATGATGGCGTCGTGTGGAGCAATGCGCAGCGCGCGCAAGCCTGCCAGGAATGCCGGCGCGTTCCACAAAATCTGCGGATCGGGCTGGAGCATGCCGATCAGCGCTCTGCGCAGGGCGCGTTTGACGAGGCCGCCCCTGCTGCTTCGGGCCCTGCCCTTCACGAGCGCCGCCTTCGTGGAGTAGGAAGGCTCGAACGTGCGCGCCCGCACGACCCTGGTCGACCGAGGCACGTCACGGCAGAGACTCTCGTCTCGCACAGGCACCGAGGGGTTGCTGACGGTCAACACCGACACATCCCATCCGAACTGCGGCAGATACTTGACGAACTTCGCCGTGCGCTGCACGCCCGCCCCGCCGACCGGGGGAAACGTGTACGCAATGAACAGCGCTCGTCGTCGCGCGGCTTCGGTCGAGCGGATGAACGCCATGTCTTCACGCAGCCCGCACGCCTGGGCGTGCAACGGCTTCCTCGTACAAGGCCTCGTACGACATGGCCATCTGCCGGACGTCGAAGTGCCGCTCCGCCCGCGTGCGCGCCGCGTCACTCATACGCTGTCCCAGGCGGCGATCGTTCAACACCGTCAGCATTGCGGCGGCAAGCCGTTCCGGATCAGCAGGGGTGACGAGCAATCCGGTCACGCCGTGATCGACGACTTCCGGATTCCCACCGACATGTGTGGCGACGATCGGCACACCTGCAGCCATCGCCTCCAGCAACGTGAGTGAGGTGCCCTCACTGAGCGACGACTGCACGAAGAGCTTGGCCTGCGAGAGAACGCGCCGCACGTCATGACGGGCGCCATGAAACATCACATGCCGCTCGAGGCGGAGCTGTCGGCACAATCGTTCCAGCGCCGCACGCGAGGGCCCCTCGCCGATTACATCGAGGGTGAAGGATCGATTCGCATCAGCGACGATCCGTGCCGCGCGAAGCAGCGTCGGCAGATCTTTGACGGGTGTCAGGCGGCCAACCGCAACGACGCGGTTGCGCGCGGAATCGCGATCGACCACGGCATCCTGACGATGAACGTCGATGCCATTGCGAATCACGCGGACTTGTCGCGAGGCGGCGCCCTCGGCACGTGAGATTGCACTCGCGTTTTGGGAGACGCCAATGAGGAACCCGGATCGCCACACCGCAAGACGGTTCGCGAGGGCCGCCCATCCCGTCGCGCGGGATTCACCGTGCCGCGTATGGACGAGTGCAGGAGGCTGTCGCAGCCCGAGCGTCGCCAGTGCGCCCCGAATATGCGCCTTTTCGTTGTGCGTATGAACCACGTCCGGACGCAACGCTCTGAGGCGCCGGCGCAGCGTGATAACGCTGCGGAGAACCGATGTCTCGGGACGGCCGATGCATTCGACGGCGACCCCGGAGTGTTCGAATCGACACGCGATCGGCCCGAGGCCCTCCAGGCAAATCACGTGGAGCTGGAAGCGGCGGCCG
Source organism: Acidobacteriota bacterium (assembly GCA_046728115.1). GTDB lineage: Bacteria > Acidobacteriota > Vicinamibacteria > Vicinamibacterales > CAVVIG01 > CAVSWN01. The sequence continues at coordinate 9,692 of JBKPDW010000020.1, read as the reverse complement.
ATCTGCTGCGCGAGACTGGCGATCACCATTTCGAGACCGCCGATCTCGAGCGCAATGACGATGTGAACGACACGAATTGGCTGGTTCATGAGGCGCATGTTTGTCAGTGCCGGAATCGCGCTCGCTGTCGTGGCGCTGCGTGCGGTGCGTTCCCAGGTGCCGCCTCCGACGCCCGCCACCCATTGCCAGCACCCGGCGAGGAGTGCGCCGTGCATGCTCGTGAACATCGTCAAGAGCCGCAGCAGACGAGCGGCACCGCCCGAGCCGGGCACGATAAGTCCCGCGGCGGCGCCAACGTAGAACAGCGCCTGCAGCGACAACGCCCACCCGTAGAGCGCGTGCGGCGCGAGCGGCACGTTGAGCGCCAGTGCACCGACGAGGAGGAGCGGGCAGAGCCATCGGAGCACTTTGTGCGACATGAACGTGAAAGCGATCCAGCCGCGCGTCGGCGACAGCAACGGCCACAGCACCCGCAGACTCCGAAAACCGCCAGTACCGATCCGTCGTCGCCGCATGAACTCGCTGGCGAGATCGGCCGGTGTCTCTTCAAACGCAACGACGGCTTCGTCGTAGACGATGTCGCAGCCTGAGTTCAGCCGGATGAGCAGCGGCAGTACCAGGTCGTCGACCAGCGTGTCGTTCGGCATCGGAACGAACTGGGAGCGGCGCAGCGCATAAATCGCGCCGTTAGCGCCGAGAAGCGCATTCAGCCGCGCATCCATTCGCTTCAGGAAGGTCTCGTACTTCCAGTAGAGCCCGTCGACGTTTCGGCCCGTCACCGAATCGGTCAGCATCAGACGGCCCACCACAACGCCGATCCGCAGATCCCCAAACCATCGCACCATCCGGCGGACCGCGTTCGCTGCCATGAACGTGTTCGCATCGGACAGGACGACGATGTCCGAGGTCAGAGTGGGGAGCACATCGTTGAGCACCGCCGCCTTGCCACGCCGTAACGGGAAACCCATGAGTCGCACGCGTGGATCACGGTTGCTCGCAACGATCTCCGCCGTGCGATCGGTGCTGCCGTCGGACGCGACGACAATCTCCAGATGGTCGGCTGGATACTCGAGCCCGAGCGCATTTGCCAGCCTGGCGCCAATCGACGCTTCCTCGTTGTGCGCGACGATCACGACCGAGACGGTGGGCTCGTTCCCGCACACTGGCGCTGGCGCGCCACGGCGTCGGCCGAATGCTGATGCGAATGCCCACACGACCACCGGGTATCCGACGTAGGTGTATACGACGCCGCCGACGCACAGCCAGAACATCACGCGGATCACGGACTCGATGCCAGTCATCACGGCTCCTAACATCCCGTTCGCGACCAGACCGTCTTCAGGGTCGCGAGCATGATGAACACATCGAGCGCAATCGACATGTGCTTCAGGTAAAACAGGTCGTATTGCAGCTTTTGAAGCGCGTCGTGGACGGACGATCCGTACGGATAGGAGATCTGCGCCCATCCGGTGAGGCCGGGCTTCACGAGATGCCGCTGGCCGTAGAACTTGATCTCATGTTGCAGGTGGTTCGCGAACTCGGGACGCTCCGGCCGTGGGCCCACGAGACTCATGTCGTTCATCAGCACGTTCCACAGCTGCGGCAGCTCGTCGAGGCGCGTCCTTCTGAGCGGCCCGCCGATCGAGGTGAGACGCGGATCGTTGGCCACAGCCCAGACGGCGCCGGTCGCCGTCTCGGCATCCTCGCGCATCGAGCGAAACTTTCGAATCGTGAAGATCCGGCCGTTCTGACCGACTCGGCGTTGCAAGTAAAACACCGGGCCCGGCGAGGTGAGCTTCACTGCGGCCGCAATGACCAGCATCACTGGCGCGGCGAGCAGCAGTCCGGCGCCACCCGCGATGATGTCGAAGACTCTCTTGGCCGCAGCGAGTGTGCGCGTATGGTGGAAACCCGACGAGAAGATCAACCAGCTCGGACGCAGGTTCTCGATCGCAATTTTCCCGGTGTAGCGCTCATACACCGACGCCAGGTGATCCACCGGGATGCCGCGGAGCCGCAGGTCCAGCAGCTTGTCCATCGGCAGGCGGCCACGAGCGTCTGCCGGATTGACGACGACGCGATCGACGCGGCGTTGCCGCACGATCTCCGGCACGTCGTCGATTGTTCCAATGATGCTGGCGTTCACGAGCCCCTGTCCGGGAGCCGCCGGTTCGACGTCGACGAAACCCACGATGTCGATTCCGAGCTGACGCCGTTTCTCGAGGAGCTCTCGCGCCAGTGTGACGCTTGCCTCGGTCGTTCCGATGAGGAGCAGACGCTCTCGCGGTCCGAGGCGTCGCATCAACCGACGTAGGTTGGCCTGCGCCATGACGGCTGCCGTCACGAGCATGCCGTCGATGACGATCAGCGCATGATCGCCGGTCATGATTCGTGCGCCTGCGCGGGCGCTTGCAGATGCCGCAATCACAATCGCTGCGGCGACGAGCGCGCTCTGGACCGCGCCGAGCGCGAGCGTGCGGCGGTTCACCTGGAGAAGAACGGATGGCATCTTGCACCTGCGTTCGTTGTTAACTCGGGACGCTGGCTGTAGTACTCGTCGTATCCGTATCGCGCATCGCGCGCATGCCTGGTGGCCGCATTGAGCACGACGCCAAGCATCTTTTTGGGATCGATCGCCTCGACTGCACGTTTGACCAGATCCAACGGCGTCGACCCTGCCTTGACGACGATCACCGCGCCATCTACGACCGAGGCCAGCAGGGTGGCATCGGGCAGCAGTGCAATCGGCGGCGTGTCGACGACGATCCAGTCGACCGCCTGACGCGCTTCCTGAATCAGCTCTCGCATCCGCCCGGACGTCAGATCGGCCATCGGCGCCGCGCTCGGCTGGTCCCTCGTCAGAATGCCGAGGCGCGGCGTCACCTGACGTGCGTGTTGCGTCCAGGCGTGCGATGCACTGGCGCGTGCGTGGCAATCGCCCGCGGCGAAAAGGCGGTGCAAGGATGGTCGACGGAGGTCGGCGTCGACCAGAAGAACCTTGCGCTCGTACGACTCCGTGAACGTTAACGCCAGATTCGCGGCCGTCAACGTCTTCCCTTCGCCAGCCACCGCGCTGACGATCATGATTGCCTTGAGGCCGCTGACGTTTTGAGCGTTGTGCAGCGTCGCCGCGAGGTGCCGGTACTGCTCGCGCGACGCCGGTGGCAGATTCAGATCCGCCACGGTCTTGCAGGACAACCCGTCACGGCGGATCGCAGCTGATTCCACGACGCTCACACGCGGATGCAGGACAGGGTCGTACATACAGACCTCAGTGCAACAATGAATACATGACCACGGGGACACATCCGCTCGCGACGGCGCCGGTCACCCATCTCGCGATCAAGCGCCGCTTCGCTGCGCGCCGCTGCTCCTCGTCAGACTCCATCAACGGCACGACAGCGAGGACGGGCAGCGCGAGCTCGTTTCTGATGTCGGCGTCCGTGTTGAACGTGCGGTCGCGATATTCGACGAGGCCGACGAGCGCAAGACCGAGCGAGAGTCCAGCCGCCATTCCACTCAGATTGATCAGCCAGCGTCGCGGGCTGAACGGCCTCTCCGCGGCTCGGGCTGGATCGAGCAATTTGAATTGCGTGCCGATCTGACGGCGTTCGAGGTTGGCGGCGATTTTCGATTCCTCCTGCTTCGCCAGCAGCGTCTGGTACAGCGTCTGGAGCGTCGAATAGTCGCGGGTGAGCTCGGCCAGCTCCGACTCTCGGGCTGGCACCTGCTCGATACGCTGCTGGTACTCGCGGCCAATGACACGCAGCCGCTGTTCCTCTTCACCCTTGGATGCGATTTGGCGTTCGAGCTGATCGAGTTCGAACCGCAGATCGGCAGCACGCGCCTGCCGCATCGTCTCCGAGGGCGAGTGGGAACGCGGATCGGTCAGGCGTCCGCCGGTGGCCGCTTGCGTCTCCATATCCGCTTTGGTCTCGAGTTCACGAACGACGCGCTGCATCCGCTGCAGGTCCGGATGCGCTGAACGCAGGCGGCGCTCCATGTCGGCGAGCGTGCTCCGCGCCGCGACGAGCTGCTGCGCGGTCGTCGAGGCGGCCGAGGGCAGGATCGCCGGATCGGTCGGCGGCGCTGAGGGCCTGGACGCATCTATCTCGATCTCACGTTCCGTTTCCCGGAGCTGCCGCTCCATGAGAGCCCGCCGATCGATGTCGCGGTTTGCCGAGTCGGTGAGCGACTGGATCTGCAGCTGGACGTTCTGAATCACCTGGAGGTTCGGTGCGAGCTGCGATGGCAGTTCACCCGAGAATTGGCTCCGGTACTGTTCCAGCTTCTTTTCGTGCTCGATCAGTCGCTGACGCGCGTCCGTGAGCTGCGCCTCGAGAAAGTGATTCGTGCCTTCCGCCAGCTCTTCGCGGTCGCGCAGGTTCTCTTCGATGAACAGGGATGCGAGGCGATTCGTCACCTGCATGACCGTCGCCGCATCTGCGCCCACGTAGGCGACGCGAAAGGCATCGCCCTTCACGACCTTGATGTCGATGTCCTTGCGCATGTCCTCGACGACGGTTTCCGTGAGGCGCGCGCGTCGCTCGACGGCGTACAGGTTGAAGTCGTTGATGATGCGTTCGAGGCGCGTGCGGCTAAGGATCTGCTGCGTGATGGACTGCAGCCGGTCCTCGATCCTGGCCGTGACCGTCGACTTGACATAGGCCTCGGGAATGCGCTGGGGGACGACGAGGATCAGCGTCTCCGACCGGTATCGGTTCGGCAGCAAGAGCGCGCCCGCCGCCGTCGCCGCTGAGACCAGCGCGAAGGTCACCAGCACCAGACCGGCTCTTCTCCGCAGAATCAGCAGCACCTCTTCAACGGTCAGCTTCGTGCTCGGCAGCATCGGGATCCTTCCTGCTGTGAGGCGTCGTGACGAGTCACGCTCGCAAACACGCAGCACAATACGGCAGCCGACCGACGCCGTCACCGCTTGCGCAAGTAGGAGCCAGCATCTCCGGCGCTGGCCGTGGACCGACGATCGCGACGCCGAAGCCTCGCCACTAACTTCGGACCGAAACACACGTGCGGCCGCGGCGTTCCTACTTGCTTGAGCGGGGACGCGAGATCCGGCTCGGCGTATCCTCCGACGCGTGGACGATCGGCGCGCCATGAGCCGTATGACGAGCACGACACACGGAACGTCAGCCTGCGGTGCGCGAGCGCGAGGACTGGCGCAATGGGTGTTGACGCTGGTTGCGACCGCGGCCTGCTCGCAGTTCACGACGGACGCGCCGGACGCTCGCGGACGCGCTCATGTGCTGTTCGTCGCCTCCGATTTCGTCGGCCTTTCAAACGGTTCAATCGAGCGACCGTTCAGGACGATTCACGATGCCGTGCGTGCCGCGAAGGATGGCGACACGATCGCCGTCGCGCAGGGCCGGTACGATGAGGGTACGATCGACCTGCGCCACAAGACGCTGACGTTGCTCGGTGGTTTTGCGCGCGGTGACAGAAACACCGGGCGTGAGTTCGAGACGCGTGATTGGCGAGCGACACCGAGCACGGTTATAGGCAGGCGAGAGACTACCGATTACAAACGCGACCCCGCTGCGGTGTTCCTCCTTGCCGACTCCGCGGGCGGGCGAATCGATGGGTTCACGATTACGGGCGGACGCCACGGAATATTTGCGCAGTACTCCTCCTCAACGGCGCCTCTCGTCATCGCGAACAACCTGATCGAGGACAACGGCATCGATACACCCCTCTACTACGAATACGGAGGGGGGATCCACGCCGAATACAAGTCGCTCGTCGTGGAGAACAACGTCATTCGCCGCAACAAGAGCGGACGCGGCGGCGGCATCGCAGCCCTCGGTGACGGCGAGGCGCGGATCGAGACGAACGTGATTGAGGACAACATGGCACTCGGCGATCACGGAGGGGGCATCTACGTTCAGCAGCACGCGGCCGTCCGCAACAACATCATCCGCGCGAACGCCGTCACGGCCGCCATCGTGAATTGGATGGGCGGTGTCGGAGGCGGGATCACGATCGTAGCCGCCGAAGCGCAGCTCTCGCAGAATGTCATCGTCGACAACTACGCGAAAAAGTGCGGCGCAGGCGTGCTCGTCGACGAAGGCGCCACCGTGACGATGGAGCACGAAGTCGTCGTTCGCAATCGCCCCGTGCACAGGAACGGATGGGGCGGCTCCGGAATCTACGTCGATGGAGGTTCCCAGAAGACGACCAAGGTGCTGATCGATCGCTCGGTCGTGATCGATAACGCACCGGACGGACCTGGATTGGGCAACGGAGTGTTCGTGGCCAGCCGTGCGGAGGTCACAGTTGAAAACTCCATCGTCGGGAACAACGGAAGGAAGACCGATTTCCACATCGTCGATGAGAGCGGGACTTCTTTCCTCGTCGCCTTGCGCTCGATTTGGACCAGCGGGAGGGAAACGCGTGCGCGGGACTGACCGAGCGGAGCACCGCAGGCTGCTCGATACATTCAACGACACGAGCGACCCGTTCGATGCCACCTGCTTCCATTACCTGTTCGAGGACCAGGCAAGCCTCACGCCCGACTGTCCTGCCGTTGCGTGCGGCGGCGAGGCACTCACGTACGCGGAACTGAACGCGCGTGCCAACCAGGTTGCGTCGTTCATTCGGCGTAGCGGCGGTGGCCCTGGTCGATGCGTGGCTCTGCTGGTCGAGCGGTCGGCGGCGATGATCGTCGGCCTGCTGGGGATCTTGAAAGCGGGATCGGCCTACGTGCCGCTGCTGCCGGGAGCACCCCGCGCGCGCCTCTTATACCAACTGACGGAAACGGCTGCGCCGATCGTGCTCACCCAGGCTGCGCTCGAGCGTTCGATTGTCACGAGCGGCGTCGGCGTGGTCTGTCTGGATCGTGACGGAGTCGCCCTCGCACGCGAATCGGCCACCAACCCGCCGCGCCGGAGCACCCCGGACGATCTCGCGTACGTGATTTACACCTCTGGCTCCACGGGGTCTCCCAAGGGCGTCGCTGTGCGACACGACAATCTCGTCAACTACACACGCTTCCTCGCTCGCAAACTCGGTCTGCAGCCTGTCCGCAAGGGCGCGGCGATCTCGTTCGCGACGGTGTCGACGCTCGCCGCGGACCTGGGCAACACCAGCATCTTCCCGTGCCTCGCCACCGGCGGCTGTTTGCACGTCATCGATTACCCGACCAGCCTGGATGGCAATGCGTTCGCCGCATATGCAGAGGCGAACCCGATCGACGTTCTGAAGATCACGCCGGCGCACCTCACTGCGTTGATGGCATTCAAGGAGTCCGACAACGTGCTGCCTCGCCGGTTCTTGATCACCGGCGGCGAAGCGGCGCCCTGGCGCCTGCTCGAAGCAGTGCGGCGGAAAACGGGTCTGGTCTGGTTCAATCACTATGGCCCCACAGAGACGACGATCGGATCGCTTACCTTCGATGTCGAACCCGGCCTCGACTTCCGCTGCTGTGCTGCGACCGTTCCAATCGGCCGACCCATCGCAAATACACGGGCGTACGTACTCGACGATCGCCGCGCGCCCGTTCCAGTCGGCGTCGAGGGCGAGCTGTACATCGGTGGACGCGGTGTTGCGGCTGGGTATCTGAACCAGCCGGAGCTCACGAAAGAGCGTTTTCTGGACGACCCGTTCTCCACCACATCCGGCGCCAAGATGTACAGGACAGGGGACCGCGTCCGGCAGCTGATGGAGGGCGCCATCGAATTTCTCGGTCGCGTCGACGATCAGGTGAAGATCCGAGGCTTCCGAATCGAGCTGGGAGAGATCGAGGCGGCGCTTCGCCGACGACCTGAAGTGTCGCAGGCCGTCGTGGTGGCCCGCGAGGATCGCCCCGGCGACTTGCGCGTCGTTGCCTACGTGGTCGCTGCCGACACCGAGGCGACGGTCCAGCCTTCGTTGCGCGAGGCGCTGGCCGCCGAGCTTCCGCCGTTCATGGTGCCGTCGGCGTTCGTCGTGCTCAACAAGCTGCCGCTCACGCCGAACGGCAAGGTCGATCGCCACGCGCTTCCGCCGCCCACGAACGCCACAGCGACGGAGACGCGCGACGTGCCGGCAACATTGCGGTCGGCTGACCTCGAACGCCGCATCGCGTCCATCTGGAAGGAGGTGCTCGGTCTCACTCACGTCGGTCTGCACGACGATTTCTTCAACCTGGGAGGTGACTCGCTCAAGGCGGTTCAGGTGCTCGCGCGAATCGAACGCGAGGTCGGCAAGCGCCTGACGCATGCGACCTTCGTTGAGCGCGCGTCGATAGCCGCCATGGCCGCCGCGCTAGACGACGACACTCCACCGCAGTTTGCTTCGCTCATTCCCATCCGGCGTGGGGGAACCCGGCCGCCACTCTTTTGCGTTCACGGGGGTGGTGGGCACTGCTACTACTACCGCGATCTCGCACGGAGGCTCGGCCCCGACCAGCCATTCTGGGGGCTGCAAGGACGGCATGTCGACGGGCGGCTTTCGCGCCAGACCACTGTGGAGGATATGGCGGAGTATTACCTCGAGGAGATTAAGCGGGTCGCACCACAAGGCCCGTACTATCTCGCCGGCGCCTCCTTCGGAGGCAAGGTCGCATTCGAGATGGCCCGGATTCTCCAGAAACGAGGCGAACCGGTCGGGCTGGTCGCGATGTTTGACACGTGGGGCCCGGGCTATCCGCGCTTTCGCGTTGGCCGCGTCCTTCAGGCCACCGGATGGCTGTACCGCCGCCTCGAGCATCACATCCGCAGCGTCTTCATGCTTTCGCCTCAGCAGCGCGCTGCCTATCTGCGCGGCAAGGCAGCCAAAACACGTCAGGAGATAGTCGATTTCGTCAAGCTGACGCTCGCGCGTGTGCGCGCGGCACTGCCAGCGGGTGACGCGACAACCGCCGAGGTCGACGGAGGGTTCATCGCTCTTGCGAGCCGGACGTATCGTCCGAGCTTCTATCCGGGCAAAGTGATCCTGTTTCGGTCCAAACAGCAGCCTCTCGGCATCGTCAGCGATCCCACACTGGGTTGGGAGGGCCTAATCGCGAACCTCGAGATCCATGACGTGGTGGGGCTGCACGCGGCGATCGTCGCGGAACCGCACGTCAAATACCTGGTGGACAGGTTTCTGCCATGCCTCCGGCACGCTCAGGCCGTGAGCTGTCGGGCAGGAGCGTGAGCGCGCTTAGCGTCACAACCCTGTGCGGCTTTCCGTGCGAGTCCGTTCCCTCACAACACTCTTGCCACGTGCGTCTACTCGACGAACGCGAAACGCGGTGAGCCACTCGGAATCGGTCGCCGAAGGCATCGTTACAGAGCGCCAACCGGACATGCGACAACGGCGTCGCCGATGATTTTGGCGGCAACGGCACACCCGACGGTGACGTTGAAAAAAGGACCGAAATCGCGCGTGGCCGCCAGTCCCGTAACGTAAAGGCCCGGATGGCTGGTTTGGAACTCCGAATCGAGCGCGGGGAAGCCGTCCACGATCCGCAGTGAATCGAGAATGGTCGCGCGATCGAGAAATGTAAGGTTCCTCATGTTCGGCAGGTAGCCGGTCGCCAGGATGATCCGGTGCACGTTCAAATGCGACCTGTCGTCCAGCACGATGTCGTACTGCCCCTGTCTCTTATACACATCTCCGAGCCCACGAGACGCCTAACGTGATCGCGTATGCCGTCTTCTGCTTGAAAAGGGGGGGGGGGGGGGGGGGGGGGGGGGGGGGGGGGGGGGGGGGGG
>JBKPDW010000019.1:0-9719 GCA_046728115.1 Acidobacteriota bacterium | reverse complement strand
CAGTTCGTGCCGCGCCGGTAGACGCTACCCGACACCTTTCCGGCCGGCAACACCTCGCCGGTCGGTACAAACCACAACCCAGTGTCGCCGAAGAACGTGGTCGTGGCCGGTCGGAGGTCCATCGTGGCTGTCGCGGACGATGGTTGTTGCGTGGTACCTGTATTCTGCCCCGTGGATGTCCCTGAAGGACCGGACTGCGCATTCGCGGTCGCCGACACGGCGAACGCGAATGCCCAAGCCACCGCTAGGCATCTTCCCATTGTTGGTCGCCTCCAATGTCGTCGCTCCGGCGAGTCGGGTCGAGCTCACCTACTCGATGCGGTCGGGCATCGAACCGTTGTCGGTCGGATTCTCGATCACCGACGGCGGTGTCCCAGGTTCGACCAGCCGACCGCGTCCGCCACGACTTACCTGCCCGCCCTTTCTACCGGCGTTTCGGGCCTCGTCTGCGGTCCACTCGTGAGCGGTACCCTTCTCGTGCGCCGCGCGGCCGCCCTTGCTGGCGATCTCACGCTGCTTCTCAGGCGACATCGATGCGAATCCCCGACGCTCTTTTCTTTCTTCAGTCATCTCTCTCGGCCTCCCGTTTTTTGAAGTCGGCAAGCGAATTCGAGACCACTACGGTTATCAAAGTCTGTGCCACGAACGCAGCTGATCGGCGATCCAAAAAGGCTTGTAAGTTATTGCAATTACAAGTGGTTCTACAGAGTCAGCGTGGCGAACACCTTTCCCTGATCGAGGCTTGGTTGCAGCGGTTTGCTACAGAAGGGCTGGCAAAAAGTATCGAATGACTGCGGAACATACACTAAGCCGTGCGGATGACACGCCTCGGTTTGAAATAGTCACAGCTGGCGCAATTGCGCACGTCGAACTGGTATCCGACGATGGGAAACCACATTGGATGGGCGCAGAAAAGCAGCTGGCCATCCTCGATGGTGTGGAAGCCGAGATCTTGCGGGATGTCAGGAGTCCGGCGGCTGTACCAGCAGGCACGATGACGGTCTTCCGCGTCCTCCATCGACATCTATTTGGCCTGTGGCGGGATGTAACCGGGAGGTAACGCCGCGCCTTCGCCGAAGAAAAAATCTTCCATGTGCTTGGCGACGAGATCCTGCGCTTCCTTCTGCCACGGCATCAGGCGGTACTCGTTGAGAATCATCTTCATGCGATCCTCCCAGAGCTTCCATGCCTGTGCCGAGATATGCTCGTACACACGCTGACCGAGCTCGCCCGGCCACGGTGGAGCGTCGAGGCCCGGCAGTTCCTTCTGGAACTTCACACAGAACACCGTGCGGCCGGTCTTGTTGCCGGCAGGTACCGGTGGCGCCTGATGTCCGCAGGTATCAGCCATGTGAAGAATTGTACCGCATCTACGCGAGCGGCCGCACGGCGAATTCTGAGTCGATCTGGAACGTGAGCTTCGCGTGCGCCCTGCGCAACGCCCGCTCGACATCTTTCGGGCGTTCTGCGCGGACGAAGATAAAGCCCAGATAGCTCGCGCCTTCGGGCAGCGGGATGAGCTGCTGATCGGTCTTCGCGGTGATGCGGACTTCGTCGACGTGCTCGACCTCGCGGGCCTCGTCTACACCGTGTACCCTGCGAAACACACCACGCCGTGGAATCGGAATCATCATCACACCCGACGCGCTGGCCTCGCGCTGCCATCCTTCCGGATCCTCGCCGAGCGCGTGCCGCAGCAGCAACTCCTCGAGCAGCAGGAAACGCCGGCGGCCTTTCTCGAAGCGGAGCGCGCGCGCACACAGGCCGCCAATCGGACGCGCCGCCACTTCAAGGACGAACACCTGCGCCGGCTTCGCGGTCGACGAAAGCTGCACGCGACACTCGGCGTGGATGGGACCATGTGACAGGCCTATCGCCGCGCTCGCGCGCGCGATCGCGTCGACGATCGCCGCCTGCCGGGCCTCGTCGATCGGAGGCGGTGTCACGTAAATCGTTTCCTCGAAGAACGGGCCATCCAGGGGATCGGGTTTATCGAAGATCGCGAGCAGGTGCAGTTTGCCGTGATGCATCAGCGCGTCGACGGCAAATTCATGTCCGGGAATGAAGCCTTCGACCATCGCCGTCATATGCGCCGGGTCGCGCTCGGCACGGAGGTCGGGCGAGCGGAGAAGCGCGCGCAAACGTTCAATGGCGGCCTGGAGTGACGCGGGATCGTCCACCCGCATCACGCCGCGGCTACCAGACAGCGACACCGGTTTCACCACGCACGGATACGACAATGGTCCGTTCGATAATGGGTGATAGCGGATGGCTGATGACGTCTCCTCGATGGCCGGCGGATCGTCGATGGCAAATGGCACGAACCACGGCACGGGCATGCCCGCCTCGCGAAGGCGTTCGCGTGTGCGCAGCTTGTTGCGTGCGACTGCGGCTCCTTCCGGTGAATGCCACGGCAGACCGAGCTCCGCGGCCACGCGAGCGGCAATCACTGTCGGTCGATCCCCTACCGCGAGGATGCCGTTGATGGGATGTTCGCGTGATGCGTCGAGAATGGCGGCAACCGACCCATCTTCGTCGTAGAACCGGATCGGGATGGCCCCATCGCGCCATGGATCCTCGATTTGATGACAGCGATCGGTTGCGAACACGAGATCGACGCCGAGGCGTTCCGCGGCCTCGCCGAAGGTACGCGTCTGGTACCCCGTCGTCGTCGCGAGGAGCAGGGCTCGTGGCATGTGTCGGGCGATATCCTCACCCGAGCGTCGGCATGAGGAATCCCGACGAGACAGCGTTCTCGTTCGGCCATCGTGTCGTCACGGCTTTCGTGCGCGTATTGAAGTAGATGCCTTCCATGCCGTGCACGTGCAGGTCGCCGAACAGCGACTGCTTCCAGCCGCCGAACGAGAAAAACGCCATGGGCACTGGAATCGGCACGTTGACGCCCACCATGCCCACTTCGATCTCCTCCTCGAACCGGTGAGCAGCGCCACCCGAACTGGTGAAGATCGCGACGCCGTTCCCGTACGGATTGCGATTGACGAGTTGAATCGCCTCGTCGAGCGTCTCGACGCGCACGACGACGAGCACGGGTCCGAAGATCTCGTCCTGATAGATGGTCATCTCCGGGGTAACGTGATCGAAGAGCGAAGGCCCGAGAAAAAAACCGTTCTCGGAACCAGCGATCGTCAGGCCTCGACCGTCCACGACCAGTCTCGCTCCCGCGTCGACGCCGGCATCGACGTAGCTCTTGACCTTGTCGCGATGGGCGCGGGTCACGAGCGGCCCCATGTCTATGCCCTCGGACATCCCAGGACCCACTTTGAGGACATTGGCTTTCTCGGCGAGGCGCGCGACCAGCGGATCGCCGACGCCACCGACGGCGACGATGGCGGAGATGGCCATGCAACGTTCGCCTGCGGACCCGTAGCCGGCGCCGATCAGCGCGTCGGCCGCAAAATCAAGATCCGCATCCGGCAACACGACCGCGTGATTCTTGGCGCCGCCCAGTGCCTGCACGCGCTTTCCTTCTGCCGTCGCGGTTGCATAGATGTAACGCGCGACCGGCGTCGAACCGACGAACGATACGGCCCTGATATCTGGATGTTGCAAGATCGCGTCGACTGCCTCCTTGTCGCCATGGACGACGTTCAAGACACCGTCCGGCACACCCGCTTCCTTCAGCAGTTCCGCCATCTGCACGCTGGCTGACGGATCCTTTTCGGACGGCTTCAGCACGAACGTGTTGCCGCACGCCAGGGCAATCGGAAACATCCAGAGCGGCACCATCGCCGGAAAATTGAAGGGCGTGATGCCCGCGCAGACGCCCAGCGGCTGCAGGCGCGAGTACGCGTCGACGCCTCTGGCGACCGACCCGGAATGCTCGCCTTTGAGCAGGTGCGGCGCGCCGGCGGCAAACTCGACCACCTCGATCCCGCGCTGCACGGATCCCATCGCATCCAGAAAGACCTTCCCGTGCTCCTCGGAGATGATCCGGGCGAGCTCCTTCTGATGCTGTTCGAGGAGTTCGCGGAATCGGGTGAGAATGCGGGCGCGGCGCAGGGCCGGCGTCGCTCGCCACGCGGGAAATGCGTGTACCGCCGCCTGCACGGCGGCATCCACGTCGGCTCGATTGGCGAACGGCACGTGCTTCGTCACGTCGCCGGTCGATGGATTCGTCACTTCGCCGCTGCGCGAGCTACCCGAGGTCGCCCGCTGGCCGTTGATCCACATCGGCACGGTCGCAACCGCCGTGTGATAATTCGCCGGTCTCTCAACAGTTGTGCTCATGTCGGTCAACCTTTCACACCAGAGCCACCTGCTCCGGATTGGGCTCGGCTCAACAGTACCAGGGCTCGTTCAAATACGGGATCGTGGCTCGGTGACGAATCGGTTTCGACGAGAGCGGCCGTCCCGCTCGATCGTGAGCCAGGCTGCTGATCTCCTCGAACACGGCTGATCGATCATCGTTCAGACGAGCGCCAACGATCGCCGCCAGCTCGGCATGCAAGGCATCCACCCGCGGGTCAGGATGGCTCCAGCGATGCGTGAGCGTCCGCGGATCGAACCCCGTGAGGTGCTGGCGCAATTCATCGAGGGCCAGCAGCCGCGAGCCCTCCGGCAGCAGCAATCGGATGGCCAGCTGAATGGGCGCGACGTGGTCGACCAGGTCGAGCGCGACGATCGTGTCCAGCAGATCGCAATAACCCTCTAGTGTCAACCACGGATGAAATGCAACGAACGTGGGCACGAGCGTCAGCCCCGCGCCACGGCATAGAGCCACTGCCTCGATGAAATCGCGACGCGTGTGCCCTTTCTCGAGCAATGCCAGCACACGATCGTCAACCGATTCGACCGCACTCGTCACGAACGCACAACCGCTCGCGGCCAGCTGCGGCAGGCGCCCGCGGTACCGAAGCAGGTGCTCGATCTTAATCGTGACGTCGTAGCTGACGTCCGGGTGCGCCTCGTGGAGCGCATTCACGATCCGCATCGCGTGGGTCGGACCGTTGAAGAAGTCGGGGTCGCCGAACGTGATGTGCTGCGCGCCAGCCCGGAGCTGGGCCTCGATATCGGCGAGCACCACGTCGGGCGGCACGATCCGAAATTGCCCGTTGTAGATCGGCACCACCGGACAGTGCCGGCAGACGTGTTTGCATCCCCGGCTGGCCTCTGTGTAACCGACAAGTCGGCGCGTCCCGTCAGGCAATTGCAATGTCGCGTAGCGAGACAACGGCGGCAGACTGGTTCGATCGGGGACGAGAAAGTGAATCCGCGGAACCCGAATGGAGCGCGCCGCCTTTGTCGCGAAGCGGCTTCGGCCAGCCTCGCCGGAGCTCGACTCGATCACGTCCGAGCGGAGGCGGTAGCCCTCCAGGCGGGCATCAGCATCGATCGGCTGCTCGTCATGCGGTTCACCGGCGGCCCAACGCGTCAATTCTTCCTCGAACTCCCCGCCGAACACCGCGTCGACGCCCGACGCGCGCAGCCACTGGTCGTTCAACGGCGCGTAGAGGCCGAACGCGCAAATTCGGGCGGTCGGATTCAGTCGCCGGACTCGCGCGAGAACGGACCCGGCCAGCCGGGTCGCCGTATGCATCGGCAGGTGGAAACCCACAAGGTCCGCACGGGTTACCGCGTCATCGTGCAATCGCTCTTTGGCGACATCGGCACAGGTCACTTCCCAGCCGGCCGAGCGCAGCCAGGCGGCCGCCGATGCCAGACCGAACGGCTGCCGTCCCATTTCATACGTACTGATTAGAAGGCTGCGCATCACAGATACCGTCACTCATTGTATTCTTCGAGTGCAATGGCCGTCCCTGCACAGCGTGTCGCGTCCGCACCTGCTCAGCACGACCGCGCGTTTTTCGGCCATCCGCGCGGACTATCCACGCTGTTTTTCACGGAGATGTGGGAGCGCTTCAGCTACTACGGGATGCGGGCGCTCCTCATCCTGTTCATGACGGCGCCCGTCGCAACGGGAGGCCTGGGCTTCGACACCGGCGTGGCAGGCGCGGTGTACGGGCTCTACACCTCGATGGTGTACATGACGAGCCTTCCGGGCGGCTGGATCGCCGACCGGCTGATCGGGCAGCGTCGCGCGGTGCTCTACGGAGGCATCCTGATCGCCTGCGGCCACTTCAGCATGGCGTTTCCGTCCACCGCCACCTTCTATCTTGGCCTGACCCTGATCGTGCTCGGCACCGGACTCCTCAAAGGCAACGTCAGCGTCATCGTGGGAAGGTTGTACGGGCCAACGGATCAGCGGCGCGACGCGGGGTTCTCCATCTTCTACATGGGGATCAATCTCGGCGCCTTCATCGCGCCTTTGGTGTGCGGCTATCTCGGGCAGCGCGTGAACTGGCACGTCGGCTTCGCGACCGCCGGGTTCGGCATGGTGCTGGGCCTCGTGCAGTATGTCGCCGGAGCGAGATATCTTGGTGAAGCGGGTTTGTACCCCGCGCCCGCCGAGTCGCCAGCGGCGGCGGCGCGGCTGCACACACGCGTGCAACTCGTCGGTGGTCTTGCTGTCGTTGCGTTCGTCGTCGTCGCGAGCGGCCTCTATTCCGGCACGCTTCCAATCACGGCGAAGCAGATCGCGGACGCAGCCGGCTACCTCCTGCTGATTCTGGTATTGGTGTTTTTCGCCTGGCTGTTTTTCGGAGGCGACTGGACGCCGGGGGAACGCCGCCGGCTGTTCGCAATCGGTGTGCTGTTCCTGGCCTCGGCGATCTTCTGGTCCGAGTTCGAGCAGGCCGGCTCGACGCTCAATCTCTTTGGCGATCGCGCCACGCGCACGGAGATTTTCGGCTGGGCGTTCCCCAGCAGCTATTTCCAGTCGCTGCAACCGCTGTTCATCATCTCGTTCGCGCCAGTATTCGCGTGGATCTGGATGGGCCTCGGCCGCTCGGAACCATCGAGCCCGGCGAAGTTCGGCATCGGGCTGCTCTTCGTCGGAGCGGGATTCGCATTGCTGGTCATCGCCTCGAACCTGTCCGCGAACGGCGTCAAGGTCGCGCCCTACTGGCTCGTCGTCACGTATCTCCTTCACACGTTCGGCGAGTTGTCGTTGAGCCCGGTAGGGTTGAGCGCCACGACAAAGTTGGCGCCAGCCCGCGTCGCCGGCTTGATGATGGGCCTCTGGTTCCTGGGGATTTCGGTCGGCAATTTCATCGGCGGGCGTCTCGCATCGCTCTATGGCTCGATGCCATTGCCGAACCTCTTCGGCGCGATCGGGGCCGTTGGCATTCTCGCGGGCCTGATCATGTTCGCGCTGACGCCGTCGATCAAGCGTCTGATGGGGGATGTGAACTGACGTACGCGTCGCCGAAAGTCCGGGCTACATGTCGGCATTCTCACCGCCGAGATAAGGCGGCCGTTTCAGGGCCGCGCAAAAGCCTATGACGCTGGACGAATACAAACGCAAACGCGATTTCAAGAAGACGCCGGAGCCTGAGGGCAAAGCCGCCGCGTCCAAAGGGGGAAAAAGATTCTTCTGCGTCCAGAAGCATCTCGCATCGCACCTGCACTACGACCTGCGGCTCGAGCACGATGGCGTGCTTCTCTCCTGGGCCGTTCCGAAAGGGCCATCTCTCGATCCCAAAACAAAAAGGCTGGCGATGAAGGTGGAAGATCACCCGGTCGAGTACGGCGATTTCGAAGGCGTCATTCCCGAAGGTTACGGCGCGGGCATCGTCATGCTCTGGGATCGCGGAACGTGGACGCCGGAATCCGACGATGTCGGGGCCGCACTGAAAAAAGGGGACCTCAAGTTCACGCTGGACGGCTACAAGCTGAAAGGATCGTGGGTGCTCGTGCGAACCGGCGGCCGTTACGCAGGCTCCCGAGGCGGCGGCGATCGTACGTGGCTGCTCATCAAACACCGCGACGACTGGGCTGGGGACGTCGACATCACCGAATTCGCTCCGCGCAGCGTCAAGACCGACGGCGACTTCGAAGACATCCTGGCGGAAGACACCCCCGCGATCTGGTCGTCGAACCGCCCGGCCAAGGGCGGTGAGACCGGCGCGATGCTCGCAGAAATCATCGAGCGCGCGGCTAGACTGAAAGCGAGGACGGCGCCGTCAACGCAACGACAGCCAACGTCACGGCGATCGACAACACGACGATCAACGGAGAGAGCGCAGAGAACGCGGAAGGCGAAGCTCCCAAAATAGTCTCCGCGGGCTCAGCGTCTCTGCGTTGCCCATCGTTCTTGGAGGGAGAAGGGGTTCGGGGTGTTCAGCGCGCTCTGCGTTGATCGTCGTATCGTCGTAGCGGCCTTCGCCGCTGCGCTCGCATTCGGACCGTCCCAGGAGTTCTCCACCAGCCGTCAAGTCGATCTCACAATCACAGAAGGTACATCGATGGCCGCGGCGGTCTCGCCCGACAATCGCTGGATCGCCATCGATCTCCTCGGCAGCCTGTGGGTGCTCCCGTCGCACGGCGGCCAGGCGACGAGGATTACTCCCGACCTGTTCGAGGCGCGGCAGCCGACCTGGTCCCCCGACAGCCAGTCGATTGCATTCCAGGGTTACCACGACGGTACGTGGCACATCTATGTGATTCCACGCGAAGGCGGTGAGCCCAAGGCCCTGACGACGGGCGTGTTCGACGACCGCGAGCCGGCGTGGTCGCACGATGGAACGCGCATCGCGTTCTCGTCCGATCGCACCGAGGGCATGTACACCATCTGGCAGGTCGTCGTGAGCAGCGGGGTCGTCCAGCGGCTGTCGTCGCGCGACGGCAGGATGCCCGCGTGGGCCGTCACCGACCGGGACGTGCTCTTTCTGTCGCGCGACGCCGCCACCGCATCCGACGATCCTCGCCGGCGATCGGGGGGTATCTGGGAAGTGAACGAGGCCGGTCAGGAACGGCTGATCCAGCAGTTTCAACCGGGCGAAATCCCGGAGGCCATCGGCTGGAGTCCGACCGGAACGGACGTGGCGTACACGCTGAATGGTCAGCTGTTCATCAACGGGCGACGCGTCTCGGCCAATGAAGACGTGTTCCCGTTCAACCCGCAGTGGATCTCGCATGCGGAGTTCATCTACACCGCCGACGGACAGATCAAGCGGCGCGCGCTGACGGGTGCGGTCGGCACGATTTCGTTCTCTGCACACGTGTCGCTCCAGCGATCCACGTACCCGATCACCCACCGCGATCTCGAGCCGATCGATCCGCAACCCCTGGCCGGCGTCGTCGCACCTGCCGTATCGCCAGATGGCCGCTTGATTGCGTTCGTCGCGATGGGCGACCTGTGGCTCCTGCCGGTGGGCGGAACGCCGGTCCAGGTGACCAACGACGCGGCGGTCGAAATCGATCCCGCGTGGTCGCCGGACGGTACTCAGCTCGCCTTCTCCAGCGATCGCCTTGGCAAGATGGATCTGTGGGTGCACGACTTGCGCACGCACGAAGAGCGACAGCTGACCGAGCGCGGCGGCGTGTCGGGTGCGGCCTGGTCACCAGACGGCAATCACATCGCGTTCCTGTTGAATCATCGCGAGCTCTCGGTGATCACGCTGCGTCGCGACCAGCACACGATCGTCGTCGATGCCCGTTCGACGCCCGGAGAAATCGGCCGGCCGACGTGGTCGCCCAGCAATCGATCGATCGCCGTCGGCAGCCTGTTTCCCTACTCGGACAGATTCCGCGAAGGGCTGAACCAGATCCTGCTGTACACGTTCGAGCCGACCGGCCGATTCGCGTCCGTGATCTTCCCCGAGCACTCCGCTGGCAACCGGCAGCACAACGGACCCGTC
>JBKPDW010000018.1:0-5909 GCA_046728115.1 Acidobacteriota bacterium | reverse complement strand
AGTGTACGTCGGTCTCGGTGACAAACGGACAGCCCACGCTTGGCTCGAGAAGGCCTACCTGGAACACGACATCGATCTTGTCTCGTCGACCGAGGGTGCGGGCTTGAGTGCAATGCGATGGGATCCTGACTTCCGGGACGTATTCTCCCGCGTCGGTTTCGTCCACTAACGGCAACCATGACATGCGTTAGCGAAACCCGCACCGCGAGTCGCGGGCCTGACCGCCGCCTTCCGTGTGTTCCGGAAAGGACTTGGCCACGACTCTTGGAATCCGCACCTTCGAATCGCACGACTGCCAGGTCACGTGAAAAGAAAGATCGTTGGGCCGCTTCGGCACAATACGAGGTCGGACGCTACCTTGAACGCCCGTGCGATACCGATGAATCATGTGCGCATGCGCGTGAGCAACTGTGTGGCCGTCAGCCTCGCGAGCATTGAGACCGATGTTGTAGCCGTCGGGCATGCGATTCCCTTAAATGTAAGACCGAACTGCTGGCAAAAGAGCCCAAATGGTGGCCTGTGTGTCTCGAATTGCCAATTTTTGCGCTGAATTCAGGATTGAGCAACGTTGCGCGGCGCCAGATGTTTGACCTATGCTGACGCGCGCATGAGGGGCCTCCTGCTCAACATAGTGCACCTGGCCGTCCTGGCCGCGAAGCTTGGTGGCCCCGGTGGCGTGCGAGCGGTGATCGCGGAGAATCTCCTGCTCAGGCAGCAACTCATCGTCCTGCGGCGTGGTCGTCAGCGCGCGCCGAATCTGACGCGGAGCGACCGGATGCTGTGCGGATTCTGGTCGCTCTTTCTCGGTTCGAGGCGCATCCGAAAGGTCGCCATCATCCTCCGGCCCTCGACGCTCCTGACGTTTCATCAGGCGTTGGTGCGTCGCAAGTACCGCCGGTTGTTCTCATCGGAGCCGTGCTCGAGGAAGCCCGGACCAAAAGGGCCGGATGAGGCCCTCATCCGGGCGATCGTCGAACTCAAGTCGCGCAATCCTCGATTCGGGTGTCCACGGATTGCGCGCATCATCTCTCAGACTTTTGGGATCGACATCGACAAAAACGTCGTATACCGCGTGCTGTCGAAACATTATCGCCCTACGCCGGGAGGCACCGGCCCGTCGTGGTTGTCGTTCATCGGCCATGCCACCGACAGCTTGTGGAGCGTGGACCTCTTTCGCTGCGAGTCGATCGTGCTCCAGAGCTACTGGGTGCTCGTGGTCATGGACCAGTTCACGCGTCGCCTTGTCGGCGTCGCCGTGCATTGCGGCGCTGTCGCGGGCGCCGATGTCTGCCGCATGTTCAACACCGCGATTCGTGGACAAGGCGTACCTCGACAACTCAGTACTGACCACGATCCAGTGTTCGAGGCGCACCGCTGGGCGGCGAATCTTCGGATTTTGGAGATCGACGAGATCAAGACCGTGCCGCACGTGCCGCTGTCACACCCGTTCGTCGAGCGCTTGATCGGGACGATGCGGCGTGAATTCCTCGACCATGTGTTCTTTTGGAATGGCCGTGACCTGGAGCGGAAGCTTGCCGAGTTCCAGGTGTACTACAACGAGGCACGTTGCCACGCTTCATTAAACGGTCGCACGCCGCTGACTTTCACCGATGGACCCACGGTGGTCCCTGTGGGCTTGAATCACGTGCGATGGGTCTCCCACAGTCGGGACCTCGTTCAACTCCCAGTCGCGCCGCCTGACCGCCAATTCGAGACCGACACGCGGCCACCGCTGACGCATCGCGGCGCGGTCGAGGGGCAGCGGTTCGACACGCTGGTCCGCACAGCGACGCGCGCGGCGCGACGGGCGCTGCGTCCCGACTGCGTGACGTCCATGAACGTGTGCTTGCTCGAGCGCATCACCGATGATGCCGGCGCGAGGTCGGATAGCAGGCTCGCACCCTCACCCTTGCCCACTGCACGTTCGTCATCGAGGACGCCGGCCGCCCAGCTCGGATGCGACGAGCTCGAGGCTGCCTGAGAACGGCCGACGGGGGAGGCCTGTACGGTGCGTTTACTCGATTCGCTCACGCCGCGCGCTCGTACTCGTGCAAGAGTCCGCCGAGACGGTCGCGACGTGTCAGCGTTATCGGTTGCGTCCCCGTCCACGTCGCGGCTGACGTCCGACCATTCGGCGGCACCAAGTCCAGGCTGCGATGGGGCCGCCAAGCGTTGTAGTGATCAATGAACACGGTGAGCGCGAGCTCCAGATGCCGTGCGCTCAGGATCAAGAGCCAATCCAGGCACTCCGATCGAGCGGTGCGGACGAACCGCTCGGCGATCCCATTCGCCTCGGGTACTTGAATCGGCGTCCGAACTATTCGGATGTTTTCGGCCTCGAACACGGCATCGAAGGCGCCCGTGAACTTGCGATCGTGATCGCGGATCAGAAAACGAACCGGTTTCGCCCGTTCGGCGAACGTCCAGGCCACCTGCCGCGCTTGTTGGGTGACCCATTCGGCGTCGGGGTGGGCCGTGCACCCGGCAAGATGGACGCGACGGCTGGCAACCTCGATGAAGAACAGCACGTACAACCGCTGAAGCCAGACGGTGTCGACCGTGAAGAAATCCACTGCGATGACGCTCTTCGCTTGGGCGCGCAAGAACTCACGCCATGATGGACCCTTGCGCTTGCCTGCTGGACTGAGCTGTTCCTCGCGCAGGATCTTCTTGACAGTGGTTGCCGAGACGACAATGCCGAGGCCTTTCAGCTCGCCCACAATGCGCTGATAGCCCCACCGCGGATTCTCCCGTGCGAGGCGAACGATCAGCGCTCGACGCGCCTTGGCGATCGGCGGCCGACCAGGCCGTCGCGCATAGGTCCAGCGCTTCGCCACCATCCAGCGGTGCCAGCGCAGGAGCGTCGCCGGCGTGACCAGAAACACCGACCACTTGACGCGCGGCAACAGTTGGCTGACCGCCGCCAGGAACCATCGGTCGCCCGGCCGAAACGTCGGTCGATGGACCTGACGACGCAAGATCGCCAACTCATGGCGTAGCACCACGATCTCAAGCTCTTTAGAGTCAGCAGACCGGAACAGGAGCGAGACAAACTGCAGGATCCGTTGGAGGGCAACATAAACGACGGACAGGAGCACGGCTTCTCCCCTACGGAAAGGCCGCTATTTTACACAGATCGAATTAACGCACCCCACACGATCCGCTTAGCGAGGAGGCGGTGGCTCATCGACGATGCGATAGTCGGCGGGAACGTCGAAGAGCCAGCTGGCGGGCTCCTCGCGATTGATGTGCGTCAGTCGATACGTGGTTTCGCCAAAGCGCGGATCGCGGTTATGGCTCAGGATGACTACACGCAATTCTCTTGAAAACCAGCGTTCGTACACGCTTTCGATCGCTCGTTCGTTGCCAATTGCCCCTGCCGGAATGGTGATCGTCGTCCGTGTTCCTTCAGCAGTGACGCCTTCGATTTGCTGTCGTCCGAGTGACTCTGTCTTGGTGGCGGGCGCGCCGAGTGGGCTTCTCGGTGACAACGCCTCCGAACCTTGTTCCCGGAATGTGCGAAAGAACGGGCCGTTGTTTTGTTCCGTACCCGCGATCGGTCTCCGCTGAGGCGTCTGGTGCCGTATCGCCATCCGCCGCTGTGGATCAAGCTCGTACGAGATTCCTGATGCCGGGTCACTGATCGTCACGGCCCGCTCGTCGCCGGCCACGATCACCGCACCGACTGCGGCGAGCGTCTGCTCGCGCCGCACGCGCCCTCGAGAGTCGCGGGCGATCGACGCGCTTGTTTGCCGAACGATTCGATTGCCATCGATGAGTGGCTGGACGATCTCCGTTGTGCCCTCCGCCGAGTACGGCGCGCCTCTCACCAATTCGTCCACGGCGACGGATTGCAGAATGACGCCGCCGGCGCCGGTCAGCACCAGGTCGGACGGAGGCTGGGTCGCCACTTGTCCCCCTGCCTGCGCCAGCATCGTCGGACCGGCTCGGAGAACGAGCAACGTCGTGACGATCAACGTCAAAAACAACTGGCGCATGGTTGAATCTCCGTGAACCACGTTATCGCACCATTCGAATTGTCCTGGCCAATCCATCGACGCCCACCAAGACGTCCAGATCGACGGTGCCAGCTGCGCCCGGATCAATTACGGCGATTCCCAGCGACGACAGCGTCGCGCGCGGGAGGCGCATTCGCACGACTCGAACGATATCGTCGAATTCTCCGTTCGTGTGCTGCGCCGCATCGAGTGCTCGCGGCGCAACTCGCCGAGGAACCATCGTTCGCGCGTGACTGACTGGACGGCGCCCTTGAGGGCCCCCATTGACCGGAGCCGGCGACGAAGCAGTTGACGGTAATATTTCGTCGTGAGGCGCGCGAAGATCTGGCGCAGTGGCAACCGCAGCTCGATCGGTCGGCTCCGAAGGAGTCTGGCGATGCCGTTCGAGAACGTACGCCAGACTTGAAATGATGACGATCAACGCTGCCGCAACACCGATAAGTCGTGTCGCCCAAGCGGCTGTCGGATTCCGAGCGGTGTGCCGCTCGTGTACCGCGCCATCGAATGCCTCCAGCACCAAGCGGTCGATCTCCGACGGAGCATGACGTGCGCGATCCGCGTCTTTGAGGGCCGACAGAGCGCGTCGAACAGGATCGTCGGTTGTCATATGCAGTACCCCGGGGAACGTTTGGGCGCGCAATAAGTCTGCCGATTCAGCGCTTGGAGCTTGTCATGGAGAAGGATGCGGCCGCGATTCAGCCGCGATCGCACGGTCCCAACGGCGCATCCGATAATCGCCGCCGCCTCGGCGTAACTGTGGTCATGCAGATCACACAGCACGATCACCTCACGATAGCGTGACGGAAGGGCAACCACCGCGCGCCGCACCTGTTCGATTTCTTCCTGTCTAACGATGTCGTCCAATGCTGATTCGGTCTCGATCGTATCGGAGCTTTCGGACTCGGCCGGCGTCTCAGAGTCGAGTCTCACAAATCGACGCTCGCGGCGCAATCGTCGTCGCGTCATGTGACGCGCGATGCCGTACAAGTACGTGCTGACCAATCCTTGAGCGCGATCGTATCGGCCGGCCTGGCCCATGAACGCCAGGAACACATCCTGGGTGACATCCTGGGCGATGATGTCGCTGCCGCTCATCTGCAGTGCGAACCGGAAGACCACATCACGGTACCGGCGGTACAACATTGCGAAAGCCTCGCGATCGCCCGCCACTATCGACCGCAGCAGGTTTACGTCTGACGGTTCCGCGGCCGCGTTGGCCATGTCAGCTGGTCTGTGATTGCGAGAGGTGGACGAAGAGTTCCGAAATCTCAGCACGACTGTTTTTGAGACTACATCCACGCTCGTTCAGCCGGCGTAGGCGCCCTCCTCATTGCCGCTGCAGCGTGAAATCGGCTCGCACGGAGTGGCCGTCGGAGACCGTGACGCTGCGGCTTTGATCCGCGAAGCCGCCGGCCGTGACCTTCACTGTGACGGTGCCAGCTCCAGGCAAGTCAGACCAATACTCGCCCTCATAGTCCGTCTTTTGGGTGTAGGCCGGAAAAGCACTCGACGACGTCGCGACGGAAGCGCCTACGATGGCGGAGCCGTCTGGGCCGACGACCTTCCCTTTTACGACGGTGTTGCTGGCGGTTCCGAAGCCCTGACCGCCGCCAGTCGATTGCGTTGGGCTCGGCCCCGTCGCATTATCGCAATTACAGGCGGAAGCCGTCAGCGCCAGGATGAGCGCGAGTCCAAGCGCGACGGCCGTGGTTCCTCCGATGCCAAGCCGTTTGGCGCAGGCGTTTTGAAAGAGTCCTCTCTCGGAATGTGTCGCCATCTCACTCTCCCTGAGTGGGGCTCGAGGAGTGTCCGCCAGCCCCGAACGTCAGCCGACATCCCACACGGACCGATCGGCCCAACGCCGGATAGCCGAGGGTGTCTTGATAATTG
>JBKPDW010000017.1:0-15957 GCA_046728115.1 Acidobacteriota bacterium | reverse complement strand
GTCGTCATGTTCGGTGGTGTTGTCGTGGCGATTGCGTGGTGGTTCAACTCGATTGCGACCACGCTGCCGATGCTGTACACGGGCGCCGCGATCTCGGGCGTCGGGGCGGGCGCGGTCTACGGCACGTGCGTGGGGAATGCCCTCAAGTGGTTCGCCGATCGTCGCGGACTGGCCGCCGGCCTCACCGCAGCAGGTTTCGGCGCAGGTGCGGCTGCAACCGTGTACCCGATCGTCCACGTGATCTCGACCTACGGCTACGACAAGGCGTTTCTCTGGTTCGGGCTCGGCCAGGGCCTGGTCATCCTCGTGTTGTCGCAGTTTCTCAAGGCGCCGAAGCCGGGCGAAGCCCCGAGGCCCGCACGCAGGCTCAGTCAGAGCGCGCGCGATTATCAGCCGCTCGAAATGCTTCGCACTCCCGTCTTCTGGATTATCTACGTCATGTTCGTCCTGGTGGCGGCGAGCGGACTGGTCGTGACCGCGCAGGTCGCGCCGATTGCGCGCGACTACAAGATCGCAGGGCTGCCGGTGCACTTCCTGTTCATCAGCTCCACCGTCCTCGTGATGGCGGGCATCGTGGACAACATCCTCAACGGTCTGGCGCGGCCGACCTTTGGCTGGGTGTCGGACCGCATCGGCCGCGAGAACACGATGGCGAGCGTCTTCGCCGCCGGCGCCTGCGCCTACTGGGCGCTCGGCACGATCGGCAACACGCCCTGGACGTTCATCGCGACCGCCGGCCTCGTCTATTTCACGTGGGGGGAGATCTACAGTCTGTTTCCGGCGTTGTGCACCGACATGTACGGATCGAAGTACGCGGCGACCAATGCCGGCCTCCTGTACACCGCCAAGGGTACCGCAGCATTTCTCGTCCCGGCCGCAAGCTGGCTGCAGAGCGCCACCGGCGGCTGGCACGCCGTCTTTGTCATCGCGACGATCGCGAATCTGCTGGTCGCTGCCACAGCGCTGTTCGTCGTCAAACCGCTGCGCGCCGCTCATTACGCCGAGGGCGCGCCCGCGCAATTGGTGACCGCCACCAAGTGAACCGCGGCAGGCACTTCCTGCAGATTCCTGGTCCGACCAACGTGCCGGACCGGGTGCTCCGCGCGATCGCGCAGCCCACGATCGATCACCGCGGGCCCGAGTTCGCGGCTCTCACGCGCGAAGTGCTCGAGCACCTGGCGCGCGTGTTCCAGACGGCCGGCCCGGTCGTCATCTACCCGGCGTCGGGCACCGGCGCGTGGGAAGCGGCGCTCGTCAACACGATGTCGCCCGGCGACGCTCTGCTGATGTTCGAGACGGGGCACTTCGCGACGTTGTGGCGCGACATGGCCACACGCCTCGGCCTCGTCGTGGACTTCGTGCCCGGCGATTGGCGGCACGGCGTCGATCTCGATCTTCTCGAGGCGAAGCTGCGCGCCGACGCCGCTCATGCGATCAAAGCGGTCGCCATCGTGCACAACGAGACGTCGACGGGAGTCACGAGTCGCGTCGCGGATGTGCGGGCACGGATGGACGCTGCCGATCATCCGGCACTGCTGCTCGTCGACACGA
This sequence comes from Acidobacteriota bacterium, assembly GCA_046728115.1. GTDB lineage: Bacteria > Acidobacteriota > Vicinamibacteria > Vicinamibacterales > CAVVIG01 > CAVSWN01. Next base: position 14,406 of record JBKPDW010000017.1, on the reverse strand, counting down.
TCTCGTCGCTCGGCTCGATCGACTACCGTCACGACGGCTGGCGCGTGGATGTGACGGTGAGCTGCTCGCAAAAGGGTCTGATGCTGCCGCCCGGCTTGGGATTCCATGCGATCAGCGAGAAGGCGCTCGCGGCCTCGCGTGCCGCGACACTTCCCCGGTCGTACTGGGACTGGCACGCGATGCTGACCGACAACGCGGCGGGATACTTTCCGTACACGCCGTCAACGAACTTGCTCTTCGGCTTGCGTGAAGCGCTGCAGATGCTGTTCGAAGAGGGGCTCGGCCCAGTGTTCGCACGCCATGCACGTCACGCCGAAGCGACTCGTCGCGCGGTCCAGGCCTGGGGTCTCGATCTCGTTCCGTGCAATCCGCAGGAGTACAGTCAGACACTGACGGCCGTGATGATGCCCACGGGCTTCGACGGCGACGCGTTTCGGCGAGTTCTGCTCGATCGATTCAATGTGTCGTTGGGAACCGGCTTGGGAAAACTGAAGAGCCGCGTGTTCCGCATCGGCCATCTGGGCGACTTCAACGATCTCATGCTCGCCGCGACGTTGAGCGGAGTGGAGATGGGGCTCGCTGTGTGCGACGTGCCGTTCAAGCGTGGGGGCATTACGGCCGCGCTGGATTTTCTGGCGTCCACACGCTGACTTCATCCGACTCGAGCGGTCAGAAGGATGAGCTTAGGTAACTGTTCAGCTTGACCTTTCAGACGCTCAGCAATACGAAATGGCTCAGCGCCGATAAGTACCGTCAGATGCAATAGGGGATGGCCGAAAAATCCGTGTCCCTCGCGGAGCAACTCGTGCTCACGCTCGTGGGACTTGTTTTGATCACGACGACAGTTCTAACGATTGCTGCCTATCGATCCGTCCACAGCAATCTCGAAAACGAAGCGCGCCGAACCGTTCGTGGAGCCGCTGAGCAGACGGCACGAACGCTGACGCGGCTCCTCGAGCAGCAACACGAACGCGCCCAGGGGTTCCTGAGCGCCGTGGAATCGTTGTGCGGCGAGACGACACCGAGTGGACGGACTGCCTGGGAACGTTCCTGCCTGGATCTGGCGCTCGCGGAATTTCGGGCGACCGAACACGTCCGCGGTGCCCGGTTCGAGTACCAAGGTCGCGTCGCACAGGTGGGCGATCTGGCGAGCCCGGATCTGGCCCTTCCGTGGCCGCTCGCCCGGGTTGTTTCCCACCCGCAGGGACACGGCTACCTGCTGATGGCGACCAACGGCCGCAGCGCCTTGACGATCGAGTTCTCGCTCGAACAACTGGACGTCCTGTTCAGGGACCATGCCGTGCTGGGAACCGATGGCGAAATCTTCCTGATGGACGCGAACGGCCAGTTTCTGACGACCGTGCGCTACCCGGAGTCGTCGGTCGCGACACACGTCGAACCCATTGCTGATTGCGCGCAGGGGCCCAGAGATCTCATCGGGCTCGATTATCGCGGCGTGCAGTCGTTTCATGGCATTCGGCCCGTGCCGCTGTTTTTCGGCGGCGCCTGTGTCGACGCGCATCTCGGGTACGAGGAAGCCCTTGCGCCGGCCGACGCGCTGTTCAATCGATTGGCCATCCGGGGTATCGCGTTCGCATTCGTCGGGATGATTCTGTCGTTCGTCGCGACGGGCTGGATCGTCGGGCCTGTGCGGCGCCTGGCGCGATCAGCGCGGGCGCTCGGCGACGGCAAATTCGACCGGCCGATTCCAATTGCGGGACCGTCCGAGATTCGAGCGCTTGGGCGCGGACTGGCGAAGATGGCGCGCGCGCTGGCGGATCTGGCGCTGCACGATCCGCTGACGAACCTGCCGAATCGGCGGCTCCTGAACGAACGATTGGTCCAGGCCATCGCCATGTCCAGCCGGTACGGCGGCCACCTTGCCGTGTTGTTTCTCGACCTGGATCGCTTCAAACACATCAACGACTCGCTTGGCCATGAAAGCGGCGATCGCCTGCTGCAGTCGGTAGCCACACGGCTGCTTGGCTGCGTGCGCAGCTCGGATACGGTCAGCCGGCTCGGCGGGGACGAGTTCGTTCTCGTACTCCCCGACGTCGAAGGGTCGGCCGGCGCCGCGCGCAGCGCGCAGAAAGTAATCTTCGCGCTCGAAGAGGCGCATCACATCGTAGGCCAGGAACTGCACGTCAACGCGAGCATCGGAATCAGCCTGTACCCGGACGATGGATACGACGCCGAGACGCTGCTGAAGAATGCGGACACGGCGATGTACCACGCGAAGGAACACGGCCGAAACACGTATCAGTTCTTCAAGGCCGATATGAACGCGCGAGCGGTGGAGCGGCGCTGGATCGAACGCGACCTGCGCCGGGCCCTCGTCCGGCGCGAGTTCGTCCTGGACTACCAGCCCAAGATCGATCTCGTGACGGGCGAGGTGACCGGGGCCGAAGCGCTGATTCGATGGATGCATCCTGAACGTGGGCCCATTTCGCCATCGCAGTTCGTCCCCATCGCGGAAGACTCCGGGTTCATCGTGCCGATCGGTCAGTGGGTGCTCGGGGAGGCTTGTCGTCAGGCGCGCGCCTGGATCGACGAGGGGCTTCGCCCCACGCCGATCTCGGTCAACATCTCGGCCGTCGAATTTCGCGATAAGGATTTTCTCGAACGGGTCTGCGCCGTGCTCGAAACGAATCGCCTGAGCCCGGAACTGCTCGAGCTCGAGCTGACCGAGAGCGTGCTCATGCAGCATGCCGAATCGACAGCGGCGCTCCTCCAGGCGCTGAAGCATATCGGCGTCCGGATCGCCATCGACGATTTCGGAACGGGCTACTCGAGCCTCAGCTACCTGCGGCAGTTCCCGATCGACGTGTTGAAGATCGATCAATCGTTCGTCCGCGAAATCACCGCGCAGCCCGCCGGTCCGCCGATCCTCACCGCCGTGATCAGCATGGGCCGGGGGCTCAATCACCGCGTCATCGCGGAAGGCGTTGAAACGGCCGGGCAGCTGTCGTTTCTGCAGGCGAACGAATGCGGCGAGGGGCAAGGGTTTTATTTCAGTCACCCCGTCCCGGCGGCGCGCTTCGCGGAGCTCCTGCAGGTGGGCTTGCCGGACACCATCCATCATTGACGACGAGTCGACCCGCGTCCGGAATCTGCGATCTGACCGCTGCCGACATCGTGCGGCTCGTTCGGGCCAGGGAACTATCTGCCGAGGAAGTGGTCACCGCTCATCTCGGCCGGATCGATCGCGTCAACCCATCGGTCAACGCGATCGTGACGCTCGTGGCCGATCGTGCGCTCGATCAGGCGCGGGCCGCCGATACGCGTTTTCGTCGCGACGAACCAGTGGGTCCGCTGCACGGGCTGCCGGTCGCGCACAAAGATCTGCAGCTCACCAGTGGCATTCGGACGACGTTTGGTTCGCCGATCTTCAAGGAGTTCGTGCCGGCAGAGGACTCGCTGATCGTCGACCGCTGCCGTCAGGCCGGGGCAATCGCCGTCGGCAAGACCAACACGCCGGAGTTCGGTGCGGGATCGCAGACGTTCAATACGGTGTTCGGCGCCACCTGCAATCCCTACGATCGGACGCGAACCTGCGGCGGCAGCAGCGGCGGCGCAGCAGTCGCAGTCGCCTGCGGGATGCTGCCGATCGCAGACGGCGGCGACATGGGCGGCTCGCTCCGGAACCCGGCGAGCTTCTGTGGAGTCGTGGGCATGCGACCGTCGCCGGGTCGCGTACCCACGTGGCCGGCGCGTCTCGCGTGGTCCACGCTGAGCGTGGACGGGCCGATGGCTCGGAGCGTCGCCGACGTCGCACTGTTCCTCAGTGGCATCGCGGGTCCCGATCGCCGGTCGCCGATTGCGCTTCCCGACGAGGGCCGGTGTTTTGCGGCACCATTGGAACGGGATGTCGCGGGCGTCCACATAGCGTGGTGGACCGATCTCGGAGGACTGCCGGTCGATCGGCGCGTACGCGCGGTCGTCGACGCGCAGCGTTCGACGTTCGAGTCGCTCGGCTGTGTCGTCGAAGAAGCCGAGCCCGACTTGCGCGACGCCGACCAGATTTTCAAGACGTTGCGGGCTTTCGCTTTTGTCGCAGGACTCGGTCCGGTCGTATCGGAGCACCGGCATCTCGTCAAGGACACGGTACTGTGGGAAATTGATCGCGGCGCGAACCTCTCATTGGCGGACGTGGCACAGGCTGAGCTGAAACGGACCGACCTCTATCACCGCATGCGACGGTTCATGGATCGCTACGAATTCTTCGTTCTGCCGGTGGTCCAGGTGCCGCCGTTCGATATCCATCTGCCATACCCCTCGGAGATCGATGGCGTGGCGATGGACACGTACATCGACTGGATGAAGTCGTGCTACTACATTTCGGTCACCGGTCAGCCTGCTATCTCGGTTCCCGCCGGATTCACGGGAGACGGGTTGCCCATCGGGATCCAGATCGTCGGGCGACATCAGGACGATTGGGGAGTTCTACAGATCGCGCACGCGTTCGAACTGGCGCGTGGTGCCCTTGCGGGGCCGCCTGCCTTGTAGCGCCACCCTTGCAAGGTGGCGCAATCGGCGCGCCGCGCGCCCTTTTCAGGATGGCGTCGCGCTCGGGTGGCTGCTGAAGGGCTTCGAGATCATCAGCAAGACAACCATCAGCCACGCGCTACGCGATCACGCCTTCTGTTCGCAGCTTTGCGACCTCGCTCGCGCTGACGCCGGCTTCGGTCAGCACCGCATCGGTGTGCTCGCCAAGGAGCGGAGCGCGGCGCGATGCATCCGGCGGCGTGCCGCTCATCTTGATCGGCGAACCCAGCGTCTTCAGATGACCGAGCACCGGATGCTTGGACTCGACGACCATGCCGCGCGCCAGCACCTGCGGGTCCGCGAAGACCTGCGCGTAGTCGTTGATCGGCCCGCACGGAATGTCGTTCGCCTCGAACAGCGCCAGCCAGTGCGCGCGCGGGCGATCGTGAAGAATCGTGCTGATGCGCTCGGCGAGCGCCTCGCGATGCCGGACGCGACCGGGGTTGTCGGCGAATTCCGGCATCGACGTCCACTCGGGGTGCCCGAGCACGTCGCAGAGGCGACGGAAGATGCGCTCGTTCGCTCCGCCGATCGTGATGTACCCGTCGGCGCAGCGAATGGCCTGGTACGGAGCGTTCATCCGATGCGCGGATCCGAGCGCAACGGGCACGCTGCCGCCGGCGAAGTATTCGGTGGCCTCCCACGCCGAGAGCGCGACGCCTGCATCCACGAGCGATGTGTCGATGTACTGGCCGAGCCCCGTGCGCTCCCGCGCGTGCAAGGCCGCGAGGATGCCGGCCAGAGCGAAGAGACCGGCGCCGAGATCGGTCAACGGCACCCCGGCCTTCACCGGCGCGCCGCCTGGCTCGCCGGTCACCGACATGATGCCCGACACGCCCTGCGCAATGAGGTCGAATCCGCCTTTGTGCGCGTCCGGTCCAGTGTGACCGTAGCCGGAAATCGAGGCATACACGATGCGCGGATTCAACGACGAGATCGTGTCGTAGCCGAGTCCGAGCGCGGCCATCGCGCCCGGGCGATAGTTCTCGATTACGATGTCTACCGTCCGGGCGAGCCGAAGAAAAATGTCGCGACCGGCGGACGCTTTCAGGTTCAACACCACGCTGCGCTTGCCGCGATTCATGGCGTTGAAGCTCGGACTGTCGGATCCGACGGCCCCCGGCATCTGGCGCGACGAGTCGCCGGACGGCGGCTCGATCTTGATCACGTCGGCGCCGAGATCGGCGAGAAGCATGGCGCAAAACGGGCCTGCCATGACCTGTGTGACGTCGAGAACGCGCAAGCCGTCGAGCGCTCCGGAGCGCTGGTGAGCTGGGGAATTGGTGACTGGAATGGACATGTCGACACGCTTCGAAACCGACGGGCCGCTCGCGATCTTAACCTTCAACCGGCCCGAGGCTCGCAACGCGATGACGTGGGGGATGTACGAGGCTCTGGTGGAGGCATGCGATCGCGTCGATGCCGACACCGCGGTGCGCGTGCTCATCCTGAAGGGCGCCGGCGGCAAGGCGTTCGTGGCGGGCACCGACATCACGCAGTTTCAGAGCTTTCGCGATCGAGGAGACGGTATCAGGTACGAGGAGCGCCTCGACCACGTGCTCGATCGCGTGGAGCGGGTCACCAAACCCGTCATCGCGCAGGTGCAAGGCGTCGCCGCCGGCGGCGGCTGCGGCATCGTGCTCGCGTCTGACCTGTGCGTGGCCACGCCGGAATCGACCTTTGGCATCCCGATCGCGAGAACGCTGGGCAACTGTCTGTCAGGGACGACCTACAGCCGCATGGTCGATGCGCTCGGTCCCCGCCGCGTGAAGGATCTGATGTTCACCGGCCGCCTGATTCCCGCTGCCGAGGCACATGCCGCAGGCCTCGTGAATCGAATCGTCGATGCCGATCGGATCGAGACGGCCGTGCGGCAGCTCGCGTCGGAAATTGCCGCGAACGCACCGTTGACGATCCGCGCCACCAAGGAAATCATTCGGCGCATCGTCGCCAGTCGTCGTCTCGACACTGGCTCCGAAGCGGACGTTGTCGAGATGTGCTACGGGAGCGACGATTTCCGCGAAGGCGTCAAGGCATTCGTGGAAAAGCGAAGACCCAAATGGACAGGACAGTAACGTTGGAGAACTGGTGAGTTGCGGCGTTCGGGAGCGCGATCGTTCTGCAGCTCACGACTTCACCAATTCACCCACTTCGAATTGCTTTTCCGGGTGCATCGTCGGTGCCAGCAGGGCGCCGAGCAGCAGCAGGCCTAGCGAACCGGCGAACGGCAGCTGCCAATTGCCCGTCCGATCGATGACGATACCGAACACCAACGGCGACAGAATCGCGGCGAGCGCCGATCCGGTGTTCATCATACCGGCGGCGGTGCCGGAAAACCTGCCGGCGATATCCATGGGAATCGACCACATTGGGCCGATCACAATCTCCGCGCAGAAGAATGCTCCGCCGAGTGCCAGGATGATCGCAACGAGATCGTGCGTCAGGAACACCGGAAGCAGACAGACGAACGATCCGAGAAAACCGAACATGACAACGTTGCGCCGGGCCTTCTGCAGGTCGCCTGTCCCGTGCAGGATGCGGTCGCTGATGACGCCGCCGAGATAGTCGCCCACCACTCCTGCGAAGAAGACCGCCGACGAGAACAGGGCCGATTGTGCGATTTCCACGTGGTACTCGTGCAGAAAGTACGACGGCAGCCAGTTGAGATAGAGCCACAGCGTCCAGCCGTAACAGAAGTAGACGATCGTGACCGGGGCCATCCGCCGCGTGAGTGCCAGCCACGGTACGCGCGGGCGTTCCGTCTTATCGGCCATGCCCTTGTGGGGCAGCGTCTCGAGCTCGGCGCGCGTGATACCGCGATGCTCGGACGGGATATCGCGGAAGTACAGCACCCACGCTGTGACCCAGATCAAGCTGATCGATCCGAGCAGGACAAAAGCGCCTCGCCAGCCAACGAACGCCATCAGGCCGGCGACGAGCGGCGGTGTGGCGGCGTTGCCCAGACGGGCGAAGGAATGCGTGATGCCTTGTGCGAATCCTCTGCGGCCGACCGGCGTCCAGTTCTGCATCGCGCGCGTTGCGACCGGAAACGTCGCGCCCTCGCCAACTCCGAGCAGCACGCGCACGAGGAACAGGGAGGCAAGCCCACCGGCCAGGCCGGTCATGATCGTTGCCGCAGCCCAGATCAGGCCGCAGAGAAACAGCGTTCGTCGCGGGCCAAAGCGGTCGCCGATCCAGCCTCCGAAGACCTGAAACAGGAGGTACGGGTACGCGAACGCCGAGAGGACGAAGCCCAGCTGCGTGTTCGTCAATCCGAGCTCTCTACGGATCTCGCTCGCGGCTGTCGCGATGTTCACCCTGTCGACGTACGTGATGAGGTACATCAGGCACAGCAATCCCAATACGATGGTCGTGGCGCGTCGAATTCTCATCGTTGGGAGTCCAGAGTGCCCAGCAGCGATTGCAGCAGCATGGCCGGATGGATCGCGGACGCGCCCGTGAAATGCGCCACTTGCTCACGGCACGACGTTCCCGCGGCGACCAGGACATGTCCTTCCTTCATCGCCCTCGCGGCCGGAAGGAGGCGGCGCTCGCCGATCTGCCTTGAAATATCGTAGTGCTCGCGCGTATACCCGAACGAACCGGCCATGCCGCAGCAGCCGGCGTCGAGATCGACGACGGTGCACGACGGGATCCGCGAGAGCAGGGCGCGCGCCGATGGCAGCAGCCCCATGGCCTTCTGATGGCAATGGCCGTGCAGCAGGATTTCGGCCGGCCCCTTCGCGAGGGGCAGAGAGATTGCGCCGCGCTGCCATTCGCGCTCGATGAAATCTTCGAACAACAGACACGACTGTGCCACCTCCTGCGCCTGACGCTGCGCCTCTCCTCGCAGCAGCGACGGCACATCGTCTCGCACGGCTGACAGGCAGCTTGGCTCCAGAAACACGATCGGTTCACCGCGCGTCGCGGCGTCGTGCAGCGCCCGGCTGGTCGCCGCAGCCGTGCGCCGTGCATCCTCGAGCAGACCCTTGGAGATGAGCGGCCGCCCGCAGCATCCGTGCGGCACGAGTCGAGCGGCGATGCCGGCGGCATCGAGCACAGTCGCCGCGGCCAGGCCGATTTCGGGATGCATGTAGTTCGTGAACGTATCGTTGAAGAGCACGACAGAACGCTCGCCTGAAAGGCTCGCGCTACCGTTGGATGTTGGGCTCGCGCCACCCTTGAACGATGGGCTCGCGCTACCGATCAGCGTCGGGCCGCGGCGCGCGAATTGACGTGCAAATGTCTCGCGGGTCCACAAGGGAAGCATGCGCCGGCGATCGATTCCGAGCATCTGCTCGCCGAGCCATCGCCCGCCGGCGCTGCGGGCGACCGCGTTCGAAATCGGCGCCAATCGGCTGCCCCACTTCGCCAGCGCATGGACATGTCCGACGGCACGAACGCTGAACGGGGTGCCGTGGCGGCGCCAGTAGTCCGCGAGGAACTCACTCTTGAACCGGGCAACGTCGACGCCGACGGGACATTCGGCCTTGCAGGCCCGGCATTCGAGGCACAGGTCGAGGACGTCGAAAACGCCTTCGTCGCCGAGGTTCGATTCGCCGACTTTGCCTGCCATTACCAGGCGCAGCGCGTTCGCACGGCCGCGAGTGGAATGCTTCTCCTCAAGGGTCGCCATGTAGGACGGACACATGGTGCCGTCGAGTTTCTTACGGCACGCGCCAAGGCCGCTGCACATCTCCACGGCGCGACCGAAACCGCCGTATTCGCTGTAATCGAAATACGTCGGCGGATCGGCCGTCCGGTACGCAGCGCCGTACCGAAGATTCGCGGTGAGCGGCGGCGTGTCGACGATCTTGCCTGGATTGAAGACGCCGTGCGGATCGAACGTTCGCTTGATGGTTCGAAACGCGTCGTAGAGGACCGGCCCGAACATTTTCTCGGTGAAGGCGCCGCGCACCATGCCGTCGCCATGTTCACCTGACAAGGCGCCGCCGAATTCGAGGACCAGGTTCGCAATGTCCGTGGCGATCGCTTCGAAGCGCCGAACGCCCACGTCGGTCTTGAGGTTGACCACGGGCCGCACGTGCAGGCAACCGACCGACGCGTGTGCGTACACGCCTGCAACGGTACCGTGGCCGTGCACGACCTGCAGGAATCGTTCGATGTAGTCTCGCAGCTTCTCGGGTGCGACGGCGGTGTCTTCGACGAAGGAGAGTGACTTCGCGTCGCCTTTCATCGCCATCGACAGTCCGAGCGCCGACTCGCGGAACTGCCAGATACGCGCTTGGTCGACAGCGCTCACAGCCCGGCGCCACGAGCATTGAAAACCTGAATCGGCGAGATCCCGTTCGATCGCCTCGAGGCGCGGTGGCAGATCTTCGGCGCGATCGCCGTACAGCTCCACGCACAGCAGGGCGCCGGCCTCGGTCTGCAGAATGCTGCGTCGGATCGCGTCGAGCACCGGACTCTCGCGCGCGTGATCAAGGATGAAGCGATCCATCACCTCGACGGCCGACGGACGGTGCCCAAGCACCAAGGGCGTCGCCGCGAGCGCGTCCAGCAGCTCGGCGAATTCGATGGTGAGCACGGCCTTCGCCGCCGGCAGAGGCACGAGCTTAATCCGGGCCGAAAGTACCAGCCCGAGCGTGCCCTCGGAGCCGACGATCAACTTGGCCAGGTTGAACGGCTTCGCAGGATCGGTGAACTCGTCCAGGTTGTAGCCGCCTACGCGTCGAAGGACTTTGGGAAACCGCCGGTCGATTTCCTCTGCATGGGTCGTCGCCAGCTGTCGAACCGTTCGATAGCACGCGGCCTCGAGCGTCTCGCCGGTGCTCGCCGCGTCGAGATCGGCGGCAGCGAGCGGACCGAAGTGGGCAATGCGGCCATCCGACAGGATCACGTCGACGTCGAGCACATGATCGATCGTCTTGCCGTACAGGACGGACCGCGCGCCACTGGAGTTGTTCGAAATCATGCCGCCGATGGTTGCGCGGCTGGCGGTCGAGATATCCGGCGCGAATCGCAGCCCATGTGGCCGCAACGCGGCATTGAGCTCGTCGAGGACGATGCCGGGTTCCACTCGCGCCCACCGCTCGCCCACGTTCACGTCGAGAACGTGGTTGAAATATTTGGAGGTATCGAGCTGGAGGCCGACACCGATCGCCTGGCCGGCCTGCGACGTGCCGCCACCGCGCGCGGTGATGGAACAGCGGTGGCGCCGCGCGATGTCAACGACGCGAACGACGTCGTCCCGCGCGCGCGGGATGACGACGCCGAGCGGTTCGATCTGATAGACGCTCGCGTCAGTCGAGTACAGAGCGCGCGAGATTCGATCGAATCGAACTTCGCCCTCGATCTGTTGTTCGAGATCGCGTTGAAGCGCGCTGGTATCCAGAGCGGGTCATTGTAGACGAAGAGCGCGCGGAGGGGACGGTGTCCGAGAACCGGGAGGGATCAGCCCTTCGGCTTCAGAATCACATAGGTAGGAAGGCCGACGGCGCCAAAGCGTTGCATCACGGTCTTTGCAGGCGGTTGATCGGGGTCTTCGGCCTGGAACTTGATTCTCACGTACTTGTCCAGCGCCGCCTTCACATCCTCGTTCTTCAGCGTCGTCTTGTCCATCGTGAGGCAGTTCTTGCACCACGTCGCCCACATGTCGATGAGGACCGGCTTGTTCTCGCGCGCGGCGATGTCGAGGCCTTCGGCAAGGTTCGCATGCCAGCCGGTTCTCAACTGCTCCTCCACGCTCGACGTGACTGCGGACGCATCGACCCAGCGGTTCGACACGATCGAATAAGCCTCGTAACCGTAGTACGCCGCGGTCGCCAGGATGAAGACACCAAACGCCTGCTTCACGCGAACCATCCACATCCCGGGTCTTGGCAGCGCGGCGAGCCCCGCTCCGGCGATTGGCCACGGCAGCGCCATCCCGAGACCGAGGCAGAAAGGCAACGCGAGCCCGACTTTGGTGCCTGTTGCGTACAGGTTGCTCGAGAAAAGGACGACTTGAATGACGACGGGCGCGACACAGGCGCCGGCCAGCAACGCCGCGACGGCGCCCATGACGAACGCCATCAAGAACGTGCCACTGCTCTTGCCTGGGCTGAATCCGCTGGCGAAACGCGAGAAGTCGATCACGATCACGTCGAACATCGCGAGCGCGAGGACGACGAACAGGATGGCGATGGCCGCGTTGAACCAGGCCGTCGAGTTGATCGTACCGAAGGATCCTGCGGTCAACACCACCACAAGGCCGAGAACCCCGTAGACAAGGGTCATCGCAGCGCCGTAGGTCGCGCCCAGGAGGAATCCACGCGGTCGTGACCGGGCACCGGCTGCTCCGCCGAACTGCGTCCCGGCGCCGATGATCGCGAGGTTGATCGGAATCATCGGCAGGACACAGGGCGTAAGGTTCAGTGCCAGGCCGCCGAGAAAAACGAGCAGCAGGATGGCAAGGGGGCCTTTGCCCTCGAACATACCGCGTTCCTTGACACCGTTTTCGGCGTTGCGGATGAACGTCAGGAAATCGCTGGCGCCGAGATAGCCGCCGGTCGAGCCGAGCACTGTAAAGTTGGAGAGCTTCGCGAGTTGATCGCCGGTTGATGGCGGCGCCGGCGCGCCCGTGGCTTCCGCGCCCGAGGCAGAGGCCGAGCCAGGCTTCTCGCCACGACCGAACGGGATTGGACCGAGCAACTTGATCGCGGCTGCATCCGGTGTGACGGCTGCCGATGCCGCGACGATGTGAAGTTTCCATTCCGCACTGGCGGTCTGCGGCGGATAGCAAAGGTTTGCATCGCAGGCCTGATATCGCAGCCGTGCAGGCACCACGACCTCGCCCTGCGCGACGGCAGGTGCGACGGTCAGCTTGACGCCGATCAGGAATTCGCGCTCGAACACGGCAAGCGGCTTGTCCTGCCCCGCTTGATTCAGATCGATAGCCGGCGGCCAGACGACTTCGTCCCACGTGATGCCGGCCGGCGCGTCGACGGTCAACACCGTCGGAATCAACGTCTCGTCGCGAGGTCTGTTGGACTGGGTGTGCAGGCCTTCCGGCAGCGTGACACGCAGTGCAGCACGCACCGTGCTTCCCGCATGGACAGACGTGCTCTCGATGATCGGCGAGACCTCGGCGCGGGGGCGGCGGGGTTGGGCTTGCGCGACAGCTGGGCCAAGAAGAACCCCGAAGAGAACCTCTCCGCTGCAGAGCACAAAGAGGACACGCAGGATAAGACCCTGTAGGGCAAGCGATCGCCCTTGTCCGGGTCCCTCGTGTCCGCCGTGGTGGAGAGCTTCAGGACTCACTTCACTTCTCTCAACGCAATCATTCCTGGCGCCGTCGGCAGCGAGCTCGGATCGACCGCGCCCTTCACCGGCGGCAGATCCTGAAACATGAAATCCCACTTCCATCGCTCTGACGGGTTCGAGGCCTGCAGCCAGTGACGCGCGCTCGTCGGGCGGTTGAAGGTCAGTGACGAGAGGCCGGCCAGCTGCTCGACGCCGCTGAACCTCGCGAAGATATCCGCGCGGACAGCCGCAGCTGTACCGTAGCCGAATTTCACGCCCAGCGCTTCGCCGAGGTTGACGAGGATCTGCCAGTCATCCATGGCTTCGCCAGGCGTCGGAATGGCCGCGGCGGTGCCTTGCAGGTAACCCTGCTCGTTCGTGTAAGACGCTTCTTTCTCGACGTACGATGCACCGGGAAGCACGAAATCGGCGAGCCGGGCGAGACCGCTCATCACGACTCCCTGGACGATCAGCAGCGGAACCGCGCCGCCGCGGCGGGCCTCGACGATCCACCGAGTGTCGCCCAAGGATCCCTCCGGACCTGGATCGAAGACGTACAGCGCTTTTACGCGGCCGCTGTCCACCGCTCGTCGCAGCGGGGTGAGGTCCGCACCGTCCGCCTCCGGGCCGATGCCGCCTGACACGAGACCGAGCACCCGCGCCCCGTTCACATTGGGTGCGTCGACTCGCGGAACCTTGAATTTCGCACCCTCCGGTTGCGGCTTGTCTGACGAGCGCCACGTCACCGTTATGGCGTCGGGGCCGTGCTCGCCGATCAGCTCTTCAGTCAATCTTCGGAACAGAAACAGTTCCTCGTACGACGCATGGGCCGACACGAGGAACCGCACGCTTTCGGGGTCAGCCGCGCCGGCGGCGCCCAGTCGGTCGGCGAGCTTCGCCCGGGCATCGTGCCACGAGACCGGCTCCAGTCCGGTATCGGTCTTCATCAGCGGCTTGCGCAGGCGATCGTCTCCTTCGATCCAGTGGTATTCGAACCGGCCGATATCGCACATCCAGTAACCGTTCACGTCTGGATTGAACCGCGGCGTGAAGCGAATCAGTCGCGATCCTTTGGCCCATTCCGGTTTGGCTTTGATCCATGCGGTGATGCTGCAGCCCTTGGCGCACTGGGTGCAGATCGTGTCCGCCGCGGTCGGGTTGTCCCACGGGCGAGACTTGAAACGATAGTCGCGCGTGGTGATCGCGCCGACGGGACATACGTCCATCAGATTGCCCGAGAGCAGCGAATGGACACCTTCTTCCTGAAACGTCGCGATCTCGCTGCCGTAGCCACGGTCGATGATGTTGATTTGCGCGTCCCCGTCCACTTCGCGCATGAACCGCACGCAGCGCGTGCAGAGGATGCACCGCTGACGATTCAGCATCAGCGTCGGACCGAAATCGACGTCGCCCTTGACGCCTTCACCGTCGAACACCCGTCGCGGAAATTCCATCCGGCTCTGATCGGGGCCGAACGTGTACGAAAAGTCCTGGAGTGGACATTCGCCCCCTTTGTCGCACACCGGGCAGTCGAGCGGGTGATTGACGAGGAGGAACTCGAACACGCTCGCCCGCGCCTGTACCACGTCGGGGGTACGCGTGTGAACGACCATGCCA